>QHZQ01000010.1 GCA_003224725.1 Acidobacteriota bacterium | reverse complement strand
AAACGCCCGCTACATTCGTAGTCTAGGGGAGGTCGACTCCTCTATTCAGCCTGAACTGGAGGCGGGTGATCTTGTCATGCCCATGGGTGCCGGTGACGTTTGGAAGGGGGGAGAAGAGCTGTTGCTAAGGCTGGAGGGTCCTGGTCAAGGGCTGGGTCGTCGGAGATTTTGGCGGTATGGAAAGGCGCCTGGGAAGAATCCTAGCGGAATATATGGGCGAAAGATCCAGTCCAATTCTGGTAAAACAGAAACCCCGCGAAGCGGGACGAAGTAGAACAGTGAAAGGAGTTCTGGCTCTATCATTTAAAGGTGCCTTAGCTATCGCCGCCCTGGCGATAATCGCCTTTGTAACCTATGCCATTAGGGACGCTCTCCTGCATGCACATAGGTTTGACATTGCGATCAAGGAAATTCGTGGGCTTCGCTACGTATCCGAAAACCATGTTTTGATGAGGATAAGAGAGCTTGAAGAGCTGAACAAAAACCTTTTGGCGCTGGATATTCATCAATTGCGTAAGTCCATCGAACTGTTGCCCTGGGTCAAAGAGGCGTCTGTGCAGCGCATTCTTCCCGACAAATTGGTCATCTCCATTAAAGAACGGGTTCCCATTGCCTTTGCCCGGGTCGAGCGTGGCACTGTTCTGGTCGACGAAGATGGTATCTTATTGGAAAACAAGCCAGAAACCATTTCCAGATTTGACTTCCCGGTGCTATCTGGCTTGGAAGCAGGTTTTGATGTGGAGACCCTGACGCGCAACAAAAAAAGAATTGCCTTGTACCGTGACTTGATTCAATCACTGGATGACAATGGCGCCGGGCTGAGCAAGGATATTTCAGAGATTTATTTGCGAGACACGGGTAATGTTTCTGTGATTGCCAGCGAGGACACAGTCTTGGTTCATCTGGGAGCTGAGAATTTTCAGGAGAAATTTCGTCGCTATTTGGCGATGAGTCGAGAGCTCAAGCAAAAGTACCCCCTCCTGGACTCAGTTGACCTACGATACAGCAATCAGGTGGTCATCAATACGGCCAACCAAAAGTTCAGGAACTGATATTTCCTTTTGCCTTTTTCCTTTTCTTCTTGACCAGCTATAATCGGGCCTGTTTGAAAAGGTTAAGCGGAGGAGAAGTTGGCCAAGAAAAATAAGTATATCGTCGGTTTGGATGTAGGCACTACCAAGACTTGTGCAGTCATTTGTGAGCAGGGTGAAAAGAGCGAACTGGCCGTGGTGGGGATGGGCGCTGCGGAATCAAAAGGCCTGCGCAAGGGAGTCGTGGTCAATCTCGATGCCACCGTAAGTTCGATCAAGAGAGCGGTTGAAGAGGCGGAAAAAACAGCCGGAATCGCTGTTGAATCCGCCTATGTGGGGCTTTCCGGAGTTCACATTAAGAGCTTCAACAGCCGAGGGGCTGTGGCCATCATGGCCCATACCCGGGAAATCATGAAGGAAGATATTCGCCGCGTGATAGAAACTGCCAAGGCCGTCTCTTTGCCCATAGACCGTGAGATTGTTCATGTGTTGCCTCAAGAGTTCGTGGTCGATGGCCAAGATGGAATCGGGGATCCTTTGGGACTCTTAGGGACGCGTCTGGAAGTGAACTGTCATATTGTGACCAGTTCCACAACTGCTGCTCAGAACATTGTTACGGCTGCCAACCGCAGTGGGATCATTGTAGCTGACACTGTGCTGCAACAGCTCGCCTCAGCGGAAAGCACGCTCAACAGCGATGACAAAGAGCTTGGAGTGGCCCTGGTTGACTTAGGGGGTGGGACAACTGATTTAGCCGTTTTCATCCAAGGAGCAATTCGCCACACGTCAATTCTACCGCTGGGAGGCGACCAGATTACCAACGACATCGCTGTGGGTCTCCGTACGTCCATTCCGGAAGCCGAAAAGATTAAGCGCCATTACGGCTGTTCTCTATCCACTCTAATTGCCGAAGATGTCTCTTTTGAAGTTCCCTGCGTCGGTGGAAGACAGCCCAAAACGATCAGCAAGAAGATTCTTTGCGAAATTATTCAACCGCGAGTCGAAGAAATCATGAGCTTGATCTTGGAAGAAATTAAGCAAACCGGATTTGAAAAAGCCTTGGGAGCTGGGATCGTTGTGACCGGCGGGACCGTTCTGTTAGAAGGGGTCATTGACGTAGCAGAGCAGATCTTCGATCTCCCTGTTAGAAAAGGGGTTCCCGCCGGGTTAGGAGGGATGGGCGAAGCACTGAACAGTCCAATATACTCGACAGCTGTAGGTCTAGTCCTCTTTGGCTATCGAACCCATTCTTACCGTTTGGCCAAAGTTCATACTAATGGAAACTTGCTCTCCAGAGGTTTGTCGTGGTTCAAGACCCATCTAAGCTGAGTTTTTGTCTTTCCTGTCGGGGCCGGCTTTCGGGGGAAGCGCGAACGACCCCTATACTACAAAATATAGTGTATTTTTTGCTTGAATTTTGATTTCAAACACACTATGTTGTGTTTGCACAGTTTTTACTTCTGAATGCAAGCTCTTACTTTTAGGGAAGCGTTGGAGCAGGATGGCCTTTGGTGTTGTCTGGCTTGGATCTTGTAAAAATGTCGCTCGCTTGTCATTTGGGGGCGCTCAGTGTGGGGAGGGATCCCCGGATTTTTTAGGGAAAGGAGCATTCAATGAATTTGGAGACATCCAATCAACCCATCAAATTTATGCTGGAAGAAGGCCCACCCAATGGTGCAGTCATCAAAGTAATTGGAGTGGGGGGCGGCGGAGGTAATGCCGTCAACCGGATGATTTCGGCTCAAGTCGAAGGGGTTGAGTTCATCGTTGCCAATACTGACTTGCAAGCCCTCAAGATGTCCAACGCGGCAGTGAAGATTCAGATTGGCCAGAAATTGACGAGTGGTTTGGGTGCTGGTGCCAACCCCGAGATTGGACGCAAAGCTGCGCTCGAAGATACCGAAAAAATCATCGAAGTATTGGAAGGCGCAGACATGGTTTTTGTCACCGCGGGCCTCGGCGGAGGCACGGGCACTGGAGCTGCTCCCATCATCGCGAGCTTGGCCGCGGAATTAGGAGCCCTCACGGTTGCCATCATTACCAGGCCATTTCTTTTTGAAGGAAAAAAACGCGCTCAGCAGGCAGAGCAGGGTCTTCGCGAATTGCGGGAGTGTGTGGATACCGTCATTGCTATACCTAATGAGCGCCTTCTGCAGACGGTGCAACGAGGCACCAGCCTGTCGGAAGCCTTTCGTATCGCAGATGATATCCTGCGCCAGGGAGTGCAGGGGATTTCGGATATTATTCAAATTCCCGGAATCATCAACGTGGACTTTGCCGATGTCAGGACCATTATGCAAGGCATGGGCATGGCCTTAATGGGAACTGGAACGGCGCGGGGCGAGACCCGATCCGCCGATGCGGCCCGCCGAGCCATTTCTTCTCCCCTGCTGGAGGAGGCTTCGATCCAAGGGGCCCGCGGAGTGCTCATCAATATTACGGGACCCGAAAATCTCCTTCTGCATGAAGTCAGTGAAGCGGCTTCTGTCATTCACAAAGCCGCCGATGAAGAAGCCAACATCATTTTTGGAGCAGTCTTGAGTGACAGCATGACGGATGAAATCAAAATCACTGTTATTGCGACTGGCTTTGACAAAAAAGAAGAGAAAGCCCCACTGATCCAGATGCCTCACTCCCAGGAATTACGAACCGTTGAAATGCGACCTGAACCTGGATCCGTACCTTTAACTCAAGCGGCCAAGGCCGGGGCCCTCGGCGTTTCTATGCCGGAGAACCCCGCCCCGGTTCCGCCCAACTTCGATAAGACGGATCTGGATGTTCCGGCATTCCTCAGGAGGAAATTGGCGGACTAATTTTGTCGGATTTTTCATGTCCAGCAAGGCTAACCCAGGTGGGTTAGCCTTTTTTGCTTTACTTATAATATGGTTAGTGCAACGGTTGATCGCGATCGCCTCTTCACCGTTCTATGGCTTCCTCGGCGAAAGCACCGGGGAGAGAATAAAGAGACGTCTTCCCTTGACCACTGCTTTGGATAAAGGGGGTGGAAGTGAAGTGACGAAAGTTCTTCCACAAATTGAAGTGGACATCGTCCTAATTAAAAAAGAGATTCTGGAAGCCATTATCCAGCACGCCAGAGAGGATGTTCCCTTGGAATGTTGCGGTCTGCTAATGGGTCAAGGAAACCTCATCAGCCATCTCAGGAGAATGAAGAATGCCTTACAAAGCCCCATAAGTTACTCCATGGAGCCGCGAGCCCTCCTTCGATTCTTTAAGGAGCTACGTTCTCTGCAACTGATCCATTTAGGTATTTATCACTCTCACCCAACTTCGGAGGCCTATCCTTCTTCAGTCGATGTAGAACAAGCCTATTATCCTGATTGTACCTACTTCATTGCCTCCTTACGTTCCCCTTCTGTGCGCGCTTTTTCAATTCTGGATCGGACTGTCCAGGAAAAGGAGATTCAGGTCATTGATTGATTCATGAAAGGACGATTTAAACAAATAGGTCACCCTTCCATTTGGCCAGGGCCTTTCGATGAAGCCTTTCCACCGGCCATCCGAAGAATTGGAACTGAGGCCCTTTGTAGAATAGGAGGAAACCTTTGATACAGGGAGTCAAAACAAAGCAATTAAGAGTGATAGCCGACGAGAGAGGTCGCCTCATGGAGATGTTGCGATCCGATGATTCGATGTTTATTAAGTTTGGACAAATTTATTTGACCACAGCCTATCCGGGAGTGGTAAAAGGATGGCATTATCATAAGAAGCAGATCGACCATTTTGTGGTAGTACGCGGGATGATGAAGATTGTCCTTTACGACGGTCGCCAGGCCTCCCACACCCACGGAGAAATCAACGAGTTTTTTATGGGTGATCATAATCAAATGCTCCTTCAAATTCCCAATTATGTTTATCACGGCTTCAAGTGTATCAGTGAATACGAGGCGATCGTCGTGAACTGCGCGACCGAAGTGTATTACTACGACGACCCGGATGAATTTCGGGTGGACCCGCACTCCAGCGAGATTCCCTACGACTGGAGTCGCAAGGATCAATGACCCGAATCTTGGCCCCCCTATCATTCCTTATCCTGATATTGTTGATCGCGTCGCTTCAGGCCACTACGGTCGAAAAATTGTCTTTAGAGGATTTGGTTCAGAAGGCGCAAAAGATCATCGTTGGGCGCTGCTTGTCGACAGAGAGTCGCTGGAATGAGAAAAGCACCCTGATTTTAACGTACTCAAAATTTGCAGTTGGTGAAAATCTTAAGAGTCACTCCAATGGATCTGTCACCGTCGTAACAGTGGGTGGGAGTGTCGGCGGAATAACACAGACCGTTTCGGGGATGCCTCAATTTGTCCCCAATGAAGAGGCCGTCTTATTTTTAGAACCTTCGAAGGACCACCACTGGCAGATTGTTGGACTTTCTCAGGGAAAATTTCAGATTGTGAAAGATCTTCGTACCGGTTACAAAGAAGTGATTCATAGCTTATCGGGATTGCAGCTTTATGATACTTCCACCCACACCCTTTCGTCGCAGGCCAAGCCTTATCGAGTCCCGCTAGACGACCTGATCGTCGGTATTAAAAATCTAATCGCCAAATAACCCGGCCGATGCTTGATTGAAGGTGCAGGTTTCAGAGTTTAGCCCGACCATCGATATTGGGCGCCCATCTGCAACAGAACGTCTTGTTTGGAGCAACCTCTTCGACCGCGTGGTTTTCGTCGCCGTTCATGGACATTCGTCTATATCGCGAGAAATTGCAAGTCTTCCTGGTCAGGTTTGTGCGGAAATTTTGTCGCAATTGGCACTCCCTGAAATCTGGCCTTTCTTCAGCCCTCGTCTTGGCCGTCCTCGGTGATACGTCATCAGTGCTTGCCTTTGTGCGGGTGGAGTCTAATGCCAAATGGCAGAACCAGCCTGTCCCTTACAAAATCAGCGTGCTTGGACTACCCTCCTCGAGTAATGGAAGCGAGTTCGTTGCCATCCAAAAGGCTTTTGAAACGTGGCAAGACATTCCGACATCCACGATTGAATTCAGCTACCAGGGTACTACTGAGATTCAAAGCGGTGGCCACGATGGGACGAATTTGATCACATTTCAAGATACCAGCTTCTCCTTTGCCTCAGGAGCTATCGCAGTCACCATTTCGACGACTGCTTCTGGACGTTTCTTAGATGCCGATATCCTTTTTAATCCAGCTCTCCGTTTTTCAACCAGTGGAGACAGTGATGCCTTCGACATCCAAGCCATCGCCACTCATGAGATTGGACATTTCCTGGGATTAGACCATACAGCGATAGTTTCAGCCACCATGAATCCCACCGGTTCACGCGGGGACCTGTTTCCGCGCGTGCTGAAGAGTGACGACATCATTGGGGCCTCAGTCATTTACCCGTCAGCTGACTTCACCAATTCGACAGGAGGCTTTAGCGGACGAGTTGCGAACAACGGTGCCAGCGTATTTGGAGCCCACGTGGTTGTGCTGGATAAGCAGGGCAGCCCGACCGTTTCAACACTTTCGGGGCTGGACGGGACCTTTCAAATAGCGGGTTTGCCGGTGGGAAGTTACTCGGTATACGCAGAACCGCTAGATGGCCCGGTTACTGAAACCGCGATGGGCGGGCAATTTGATTCCAGAGTCAATGTCAACTTCACTACGACCTTCCTGGGCAATACCCCCGATTTCTCCTCCCGGCAGATGGTCAATGTGGCGCCGGGCAACAACTTGCCTAACGTCAATATCTCCGTCCTGCCTCAGCCAGCCAGTCTTTTGAATTTGACCAGTCCTGCGCTGGGCGTGCGTGTGTCTCAAGGGGTCTCAGGCCCTTTTACAGTCAGAGGGGACGGCCTCTCAGCCGGAACCAGCTTCCTTATTACGGGGCTCGGTGTCTCGCTGGGCAGTGCGACACTTGTCGGGACAGGCAATGTGCATCTTTCTGTAACGACAGATCCCTCGGCGCCAGTTGGACTCCGAAGCCTGTTTGCCCAGAGAAGTGATGGCTTGTCCGCTCTGACTGGAGGATTCATCATTACGGGAACTCCACCTACCCTCTCCTCCATCACTCCCGATTCGGGAGCGCGAGAGGGCGGGACAACAGTCACGGTCAGCGGGTCAAACTTTGTGCGGGGCACGTCGGTCTATCTGGCGGGATTGCCTCTCTCTAATTTACTGATCGTCGATTCTTCCACAATTCAGGCGACTACACCGCCCAACACCGCTGGCAGCTTGACCGCTCTAGTCGTAAATCCTGATGGGACGAGCGCGATTCTACCTGGCGCCTTCAATTCCTTAGCCGCTCCTCCAACGGTCGTGTCCGTCATGCCTTCCTTCGGCCCTCCCACGACGGCGGTTACCATTAGCGGGACTAACTTTGACAGCAAAGTTAAGAACAACGTGGTCCGCTTCAATGACGTTCAGGCCGCTCTGGTTTCTTCCAGCCCAACCCAGCTTGTTGCCATCGTTCCGTTCGGGGCATCCACCGGAACGATTTCCGTCACTACGTTCGGGCAGACCGCCAACGGACCGGTTTTCACCGTCACGGCTCCCCAGCCCAGCTCCAATCATCCGCAACCGCAGTCCCGGTTCGTTGACGCTTCTGAAGGTTCTGGCGGCACCCGGCTTTCCTTTCCAAACGACAATGATGATTCAACCGTTCAAATCTCGCTTCCCTTCAACTTCAGCTTGTTTACTTCTACATTCCTGGAGGGAAGCAAAATATCGGTTGCCACTAACGGCTGGCTTTCCCTTAACAACTCTGTTCCGCTTCCTGCGGAATGGCAAAATGGTCCTCTGCCTGGAACCACGGTTCCCCGACAGGGCATTGCCAGTGGAACGGCTGGCAATTTGCCGGCTAATCTAATCGCTCCGTTTTTCGATGATCTTTTCCTGGAGCGACCTGACAGTGGTGTCTTCACGCGCCTGCTGGGGAGCTCGCCTAACCGGCAGTTAGTGATTGAATGGAGCAATTTGAACATTATCGATGAAAACGGGATGGCGCTCGATACTCGAATCACTTTCGAAATGATTCTTTTTGAAGGTAGCAATGACATTGCATTTCAGTATCAAACTCTGGAGGGGCCCCGCTCTCGCGGTGGCAGCGCCACCGTGGGTATTCAGAGCGCGGCTAGAGATCGGGCTGTCCAGCTCAGTTTCAATCAGGCACGCCTCTCTCCGGGGAAGGTGGTTATTTTTCGGTTCAACCCTAACAATGGAAGTTATGCTTTGAGCCTCAATGAAACCATACAATTTGTTCCCTTCGTTATCGACACGGCCCAGTTTCGCACCAACCTGGGTGTGACAAATGTCTCAAACCAGGTGGCCGTTGCCACTGTAACACTCTATGATCAGAACGGCACACAAGTTGGGGCTCGCTCCATTTCCGTTCCTGCTGCCGGATTGACCCAGCTCAACCATGTTATTCGATTCGTTGGCGGAACTGACGCCACTCAAATGACGAATCTGGCGGGGTCTGTGGTGATATTTTCCGATCAACCCCTGGTTGCTTACGCAACTCAGGTTCACAATGGTT
The DNA here is from genome assembly GCA_003224725.1 of Acidobacteriota bacterium. Taxonomy (GTDB): domain Bacteria; phylum Acidobacteriota; class Terriglobia; order Versatilivoradales; family Versatilivoraceae; genus QHZQ01. Next base: position 29,835 of record QHZQ01000010.1, on the reverse strand, counting down.
CCAATGACCCGAGCCTTGAAATTGGTAAGGCGGCTGGCGGAACCCAGCTGATGATTCCTGCTACCACTTCAGTGAACCAGTTTCGTTCCTCGCTGATTCTCCAGAACGCCGGAGAATCAGTGGTCTCCGTAAGCTTGCGGCAACGTGACCACTTTGGAGTTCTTCGAGGAGGAGGGTCAGTGACCATTCCTTCGGGCGGATTTTTCCGCAGCGACGACATCCATACAACCCTGGGATTGAGCGGGATCTATGGCCCTCTGGAAATCACCTCCAACAACGCGTTTCCGTTGGTAGCCAGTTCCCGTGTCTACAGCTTGACCTCCGGAGCCAGCGGCTTCTTTGAAGGGGTTGAGCTTTCCAAGCTGACGACCACAGGCATTATTCCTATCAGTCAGGATACGGCCTCATTTCGAACCAACCTGGGTATCAACAATCCGAGTGAAAGTCAGGCCAGCGCGACGGTGAGTCTCTTTGACACGAGCGGTACGCCACTGGGTTCCAAAAATGTCCTGGTGCCTGCCCACGGTCTGCTGCAATTAAATAACGTCAATCGCTGGCTGACAGGAGCGAGCGGGACTTCCAATACTCTGGGGTATATTCGCCTTAATTCCAGCCAGCCAGTCGCCGCATTCAGTTCGGTCATCAACAACAGCAGTGATGATCCCGGCCTCGCTCTCAGTTTGGTTTCCGGAGCCACTCGACTGCTCATTCCGTCTGCCACCAATGTCAAGCAGTTCCATTCCAGTGTTACTGTAATCAATCTAGGCAACGGAGTTCCTGCCCCTGTGCGCGTAACGGCCCGTGATATCTCGGGCAACATCCTGGCACAGGATGAGAGCATCGTCATCCCCATAAATGGTGCTTACAACATTGATGACATCCTCTCCACCTTGGGCATTTCCAACAACTATGGTCCGCTTGTAATCGATTCTCTCAACAATGTTCCTCTGGCCGCCGTCTCTCGAGTCTATAGCATCAATGACAAGACCAGCGGCTTCTTCCTCGGTCAACCGTTCTGATCAGTCTGGCTGATGACACCCATTTACGGTTCCCGAAAGGGGGATTACATCGCAATCAAAAATAAGTGAGAAGTTCTCTTACACAGAGTTTGCCGCAGAAAATTGGTCGGGATACATATATAATAGCGTAGGTCTACAGGAAGGACGCCGTTGGTATATTTGGACCGAGTGATGTTAGCAGCAAGCCTCGGCCCAGAGAACCCCCAAGAACGACGGAGGGAACGAGAGTGGCCGCTCGATTTCGCACCGTGCGGGTGTTTTTGATGCGACTGGTTGTCTGTCTATTTGCAGTAATTGCCTGCATCAGAAACAGTCCAGCCGCGGATCTCACTATCGAATTCAATCGAGACATCCGTCCGATTCTTTCGGACAGGTGCCTGCACTGCCACGGCACTGACGCGACGGCGAAAGGCATTTCCTTGCGCCTGGATAGCGAGGCGGCAGCCGTGGCAGACCTCGGCGAAGGCAGGCGGGCTGTGGCCCCGGGAGATCCGGCATCCAGTGAAATGGTCCGCCGCATCACAGCCACGGACGAGGCCCTCCGGATGCCACCGGCTTACTCAGGTCTACAGTTGACTCCTGGAGAAATCGACCGGATTCGCACCTGGATTGCCCAAGGCGCGAAGTGGCAATCCCATTGGTCTTTCATCGCGCCTAAGCGGCGTCCGTTGCCGGCCGTCAAGGACGGGACCTGGCCGCGCAATGCCATTGATTATTTTATTCTGGAACGGCTTCAACAGGAGGGGCTTTCCCCCTCTCCGGAAGCGAGCCGGGAAACCTTGGCGCGGCGCGTAAGCCTGGATTTAACGGGACTTCCCCCAACGCCTGCCGAGATCGACGCTTTTCTGAAGGACACGTCACCCAATGCCTATGAAAGAGTGGTCGACCGGTTGCTCGCATCGCCTCGGTATGGCGAACGCATGGCCGCTCGCTGGCTGGATGCGGCGCGCTACGCCGATTCCAACGGCTACCAATATGACGGCGAGCGTGTGATGTGGCGCTGGCGCGACTGGGTGATCGATGCCTTCAACCGCAACCAGCCCTTTGATCAATTCACGCTCGAGCAAATTGCCGGCGACCTGCTGCCCCATGCAACGCTGGAACAGAGGATTGCCACGGGATTTAATCGCAACCACCGGGCTAACACGGAAGACGGCATTATCCCCGAGGAATATGCCGTCGAATACGTGGTCGATCGCGTGGAAACGACCTCCACGGTGTTTCTCGGCCTGACCCTGGGTTGTGCGCGCTGCCACAACCACAAGTACGATCCGTTCTCCCAGAAAGAGTTCTATCAGATCTTTGCCTACTTTAATAACGTGCCGGAGTTAGGCCGCGCCATGAAGTATGGCAACTCTCCACCCCTGGTTCCTGCCCCGACCCTCGAGCAGCAGCAGAAGCTGAAGGTTCTGGAGAACCAAATCCAAGCGGTCGAAGAATTTCTCAAGCAACATGGACCTTCCATCGAGAAAGCTCAAAACGCCTGGGAATGCGAAATCGCCCAGCACAATGAGCTTCGTTACTGGGCTCCCCACGCCGGCTTGGAGGCCGCATTCCCCTTCGATTCTGAACCTGAAACGCCCAATCCCGGCGGCGCGCTCCCCTTGGTGCCCGGGAGGATCAGTCGCGCCGCCTCGTTTGACGGCAGTGCTTTCTTCGACGCAGGTGAAATCGCCGGGTTTGATATTGAGGACCGGTTTACGCTCACAGCCTGGGTGTACTCCGAAACGACGCCCGATGGTTCAATAGTCACGCGAATGGTGGACGAGCCGAAAGGAAGGGGCTATGGAGTTCATCTGAATCAGGGCAAGGTCCACGTGAACTTGACCAGTGTCTGGGAGGACGACGCCATACGGCTGGAGACCGAGGAGGGCCTCGCGCCCAGGCAATGGCACCACCTTGCCGTCACCTACAGCGGTTCTCGCATGGCGGAAGGCGTCCGGGTCTTCATGGATGGCCAACCTGCTAAAGTGAAAGTCCAATTGGACACCTTGTATCGTCCGTTTCGCAATGCCGGCAAGGCTTTCAAGGACCCCCTGCGCATTGGCAGCGGCTGGGGTCCGGAACGCCGCTTTCGAGGCCTTATTGATGATGTTCGTATCTATGGCCGCATCCTGAATCCCGAGGAGATTTCTGCCCTGGCCTGCGGCGAATCGCTCAATGAGATGGCCCGCAAGCCGGCGGGCCAGCGCAGCCAGATCGAACAGTCGCAATTGCGTTGGGCCTTTCTGGAAAATGCGGCCCCGGCACAGATTCAGGAAGCCTGGAAGCGGCTTGTCGCGATTGGTCAAGAGAAGGAGAAGCTTGAACGTACCTTTCCGACGGTGATGGTCATGGCAGAGCGGCCCACATCCCGGGATACCTTCCTGTTGGTCCGGGGCGCCTATGACAAACCCGGCGACAGGGTGACGCCTGGAGTTCCCTCGGTCCTGCCTCCTCTTCGGGCGGGAGTTCCCAATAACCGGCTCGGGTTCGCCAAATGGCTCATCGATCCGCAAAATCCGCTGACCGCCCGCGTGACCGTTAATCGCTTCTGGCAAATGTTTTTTGGCACCGGGCTGGTTAAGACGACCGAGGACTTCGGTCTGCAAGGAGAGTGGCCATCGCATCTGGAACTCTTGGACTGGCTCGCAACGGAATTCATTCGTTCCGGTTGGGACGTGAAAGCCATCCAGAAACTCATGCTCATGAGCGCCACCTATCGGCAATCCTCGAAGGCAACGCCGGACCTGCTCCAGAAAGATCCAGAGAACCGTTTACTCGCTCGCGCACCACGGTTCCGACTACCGGCTGAGATAGTCCGCGATCAGGCCTTATTTGCCGCGGGACTGCTGGTTGAAAGGATCGGCGGGCCTTCTGTAAAACCCTATCAGCCCGCCGGATTATGGGAAGAATTAACCATGCAAGGCCTCAATTACGAACAAAGCAAAGGACCGGATCTCTACCGCCGCAGCCTCTACACTTTTTGGAAACGCACGGTAGCCCCGCCCATGATGGCCAATTTTGATTCAGCCATGCGAGAAAGTTGTGTCGTTCGCGAAACTCGCACCAATACACCGCTCCAGGCCTTGAATCTGATGAACGACGTTACATTCCTCGAAGCGGCACGTTCCATCGGCCAACGCATGGTCAAAGAAGGGGGCAGCAGTGCGACCTCGCGACTGCGCTACGGGTTTCGCCTGGTGGCCGGGCGCGCTCCGTCGGCGGCCGACGAGCAGATCTTGCGCAAAAACCTTCAGTACCATCTGGACTATTTCTCCGACCATGCCGACCAGGTCAAAGCGTTTCTTGCGCAGGGTGAGGCCGCGGTCGATTCGAACCTGAATCCGCCTGAGCTGGCAGCTTATGCTTCGGTAGCCAGCCTCCTGTTGAACCTGGACGAGGCGGTGACCAAGCAGTAAGAGAGGATTTATTATGCGGATCGAGGCGAAGGGATCCTAACAGGCCCTCGACTTCGATCACATTGTGTGGAGGAAGTCTGCGGCCGGGGCATAGCCCCAGAGCCCGCAGGGCGTGAGTTCGGAAAGTCAGAGACTTTCCGCACATCAGGCGGCAGAGTCGCTTAAGTTCAAAAGTCCCAAGCCCGGCATCACTCGATCAGAATTTTCAGGAGGAGTTATGGACCCCATCCAAGAACAAAAACTGCTTCTGACTCGACGGAGTTTTTTTAGCTCCAGCGCGGGTTTGGGCATAACGGCGCTGGCCACTTTGTTTTCCAAAGACGCCCAAGCCGGCACGGGATTACCGGGATTGCCTCATTTCGCGCCCAAAGCAAAGCGGGTCATTTACCTGTTTCAGCACGGGGCGCCTTCACAATTGGATTTATTCGATTACAAACCCCAGCTGCAGTCGCAACACGGCAAGGACCTCCCCGAGTCTGTACGTATGGGGCAACGCCTCACAGGGATGACTGCCTACCAGTCAAACTTTCCGACCGCCAACTCAATCTTCCGCTTTAACCAGCACGGCCAAAGCGGAACCTGGCTGAGCGAGCTGCTGCCCTGCACCGGGAAGGTGGCTGATGACCTTTGCCTGGTCAAATCGATGCGCACCGAAGCCATTAATCACGACCCTGCAGTCACTTTTTTCCAGACCGGCTTTCAGTTAGCGGGCCGGCCCAGCATTGGGGCCTGGATCGCCTACGGCTTGGGGAGTGAAAACCAGGATTTGCCGGCGTTCGTTGTCATGGTTTCTCAAGGAAGCGGCAGTTCCCAGGCACTGGCCGACCGCCAATGGGGGAGCGGCTTTCTGCCAACGAAATATCAGGGCGTCAAGTTTCGCTCCGGCTCGGATCCGGTGCTCTACCTGTCAAATCCGGTGGGCTATTCGACCCTGGCCCGGCGCCGGTTCCTGGACGATCTGGCGAGGCTCAACGACCTGCAATTAAAAGATTACCAGGACCCGGAAATCGCCACACGCATCGCTCAATATGAGATGGCGTTTCGAATGCAAAGCTCGGTGCCTGAACTGGCGGATCTTTCGAAGGAGCCTGAGGCGGTTTTCGAGATGTATGGTCCTGACTCACGCAAGCCCGGCAGTTATGCCGCCAATTGTATTCTGGCGCGGCGACTGGCCGAGCGCGGCGTCCGCTTTATTCAGCTTTTCCATCGCGGTTGGGACCAGCATAACAATTTACCCAAGGAGATTCGCGGCCAATGCCTGCAGACCGATCAGCCCTCGGCGGCGCTGATTCAGGATCTGAAGCAACGGGGAATGCTGGGTGATACACTCGTGATCTGGAGCGGGGAGTTCGGACGGACGGTCTATTCGCAGGGTGCTTTGACTGAGGACAACTACGGCCGCGACCATCACCCACGGTGCTTCAGCCTGTGGATGGCAGGCGGTGGCATTAAAGGTGGCATCACCTATGGTGAGACCGATGACTTCAGTTATAACATCGTGAAAAATCCAACGGACGTCCACGACCTCCACGCCACCATCATGCACTGCCTGGGAATCGATCATACGAAACTCACCTACAAATTCCAGGGCCGGCATTTCCGGTTGACTGACGTCCAGGGCAATGTGCTCCGCCCAATCCTGGTTTGAGTCCAGGGCATCCGAAGGGGGATTATGGTTTCGGCCAGGGGAGCAGCCACGGCTCTTTCCGGTTGCAGGGGCGCCGACCTAAGAAACGGGGGCGGAGCGATACTTTACCAAAGGACCTTTACATCATGAAAACCATGAAAGCAACTCTTTTCCTATTTTTCTGCCTATCATTGCTAGTTATTGCAGAGGAACCGGGTTTCATCTCTTTGTTCGACGGTGAGACCTTAGACGGCTGGACGCTCGTCAGAAAGACAGGACGAGGCTACGTTGTGGAAAATCACGTCCTGGTTTGCCCTGCCGATGGGGGTGGAAACCTTTTCACCGAGAAAGAGTATTCCAACTTTGTCTTTCGTTTCGAGTTCAAGACAGAACCAGGCGGCAACAACGGTGTTGGTATCCGGGCCCCTCTTGAAGGGGATACAGCTTATGCCGGGATGGAGATTCAGATTCTCGATGAATGACCAGGCTCCGGTCTATCAGGGAAAGTTGAGACCAGCTCAATACCATGGCTCGATCTATGACGTGGTCCCCGCCCGCCAGGGTTTCTTAAAGAAGGCTGGAGAATGGAATCAGGAAGAGATTACTGCTAGCGGTCGCCGCATCACCGTGATTCTCAACGGGACAACGATTGTGGATGCTAACCTTGATTCTGTGAAAGACCCGCAGGTCCTGAAGAAGCATCCCGGTCTGGCACGTTCTCAAGGTCACATTGGCTTTCTCGGTCACGATACGCGGGTGGAATTTCGCAACATTCGACTGAGAGAGTTGCCTTAGAAACCGATTGCAGCCATCCCACTCACGCGCTGGCGGGCTCACAAGTACCATTCCAGTCGAATGCAGTCATGTCCAAGTCGAGCTACGAGCGGAAGCCAGTGCCGGCGAGCGTATTAGCCCGTTATACGCGGCGGAATCTTGTTCTCGTTTTCTCAACTCATGCCCCTCACCCCAGCGCTTTCCCCGCCTGTGCGGGGAAAGGGAGAAGACTGGGAATGGGGCCGCAAACCCAGGGTTCCGCTAGCGCTCCACCTTGGGCTACCCATATTTCGCCCCTAGGGGCTTGGACAAAACACTCAGCCATTCAATGAGAGCCCGAAGCGCCAGCGAGGGACAGCCCGGCGATGACCCTCGCTGGCGCTTCGGGGCTCCCTGTCAGGGGTGGGGGCAGGCTCTCAGGGGGCGAAGCCGTTGGCTAGTTAGAACTTCCAATATGGGTTGAAATATTTTTTGGCTGTTTCCAGGATCGAACGAAATCGAGGCGTCTGCTTCCAGTCGTTCCGTGGATGTCCGTTGCGAGTCAGTTCGTCCAGAACATAAAGCACGCACCGCTGGAGACCAGCCAAATGGTATCCACCTTCCAGCGCGAGGACTACCCTGCCCTCACAAACCTTGTCAGCCAGGTCGAGGATCGCCCTGGCTATCCCGGAAAACCCTTTCGGAGTGACGTCCATGCCGGCCAGCGGATCTTGCGTGTAGGCGTCAAAGCCGGCCGAAACTAAGACCAACTCGGGTCGGTAGGCTTCGCCAATAGGAGTGACCATTTTTTCAAATATCAGATTATAGGTATCATCCTCACATCCTGCCGGGAGCGGAAAGTTCACGGTAAATCCTTTGCCGCCGCCTGAGCCAAGTTCAGGGAAATCCCCGGTTCCTGGGTAAAGAGGAAATTGATGGGTGGAGAGGTAGAGCACTTCTTTCTGGTTGTAAAAGGCGCTCTGCGTGCCGTTTCCATGGTGTACGTCAAAGTCGATGACCAGCACGCGTGAAAGTTTGAACTTCTTCAAGGCATAGGCCGCCCCAATGGCAATATTGCTAAAGAGACAAAACCCCATGGCCCGCTCAGGCTCAGCGTGATGACCGGGAGGGCGCACAAAAGCAAAACCGTTTTGAATTTGACCGGAGAACAAGGCATCGATCATTTCCAGGATACTGCCCACGGCATTCGAAGCGACCTCGTAACTCCTGGCACTGGCCACGGTATCCGAATCCAGTTGCGTGAAGGATTGGCCAGCGGTCCGCTGAATATTTCGAATATGTGAGAACGGGTGGATGAGATTGAGTTCGCTTTCGCGAGCGGGGCGCGGCTTTAGTCTGAAGAGCCGGTCAGAGTAAGGACAGGACTGCAGTGCCTCTCCGATGGAAATTAAGCGCTCCTTACATTCCGGATGATAAGGGCCGGTATCGTGTTCCAGAAAGAGGTCATCGAATATGATACCGGTTTGCATGGAGGATTATCCCAAATCCGGCAGGTGAAATTGCCACGGAGTCACAGAGTGCACAGAGCAAGTGGAAAGGCGGGCGGTTTTCAGATGCGGTATCCTCACGCAGAGGATAACAATTTTGAAAGGCTTTGCGAAGATATAACTCCTTATCTGCCCCCTCTGTGGTCTCTGTGCCTCTGTGGCTAACTGACGTTTTTAGGATTATGTACCACTAGTCGTCGTCTGGTCATCAAGCTCATCCTGTGCATATGGCCATGACGACGAGTCCGAGGACGACGACGAAGAAGGGGGGGACAAGTATCTATCGGCTTTCCTTGATCCAGCCTCCGCCCACCACGCGATCCTCCTGGTAAAAGACGACCGCTTGGCCAGGAGTTATGGCGCGCTGGGGCTCGTCAAATTCCACCGAGACGCAATCAGGGTTTTCGTTGCAGAGCGTGGCTGTCGCAGCCTCGTGCCGGTTGCGGATCTTGGCCTTTACCCGCATAGGTTCGACGAGCTTTTCAATCGAAATCCAGTTAAGCGACTTGGCAATGAGCCCCTTCTTCAACAAGTCCTGTTGCGGTCCAACCACCACACGGCCATTGGCCACGTCAGTCTGGAGCACGTAAAGAGGCTCGCCCACCGCGACACCCAGCCCTTTGCGCTGGCCCACGGTAAAATGATGAATCCCACGATGTTGACCTAAGACGTTACCGTCTCTGGACACAATGGTCCCAGAACGGGCCGTCCAGCCGGAGCTTTCGGCCTGTGAGGTCGCGACCTCCCGGGGGGTGATTAAACCTTGGGAGACGTAGGTCTCGACGAAGCGGCCGTAATTCTTGCTGGGAATAAAACAAATCTCCTGGCTGTCCGGTTTTTCGAAAACAGGGAGCTGATATTCCTTCGCCATCTTCCTGACTTCCAATTTCGAATATTCTCCTAGAGGAAACAGAGTGCGCCTCAATTGGGATTGGGTCATCTCAAAGAGGAAGTAAGACTGATCTTTACTTGTGTCGAGAGCTTGAAGCAGCTCATAGCGACCGGTTGCCTGATTGTAGCGGACGCGGGCATAATGTCCCGTGGCCAGCTTGGCAGCTCCAATTTGAGAAGCCCTGGAAAGAAGGCGATCGAACTTCAAGAAGGTATTGCACCGAACACAGGGAATCGGAGTTTCTCCTTCCAAATAGGATCTCACGAAGGGGATGACCACTTCTTCCTCGAAAGCCTTCTCAAAGTTGACCACATAAAAAGGCAGATTCAAAAAACGAGCCACTCGACGCGCATCGTAGATATCATCTAGAGAACAGCAAGTCCCGGACCTCTTCAGTTCGGCCTCATCGTGGCTCGATTCCCGGCGCGTATAGTCCCATAACTGCATGGAGAGCCCCACAACCTCATAGCCCTGCTGCTGAAGCAAGGCCGCCGCCGTGGAGCTATCCACCCCGCCGCTCATCGCAATAACAATCTTCTCGGACACCAATACTCCTTATTCTGCGTGCATCACGAACGACTTGTTGTGTTGGGGGGACTTTTCGCGTAAGCGCTCAACCATCTCCGGAAGCAAATTCAGAACGTGGTCAATTTCTTCGCGAGTGGTAAATTTGGACAGGCTAAAACGAACCGAACTGAAAGCCTGCTCTGGCGGAAGACCCAGAGCTGTCAGCACGTGGGACGGTTCGATGGAGCCGGAGGCACAGGCCGAGCCGGTGGAACAGGCAACACCGGCCAAATCCAGATTGATTAGTAGAGCCTCAGACTCGACCTGGTCAAAACGGATGTTGGCCGTATTCGGAATTCTTCGGGTTCGAGAGCCGTTAAGGAACGTGTGAGGGACACGTCTCAGAATCTCCGTCTCGCAGTAATCCCGGAGTTCAAGAATTCTTCTCGTATTATTTTCCATCTCAGTCATTGCGAGTTCGGCGGCTCTGCCCAGGGCCACAATATGAGGGATGCTTTCCGTCCCCGCGCGCCGATTTCTCTCGTGAGCCCCACCGTAAAGCAGGGGCCGAATTTTAGTGCCTTTCTTAATATAGAGAGCGCCGACACCCTTGGGAGCGTGAAATTTGTGTCCCGCAATCGATAAGAGATCGACCCCCATTTGTTCCACGTCAAGAGGCACTTTTCCCGCCGCCTGGACAGCATCGGTATGAAAGTAAATGTCGCGGGCCCTGGCAATCGCTCCGATTTCCTGAACCGGTTGAATGGTGCCAATTTCATTGTTGGAATGCATAATCGAGATCAAAACCGTTTCAGGTGTAATGGACTTCTCAATCTCCGCAGGGTCTACCAGACCTTCTGCATCAACCGGAGCATAGGTGACTTTGATGCCAAGCTTCTGCAACATCTGGCACGCATGCAAAACTGCATGATGCTCGATTTGTGAGGTGATGACGTGCTTGCCGGTTCCTGGCACGGATTCGACAATTCCACGGATGGCCAGGTTATCGCTTTCTGTTCCGCCACTGGTGAATACGATCTCGTTAGGTTCAGCGTGGAGAAAGGTTGCGACCTGTTGTCTGCCCTTGTCCATCAAGGCTTTGGCCTCCTGACCGTACCAGTGAACGCTCGAGGCATTTCCATAAGACTCCCGGAAGCACGGCAGCATCGCCTCCACCACTTCAGTGGCTATCTGGGTTGTGGCATTATTATCCAAATAGATTCTTCGCATTTTGTCCGCTTCCTTTAATAACTCTACTTTTCACGCACCTTGTTAGTATAGCCGAAACACCCAGGCTTCTCAAATTACAGCGCTAATGACGGATCCACGATCCATCCTTCATCTTTATCACATTGGGGAGGTACGCCAAAGTCCCGTCGCCCAAAGGCCCAAGCGGCCTGAATGGAGCAAAGAACCGCGTCCAGAGCGTCGCCCGAAGGATCCAGGACACACTGACGGGCCAGCGTGTCGCTCAATTCGATATCAAAACCATAGTGACTCTTAAATTGGCTGGAGCGCAGTCCGGTGAGGATGGCTCGGCGCCTTTCCTCCTTATCGAGCGTTTGCTTGATAGGCTGATCGCTTTTGTAACTGTGCTTCCCAATCCATTTTCGAGCCACCAGAGCTGGATAACCTTCGAGGGCCACTCTGTCTGCAGTGGTCGGCCGACAAGGCAGGAGACTTACGCCAGACCTCAGCAATCGGGGAGCGCCCTGGAAAAACATTCTCCCAACCGGGACTCCGTATAACATCATCGGACTGTAGCCTCAAATGCTGTTTATCCCCCTGGGGTTGGCCATTTCTGTAGCCAGCTAATTCGAACTCAAACGACTTCAAGCCTAGTGTGGAAACAAACTCAACATAGGCTTCCCAAGGTTTCGGCCAGGAGAGATTGGCAATTAGTTTCCGAGGTAACCCGAAGGGGAAATCCATCGCTGCGACCCAGGGACCGCCCTGACCTAAGAATACTTCAAATTCTTCAAAACCGGAGAACCCTGTCAGATGCTCCATCTTCAATACAGGAACCGGGCCATCCTTTGAACCCACAGCACAGGTGATAGGCTTTTTCGGACGGGGGGCGCTGGTGAAATCGAGGCCGTAAATCTCCATTGGCTAATTTGAGAGTCTCAAAAACTGTAATCGCATCTTCGAAAGCGCTGGATTTCTTCTCTCGGACGATTCTCTTATAATAAGTCTGATGAATCAAACCCATGAAAGTTCGATGCTGACGGAGCCTCGCGCTCTACGCAACCTTAAAAAGGTTGACCGACACCTGGATATCTGGTAAATTTTCAGGCTCGTTTTGGCCGGAAAGCCTGAGAGGGGCTGCCCTTTCACCCGATTAAGCCTTATGAATTCGATTACGGTTATCTTTCCTGACGGAACCCAGAACAAGTTTGAATCTGGCGTCACTGTTTTGGAAGTGGCGAATTCTGTGAGCAAACGCCTGGCAGAAGCTGCACTGGTTGCCAAAGTCGACGGCCAGCTCAGAGATTTATCCAGTAGGCTTGAAAAGGATGCTAAGGTCAACATCCTCACTGACAGAAATTCCGAGGCCCTGCAAGTATACCGGCATAGTTCAGCTCATTTACTGGCCTTGGCGGTCATCGAGCTCTTCCCCGAAACTCAGTTGGGCATTGGGCCCCCGGTTGAAAATGGCTTTTATTACGATTTTTACAGGAAAGAACCTTTCACTCCGGAAGACCTGGAAAAAATTGAGCAGAAGATGCAGGAACTCATCAAGCAGGATCTGCCTTATGAGCGTTTCATGATGGCCAAGCCCGAGGGGTTGGAGTGGTTCAGGAAAAGAGGTGAGGAACTGAAGTGCCAGCTCATCCAGGAAAAGGCTGCCGATGAGTTTTCTTGTTACAAGTTGGGAAACCTCATTGATTTCTGTCTAGGCCCACACATTCGGTCTACTGGAAAGATTAAAGCGGTGAAGTTATTGTCTATTGCGGGTGCCTATTGGAAGGGTGACGAGCACAGTAAGCAAATGCAGAGAATCTACGGGACCTCCTTTTTCAGTAAGAAGGAGCTGGAAGATTATCTCAGGCAAGTAGAAGAAGCCAAGAAAAGGGATCACCGTCGGGTAGGGAAAGAGTTAGATCTTTTTAGCTTGCAGGAAGAAGCAGGCCCGGGGCTGGTTTTTTGGCATCCCAAAGGAGCGCTGATCCGAAAAGAAATAGAGGATTTTTGGCGGGAGGAACATTTGCAGGGTGGATATGATTTTGTTTACACCCCGCACATCGCCAAGCTTGATTTATGGCGCACGAGTGGTCATGTTGATTTCTATCGGGAAAGTATGTATTCCTCGATGAAAATTGATGAGGTGGATTACCAGATCAAACCCATGAATTGCCCCTTTCACATACTCATTTACAAGAGTGACATGAGAAGCTACCGAGATCTGCCTTTGAGATTCGCGGAAACCGGTACGGTTTATCGCTACGAACGGTCCGGGGTGCTCCAAGGTCTGTTTCGAGTTAGAGGCTTCACCCAGGATGATGCTCACATCTTTTGTCAACCCGAGAAAATCGAAGAGGAAATTCTCGGGGTCATCGAGTTTACCCTGTCGATTCTGACGAATTTTGGATTTGATCAGTTTGAGATTTTTCTGGCCACCCGCCCGGATAAGTATGTGGGCTCCCCTGAAGATTGGGACCGCGCCACAGCAGCTTTAAGAAGAGCCATCGATTCCAGAGGTTTGTCCTATAATCTCGATGAAGGTGGTGGTGCTTTCTATGGTCCGAAAATTGATGTAAAGATCAAGGATGCCATTGGCCGCTCTTGGCAGTGTTCAACCATTCAGATCGACTTCAACCTGCCGGAGCGGTTTGATATTTCCTATATAGCCGAAGACGGTAAGGCTCACCGTCCCTATATGGTGCATCGGGCGTTGCTAGGTTCATTGGAGCGCTTTTTCGGGATCTTGATTGAACATTATGCCGGCGCTTTTCCCTTTTGGCTGGCTCCGGTTCAGGTGATGTTGCTACCCATCAGCGACCGTCACAATGAAGCTGCTCATCAGCTTCAAGCTCGATTGATGCAAGAAAATATCCGGGTGAAGGCGGACTTGAGAAATGAAAAGGTGAATGTCAAGGTTCGGAAAGCACAGTTAGAGAAAATTCCTTACATGGTGATTTTGGGGGACAAGGAAGTCGAAAACGGGACTTTGGCTGTCCGAAATCGATTTCAAGGAGATTTGGGTACATTTTCTTTTGAAAAATTCTTGGAATTGCTTGAGGATTTAAGAAACAAAAAGTCTGTAAGACCATAGAAGGCGCCACGTTGGGCTGTCTAATGATGCAAGAGTGCCTTGACCGAAACTGCCGATTGGGCCAATTAAGAAGGAGGTGCCTGTATCAACAAAAGTACTAGAGTGAATGAGCGCATTCGAGCTAAAGAGATTCGGGTGATTGACGAGGATGGCAGTCAAATCGGGATACTGCCGCCGTATGAGGCACTGAAAATTGCCAAGGAGAAGGATTTAGATCTGGTTGAAATTTCACCTACGGCTCAGCCGCCGGTATGCCGGATTATGAATTATGGCAAATATCTTTACCAGCTCAATAAGAAAACTCATGAAGCCAAGAAACACCAGAAGGTCATCCAGGTCAAAGAGATCAAATTCCGACCTATGACCGATGAGCATGATTATCTATTCAAGAAGAACAACATTATCCGTTTTTTGCAGGACGGTGACAAGGCTAAGGCCTCAGTGATGTTCCGCGGAAGAGAAATGGCGCACAAAGAAATCGGCCGGCAGTTGATCGGACGGCTTATTGAAGACCTTTCTGAAGTAGGGGTCGTTGAGGGTTTTCCAAAGATGGAAGGGAGCAATATGTTTGTCATTTTTTCTCCCAAGAAGTAAGTTGAGATTTTATGACCGATTGGAGAAACAGGCAGTGCTAAAAATTAAGACTCACAAAGGCGCCAAGAAACGTTTCCACGTGACTGCTTCAGGGAAAATCAAACGTGGACACTCTCATGCGCGCCACATACTGACCAAGAAGGCTTCGAAACGAAAGAGAAAGCTAGATCATAACGTCTTGGTTAGTCCGGCGGACGCGGCGAAAGTTCGTCGCATGCTGCCCTATGCCTCGTAATTTGAAAACTTAGCTCAAGGAGAACAGGCAGTGCCAAGAGTAAAGCGAGGAACAAGCCGGCGGGATCGCCGGCGAAAGATTTTGAAATTAGCTTCAGGCTTTCGGGCGACCAAGAGTAAGCTTTATCGTTCAGCCAAAGAATCAGTGGACAAGGCCTTAAAGTATTCCTCTCGCGACCGACGCGTACGGAAACGAGATTTCAGGAGATTGTGGATTATCCGCATAGGAGCTGCCGCTAAATTAAACGGTCTTTCTTATAATCGCTTGATTTTCGGTCTTAAAAAGTCCGGGGTCGAGCTCGACCGGAAAGTCCTGGCTGATCTGGCGGTGAAGGATCCGGAATCATTTGCCCAACTGGCTAACACAGCCAAAGACGCGCTGGCCGCCTGAATAATGCTTGGAGATAGGTTCCCCGATTTTGCCGGCGTTCCTACGAAGTCCTTCATTGTCCAACCGAATTACCATAAAATAATAGAGAAACTCAATGGGGCGTCCAGCCCCATTTTTCATATCAGCTGACATTGAAAAGCCACAAAACGACATGACATTAGACATTGATCAGATTGGAAAGGGTTTTCTGGATGAATTAAGGACGATCGATTCTCTTCCTGCTTTAGCAGTATTCCGCATTAAATACTATGGTCGGCAAAAGGGTGTGCTCACTCTTTTGATGAAAGAGCTACAAAACAAATCGCCTGAAAATAGGAGAGATCTGGGCAAACGGCTCAACGACCTTAAGATCGAGATGGAAAGTGCCATCGCAGAGAAGGAAAGGCAGTTGGCTGCTCGAGAATTAGACCAACGATTGGCTTCAGAACAGGTTGATGTTACTCTCCCGGGGAATCGAGGACCTCTGGGACACTCCCATCCACTCACTCAAGTTCGCTATGAGATCGAAGACATTTTCCATTCGATAGGATATTCCATTGAGGATGGCCCCGAGATTGAGACCACCTATTACAACTTTGAAGCTTTAAACATTCCTGAGCACCATCCGGCTAGAGACACTCAAGACACCTTTTATGTTTCAGACTCTTTACTGTTGCGGACTCACACTTCTCCTGTCCAGATTCGCACGATGGAGAAACATTGTCCCCCCCTCCGCATAATCTGTCCAGGCCGAGTGTACCGCCACGACAACCCTGATGCGACCCACTCGCCGGTGTTTCATCAGGTAGAGGGTTTGGCTGTCGATGAAGGGATTACCTTTGGGGACTTCAAAGGAACGTTAGAGTATTTCTTGAAAGCCTTCTTCAGTGAAAGGACCAAGGTTCGTTTCCGGCCGAGCTATTTTGCTTTTACAGAGCCAAGCGCGGAGGTCGATATTTCCTGCTTTGTTTGTTTCGGTAAAGGTTGCCGAATATGCAAGATGACCGGATGGATCGAGGTTCTGGGTGCCGGCATGGTCAATCCAGCGGTATTTGGCTATGTTCATTATGATCCGGAGAAATACACTGGCTTTGCGTTTGGAATTGGGATTGAACGCTTTGCCATGGTGAAATATTCCATCAATAATATCCAGTACTTTTACGACAACGACTTGCGATTTCTGGAACAGTTTTGACATATGAAGATTAGTTGGCAGTGGCTGAAAGAATTTGTCGATATCGATGCTTCTCCTCAGGAGCTGGCCTCTGACCTGACCAAAGTTGGAGTCGTCGTCGAAACGGTGGAGCCACATGGGAACGATTTCCTTTTTGAGCTGGACCTCACAACCAATCGTCCTGATTGCTTAAGTCATGCAGGTGTGGCCAGAGAAGTTTCTGCTTTATACAAGAAATCGCTAAGAGAGATTGCTATTCACTTGGAAGAGTCGTCGAGTCCGGCTAAGACCCAGGTGGCCGTCGAAATACAATCCCCACAGTTGTGTGCTCGTTACAGTGCACGGATCGTTCGCGGTGTGAAGGTAGCTCCTTCTCCCGATTGGCTGGTTCAGCGGCTGGAGACACTCGGTCTCCGGCCGATCAATAATATCGCTGACATTACAAACTATGTCCTTATGGAGCTAGGTCACCCATTGCATGCCTTCGATCTTCTGAAAATTGACGGCAGGAAGATTATTGTCCGGGAAGCTTGCCATGAAGAACGGCTCGTCACCCTCGACGGCTTGGAAAGGAGACTGAACCGGGGAATGCTGGTCATCGCAGATCAAGCCCGAGCTGTGGCGCTGGCCGGGATAATGGGTGGCCTGGAAAGTGAAATTAGTTCTTCCACCCGAGACGTCTTGCTCGAAAGTGCCTGGTTTAACCCTATTTCCATAAGGAAGACGTCGAAGTTGTTAGGTATGCACACAGAAGCTTCCCATCGCTTTGAAAGAGGAGCGGATGTCAATGCAACGGTGCCGACTCTGGACCGGGCAGCTTTTCTAATCCATCGGCTGGCTGGCGGAGAGATTCAGCAAGGGGTCGTTGACTGTTATCCTCAAGTGGTCAGACGGGAACCTCTCTTCCTGCGAAGGTCTCGCATCACTCGAGTGATGGGATCAGAAATTGAGCAACCGGCAGTCGAAGAAATCTTGAACCTGTTAGATTTCAAAATCGTCGAAAGATTGGCTGAGGGCTGGCGAGTTGATTTGCCTACCTCACGGCTAGATGTTGAAAGCGAGATTGATCTCATCGAAGAAATTGCGCGCCATTACGGATACGACAAATTCCCATCCAGCCTACCCGCATGGAAAGGAGGCTCTCATCGCCGGCCAGAATATTCGCAAGGGAAAATTCTAAAAGAGAGATTGACACATCTAGGTTATTCCGAAACCCTGACCTATTCTTTTATTGATGAGTCAGAAAATCGAAGATTTGCTGACCATGAACCCATTCGATTGCTAAACCCACTTTCCGCTGAAACGGGCGTGATGCGGGCCTCTTTGTTACCTGGACTCTTGCACTCATTCTTGCGTAACTACAATCGGGGCATCAAGAGTGCCAGGCTTTACGAAATAGGTAAGATCTATCGCAACCATGCTGGCCAGAAGCCACAAGAAGAAGATTACCTGGGAATGATCGCCAGCGGAAACTACCAGGAGGTAAGTGTTCACAGCGTGACCCGGGCCATTAATTTTTTCGATCTGAAAGGCGACATCGAAATTCTTCTCCAGTCGCTAGGGCTTCCAGTCAAAGAGGTTTGCTTCTTGGGTCCGATGCACAGGATGGAGCAAGAGCAAATGCCCTGTTCCTCCCCAAACCACTACCATCCAGGTGTTGCAGCAGAGATTCGATGGCGTGGCCAGCATTTGGGGATCTTTGGGCAACTTCATCCCAAAGTTTGTGAGCTATACAAAATTAGACAACCGGTGTGGGTAGCGGAAATTCCGTTGCGGCAATGGTACAACTTGAGAGCTGCAAAGAAGGTCTTCCACGAAATCCCCAGGTTTCCGTCCATTCAAAGGGACCTCTCAATGTTCGTTGATAAAGATGTCGATTATAGTAGAATCGAATCGACGATTGAGCAGGCGAACATCAAAGAGATACAAAAGGTCTTTCCATTTGATCTCTATGTCGGAGATAAGCTCCCCTCAGATAAAAAGGGAATTTCAATCAGCATCGTTTATCAAGCTTTCGATCGAACATTGACCGAGGAAGAAGTCAATCAACATCAGCAGAAGATTGGGGCGCTCCTGGCGGAAAAACTGGGTGTTGAAATAAGGATCCCAGATAAGGATCTAATGTGAGTGACGGATTAGAAAAATTCACGGATTTAGAGAACAAAGTCTATCGTGTTATTGAACTTTTTAAAGCCATTAAGTTACAAAAGGAATCTCTCGAGAAGGATATTCTGAAGATGAAGTCCCACGTTGACCAACTGGCAGGTGAAAATGATCGTCTCAAACTGGAAATTCTAGAATTTAAGAAAGAGAAAAGCTTGGTCAAAGAAAGGGTTGAAACTATTTTAAATAATCTGGAAGAACTGACCGTGTAGTCGAAACCAAAGCCAATAAACCTTGGAGTTATTTCCATGCGAAGCGTTGAAGGATTGACCCGTGTAGAGATTTACAATCAGTTCTACCAAATCAAGGGTGGAATTGAGTCGAACTATATCAAGGAATTGGCCGCCTATGTAGACAAAAAGATGCGGGAGATTGCTCAGGGCAGCAAGACCGTGGATTCTTTAAAGGTGGCGGTGTTGGCGGCATTGAACATCGCTGATGAATTATTCCAGGAACGTGAACGTTCAAAGGAATTTGAGTCCATTGTCTACGACAAGAGTGCGGAGTGTTCTCGTCTGCTTGATCAAGTGCTGAAGAGATGAAATTGAAGCGTGGTACATGAAGTGTAAAACGTGTCGTCGAAAATATTGCTTGACCTACAGCAGGGCTGCTAACTAAAATCACACTCACCCTGCGATGTACGTGTTGGCGCGCCATTATTTGAACCAACACCTATTTGTATGGGAACCTGACTCTATTTACCGTGTGTAAGCTTCACCAGATGAAGCTTCCTAAAGTGATAGTATAAGGTGCCCACCTGGTATCCAGGTCCAAATAGAGTGCCTCACGGCAAAGCGGGGTTTTTGTTTGAGCCCGCTTTTTATATCCTCGCTGGAGACTCTCGGAATCCCTTTTATTGTAATTCGCTATTCACTGGACTATAATCAAAACGTTAGTACGTAGCACGCTGATGATGCTTTCGTAAACCGTCAATTGGGAAATGGAATAATCGTGATGACTCATGTATCGTTAGCTGTAACCGCACGCCTGATGCCTGCTCCGGTCATTTCCCAGGAACGAGTTTACGGGTTGAAACTATTGAGGAGAGACTATGAACCCCGTAGCTTACTTAGCACTTACTGTGGCGGTTGGCTTAATCATTGTGCTCTCTGTGATGCTTTTAAAAGCCAGACAGGTTTTAAGTTCTATAAAAGCGGCAGAACAGACTGCTCAGAAAATTGTTGGAGACTCTAAGAAGGAAGCTGAACACATTAAAAAAGAGGCGTTGCTGGAAGCCAAGGATAAAATTCTTAGCCTTCGCGCCGAAGTTGAAAAACAAACCAGAGATCGAAAACTAGAGTTACAAGGTCTGGAGAAACGCCATAACCAGAGGGAAGAGCTTCTCGAAAGAAAAGATCAAGCGCTGACGCAGAGGGAAAGGGAGCTTTCCCAAAAAGAGAAAAAGCTTAGCGACCGGGAACGCGAAGTTGCTTTTGACGAAAGAAAAGCCAGGGAGTTGTTGGCGGAGCAAAAGCGCCAACTGGAGATGCATTCTGGGCTTTCCGCAGAGGAGGCGAAGAGGCAGTTGCTGAAACAGATGGAAGCTGATGCCAAACACGAGGCTGTTGGCATGATTAAAAAGATCGAAGAGGAGACGAAAGTTACAGCCCAAGAAGAAGCCAAGAAAATCATAAGTACCTGCATTCAGCGCTGTGCCGGTGAGCACGTCGTGGAGACAGCGGTCTCGGTGGTTGATCTTCCCAGTGATGAAATGAAAGGTCGAATCATTGGTCGAGAAGGAAGAAACATACGAGCTTTAGAAGTAGCTACAGGAGTTGATTTGATCATTGACGACACACCGGAGGCCATTATTTTGTCGGGATTCGATCCCATTCGGCGAGAAATCGCTAAAATGTCTATTGAAAAATTGATCTCGGATGGCCGCATCCATCCGGCCCGCATTGAAGAGGTCGTTGATAGGGTGAAGAAGGAGCTTGATGTTAAGATCCAACAAGAGGGTGAGGCAGCAACTCTTGAATTGGGAATCCGTGACTTTCACCCTGAGATCATCAGGCTTTTGGGACGGCTCAGGTATCGAACCAGCTATGGCCAGAATGTCTTGAATCACTCTAAGGAAGTGGCGAGTCTCGCTGGCATGATGGCTGCAGAAATAGGAGCCAACGTGGCGGTAGCCAAGCGTGCCGGGTTAATTCATGATATTGGCAAAGCCATCGACCGCGAGGTCGAAGGAACTCATATCCAGCTTGGAGTCCAGGTCGCGCGTAAATGCGGCGAGAGCGAAGAGGTCATTCATGCCATGGAAGCCCATCACTTCGACGTGGAATTTCGCACTGTCGAAGCTCAGTTGGTCCAGGCCGCGGACGCTCTTTCTGCCGCTCGTCCAGGAGCTCGCCGGGAAATACTGGAAACCTATGTCAAGCGCTTGGAGAAATTAGAGAGTCTGGTGGATTCTTTCGAGGGTGTGTCCAAATGCTATGCCCTGCAGGCAGGACGTGAAATCCGGATTATGGTGGAGAGTGATAAGGTTAGCGACGAACAGGCTTTCTGGCTGACCAAGGACATCGCCAGAAAGATTGAGAATGAACTGCAATATCCCGGACAGATTAAAGTGACCGTGATCCGTGAGATGCGAGTTGTGGAGTATGCTCGATAATAATGAAGATTTTATTCGTTGGAGACATTGTCGGGCGCCCGGGCAGGGACGCACTCAAGAATCATCTGGCCAATATTCTTGAGGAGCGGGCAATTGATTTATGTATTGCCAATGCTGAAAACACAGCTTCGGGAAACGGAATCACTCCCCGTCTGGCAGAGGAACTTCTGAGCCTACAGATTGACGTCCTGACTTCCGGCAATCATATTTGGGATAAAAAGGAGGTCCTGAATTATTTTGACTTAGAGCCGCGCTTGCTTCGGCCGGCAAATTATCCTCCCTCGGCACCGGGGCGTGGTATGTTTGTGGGCAAGACGCGGAACGGAAAGCCGTTTGCGGTTATCAATCTCCAGGGCCGGGTTTTCATGCCTGCCATTGACTGTCCCTTTCGAATAGCCGAAAGTCTACTTCGAGACTTGAACCAAGAGATTAGAACGATCTTCGTCGATTTTCATGCCGAGGCCACAGCCGAAAAACAGGCTTTTGGATGGTATTTTGATGGAAAGGTCTCCGCCATTGTGGGAACACACACCCATGTGCCGACGGCTGACGAACAAATTCTGCCCCTGGGTACAGCTTATATCACCGATGTGGGGATGACAGGCCCACACGACTCCGTCATTGGAGTTAACAAAGAAATCATCCAACCCAAATTCATTAATCAAATCCCGGCTAAATTCGAAACGGCCACAGGCGATGTAAGAATTAACGCGGTCGAACTTGAGGTGGACGCTGACACAGGTTTAGCACGGAGCATTCGACGTTTCTGCCTTAAACTTTCAGAGAATTAATGCTCGATCAATTATCCCAAAAACTTCAGACGATTTTCAGAAATCTCAGAGGTGAAGGGAAGCTTTCTCCCGACCACATTGAACAGGCCTTGAGAGAAATTCGTTTAGCTCTCCTGGAGGCTGATGTCAACTTCAAGGTCGTTAAGCAATTTATTGAGAGGATCAAAGTAAGAGCGTTAGGTCAGGAAGTTATGGAAAGCCTGTCTCCCAGCCATCAGGTCATTAAAATCGTCAGGGATGAACTGGTGGAGACTCTTGGAGGAACCTCGCCAAGACTGAATTTCTCTGCAAAGCTTCCGAGCGTGTTTCTCATAGTTGGCCTGCAGGGTTCGGGCAAAACCACCTCAACTGGCAAATTGGCTCGGTGGTTGAATCGCAATGGACATCGGTCGTATCTGGTCTCTATCGACGTTTATCGCCCGGCTGCTCGAGAGCAGTTATCTATTATTGCGAGGGAAGTCGACGTTTCCGTTTACGCAGGGGAAGGCGTGGATGATCCTCTAAAGCTCTGTCGGGAGGCCCTGCGTGAGGCGGGAAATTCGGGCTACGATGTTCTGTTAATTGACACAGCGGGGCGGCTTCACATCGATGAACAACTCATGCAAGAACTTCGAAAAGTAAAAGAATTAGCTAACCCGTCGGAAATCTTATTTGTTGCAGACGCCATGACGGGCCAAGATGCTGTCAAGAGCGCTCAAGAATTTCATAATCAACTGGGTCTAACCGGGGTTATTTTGACTAAATTGGATGGGGATGCCAGGGGCGGAGCGGCCTTGTCGATCAAAACCGTGACAGGTCAGCCCATAAAGTTTGTGGGTGTAGGGGAAAAGTACGATGCTCTGGAACTCTTCCATCCTGATCGCCTGGTCTCTCGCATTCTGGGAATGGGCGACGTTCTTTCTTTGATCGAAAAAGCAGAGGAGGCCATTGATCATAAGAAGGCACTCGAGTTCGAAAAAAAGCTGCGTTCCGACTCTTTTACCCTGGAGGATTTTCGGGACCAACTGCGCCAGATGAGAAAGCTTGGGCCTTTAGAGCAAATATTGTCAATGCTCCCACAGGTTGGCCCGTTCAAAGAACTCACCAAAGTTAAGGTGGATGAAAAGGAACTGCTGCACATCGAGGCCATTATTAATTCCATGACCCCCAAAGAAAGGAACCATCATCAAATTATTAATGGAAGTCGCAGAAAAAGGATTGCAAGGGGAAGTGGCACCTCTGTGCAGCAAGTTAATCAACTTCTGAAGCAATATGTCCAGGCCAGAAAAATGATGAAACAAGTCGGCAGCGGAATTTTTGGGAAAAGGTTTGGCCGAATGAAATTGCCTGACCTGGGCTGAAACGATTTCTCCATTTACGCTTCGAGTTACCTTCTGACACAGCTGACCGAACAACAGTCGAGTCAACAGAATTACTTACCAAGACGAAAGCCCAAGTTGAATCCGGTGGCATCAGCTGGAGGAGACCCGAACATCCTTTCATGCGGTCGAAAAGGGACTTCTCGCCACCAGCAACGAATTCCTCACACAGCCCGGCAATGCCTGCCTGAATCTTCGTTTTGAATGGCCTTGTTACGCCGGTCTTACAAACAGGTGGGGCCTGGAGGTCTGGATCAAATAGGTAAGACAAATGGTTTCCCGTCAGGATTTTTGGACTAAGTCTCTTACTTTCAAAAGTGGTTCATCCGCAATGTCGTTGGGTACTGAACATCCTGGTGCAAGAATCAGACGGCGTTTCTGCGTCGCCAAGATTGCTTGCTGGATTTCAGATCTTAATTCGCTTTCACCCAAGCGGGCAATCTTGACTTCATCCAAGCCACCCATCAGGGTACCGGAAAATTTTTTCTTGGCTGTAGCAAGGTCCATTCCGGTTCCGTGCACCGAGTAGTTAATCACCTGAACGGGATAGGTCACGGAGCTGTCAAAGTGAACTTTGTTGCCATGAAGATGCAGGATGTTGAGGTAACTTCGTCCCTTGGTAGCCTCGAGAATAATCAGGTCGGATTCCCGGACAAACTTCAGATAATCTTGCGAATTCATCACTAGATCGTCTGCTGCCGCGACCGCTAGAAAAATTCCGGCTGCACCAGCTTCCAGGGCTAACCGCGCATGGTTAGCCTGAGACTCAGAAATGACTCGGAGCACCTTCTTCAGTAAATTCGGATTTTGGTCCTTCAACTTTTGCATCGTTTCCCGGGAGGACAGCTTCTCCGCCACGGTCCAGGATTGAAATATGGTCTCTACAAAAGGTGCCTGACCCTTCAACTCCTTGTGAATTATCCGCAATGCTTTGATTTGTTCGGGAAAGGGGTTTTTTAAGATCTCGAGTTGCTCCCAGTCTTCCTTGGTCGCAATCTTGTCCAGGCTTTTAGGTACGGGATACGGGAAGTCACTCATAACCTTAACCAGGTCGAAGTCAAACCTGCGATAGAAAGCTAGAGTGGCCTCTGCATGTTTTTCGCCCGGAGATTTTTCTAGGCCGAAATGATGCCAGAAGGAGAAAGGAAGCCGATCCACCCGTTCGCCGCGCAAAACAGCTTTCACGCGTTCGATTTTAGACATTTGTAGTCTGGGAGTGGCAGACATGCCTCTTCCTGCCAGTATTGCCCAAGGAATTGCACCACCATATTTCAGAAAGTCACGCCTGGAATTCATCATATGGAACATTGTCAATAACCTTTCCAAGAATCTCTTTAGCTCGTCAGACTGGTCCATTGGTCTCTTTTAAGGGTCGGAGTGTTGAATCTTACCATTTCCCTTTCGCTTTACAAAGTTTCGGTTATACTCTCTCCTTTACTGTGAAGGACCCTATCGGTATTTCCTCCCCTTGCCAACTAGACTGCATTTTTTGCTTGGATTGCTGCTTTTCTCTTTGATTTCAGTACCGGTGGGATGTAAGAAACCGGCTACAGGTTCAAGGCTACGTCTTCGCCTCGGTTATTTCCCCAATATCACTCACGCTCAGCCCATCATCGGTCTGGCTCGGGGAACGTTTAAAGAATACCTCGGAAAAGAAATGGATCTGACTGTAAAAGTATTCAGCGCAGGGCCCGCAGCCATCGAAGCGTTTCTTGCCGGGGAACTGGACGTCGCGTATGTGGGGCCTAGCCCTGCCATCACTGGTTACATACGCACTGGAGGGCGGGAGTTGAGGGTTATTTCAGGAGCCGCAAGTGGCGGGGCTGTTTTTGTAACACGTCAGGATGTTCAACTCAAGAATAAAGAAGATTACTTCGGAAAGCGTTTTGCATCCCCACAGATTGGAAATTCTCAGGACATTTCTCTCCGAATCTACCTGAAGCGATTGGGTTATGAACCCAAGGAAAAGGGTGGCACAGTTGAGATTCTACCAATTGCCAACGCGGACATCCTTACACTCTTTCTTCGCAAGGAAATTGACGCTGCTTGGGTTCCTGAACCATGGGGCTCAATCTTAGTAAACAATGGAAATGGGAGAATACAATTGGATGAGCGTGACCTCTGGCCCAACCGGAAGTTCGCGACAACTATCGTGGTTGCTTCAAAAAAGCTTCTCGAAGGACAACCTGATTTAGTCAGAGAATGGTTAAGGGCACATGTCAAAGTCACTCAATGGATTCAACAGAATCCTATGGAGGCTAAGAGGATCCTCAATCAGGAGATAGCCAGGCTGACGCGGAAGCCCATTCCCGAAACTATCTTGGACGAAGCTTTTAATCGAATAGAGTTGACTTGGGATCCGATCCTGCCCTCACTTCAGGCTTTTTTTGAACGATCTCTAGAACTGAAGTACCTAAAAGGTGGGGATATTGGCAACATCGCCGATCTGAGTATCCTCAACGAAGTGTTAAGAGAAGCAGGGTCGCCTGTGCTCTCATCACCCTAGCGAAGTCATCGGTTTCGACCGGCGAATGTCGATTGAGTTACACTCCATCTCAGTGGCTGAAGGCCACTCGCCAGTTTTTGGACAAGCTTATCCCCGAGCCCCCTTCTCAGCGAGCCTAGGGGTGGTGGCAGCCGGGGAGTTTTCAAGTATATTTGTTAGGATTTATAAAAGAGATTTGTCGTTCTTAGACCTTGTAAGACTTCTAGAGCCTAGACTCAGCAAAGAGATCTTCTTCAACTTCAATTCCGAGTCCCATTCCCAAGTCTAAATCCGCGACCTCCACAGGCTTTCCCATGATACACATGGGCTCTTCGGTTACCAGACTTCCTTGTCGGAGTGCTTGGATAACCTGCTGACAGACTTCTTGCAGATTTTGAGAGGAGTCTTGACACATGCCCTTATCTAACAGGCTCAAGAGATCGACATAAAAATTGTTCTGCCCACACGCGGCCAATTTGTTAAGATTGTCCCGCCCTTCGCGCAGATTACCGTCTTGTAGTTCCAGTATGACTAATCGTTTTAAGCATCCTTCCAATCCCTGCCTGTCATTCATGCGGATTAGAAGAGCAGTGAGGATCTTGAGGGTGCGAATATTCGATGGGTCCACCTCCATGAGTGAGTCCAATCTAACTTTGAGGTTGACTTCATCGTGTAGTTGGATTGCACTTTCAATGAGTGCTTCGGCGACCTCTAAATTGGCATCCAGGTTCTTCTTGGCAATCAATTCCTGGAGCAGCTTCAGAGTGGCCGGATACAGGCGCGGGTCCTTGCACACGCCCTCAAGCAAATACCTTTGCGAGGGTTCGAGATCCCCCTGCTGCAGGAACACCTCAAATAACATCACTTTGATATCAGGATCCTGGTCCAAGGAAAGGGAATGCAAGTAATTCATGCCCTGCTCCACTAGGTCGATTTCTTGGAGGAGCTTGAAGAAAGACTTAAGGAACTCTTTATTCTGGACCTTCAAGCGGAAAATGCTTTCCGTAACGGTTGCGGCTGCCGCCATATCTCCTTCTTCTGCGAGCTGGTTCGCGCATATCAGAAAAGCTTGGCTGGCCTCCTCCTGCTTCCCAAATTTTTCCAGAATCCTCGCCAGCTCCAAACGGTTTTCCGGACAGCTTGGGTCGAGCCGGCAGATCCTTTGACAAGTCTCTATCGCCTTTTCATACTGTCCCGAACTCATGAGTTGCTCGGCGAGCATCTTGGAAAGGTGTTTTGCGTTGGCGATCTGCCCTTGACGCTCGTACAAGTTTGCCATACGAACCAGGGCTTCTTGATTCTTTGGCGAAATTTTCAAAATCTTTCTGTAGGTCGCAATCGCGTTTGGAAAAAGCTCTCGGTACTCAAATGCTTCCGCTAACTTTTGATACCAATTCAACGCTTCATCCTTGTTTTCCAACCGTCCATACAGCTCTGCGATCGTATTGATGATAGTTGTATCGTTAGGCTCCAGTTCATGAATTTCAAAGTATTGCTCCAAGGCAAGAGTGAGCTTGCCCAAAAGAACATACTTGCCTGCTTGCCGTAAGAGTTTTTGGGTTTTGGGTTCCATACTAAATTATCTCCAGTTGCTCGGAATTACGCTCTCTGTCTGCCTGGGAGCCAGAACAGCCGCACTGATACACGTCGTAGCCCAAATTTTGCGATTTTAACTAAATTATTGGATGTAAAGGGTAAGGCCAAGCTCAAACTGGCTTCAGGAATGAGGCTCTATCGGTTGATCTGTCCCGATTTCGGACACTATTTCCTGTCTGGTTTTGGGTTTGCGTTTCAAAAATCAAAGTCATACGATATGGGGTTTGTGAGCGTGGAGAATAGCCCCGAATGTCAATTCTTAATTTGCGTTTCATTTCTATTGCTCTTTTGATATCCCTTTCTTTGTCGACTCAATTCTGTGGACCCAGAAGGACCGACCTACCAGTCGACGAGCTGGCTGTGGTTACCCATTCTCCCGATGCTAAATTCTATGAAACGATGGTTTACGACTTCATCATGGGAGTTGCTCGAGAGCAGTACTCGCGCCGCCACAATGCGATAGAAAATCTAATGAATGCCAAGGAGCTACATCATCGTCAAAAGTATCTGAGGGAGTGTTTGCTGAAGATGATCGGTGGCTTGCCAGACCGGACCCCACTGAATCCTCGGGTGGTGGGCAAACTGGACAAAGGAGACATCTTGGTAGAGAAGGTTATTTTCGAGAGCCTTCCCAAGTTCTATATCACCGGCCTGCTTTATTTACCTAAAGAACGCACCGGTCCCATTCCGGGTATTTTCAGTCCTTGCGGACACAGCGAAAATGGCAAGGCTTTCGAGACGTATCAGATATTTCATGCTTCGCTGGCCAGGCGTGGTTTTGCCGTCCTGACGATAGACCCACTGGGCCAAGGAGAACGCTCCCAATGTTACGACCCCAAGACAAAGAAATTTCCCATGGAGTTGGCTTGTCCCGAGCATGGCTACGTAGGGAATCCACTTTATTTGTTGGGGGACAATCTGGCGCGTTATCGCATCTGGGACGGCATTCGGAGCATCGATTACCTGCAAACCCGTCCCGAAGTAGATCACAAGAAAATCGGCGTGACTGGACAGTCTGGCGGTGGGACTCTCACTGCTTACATCTCTGCCTTGGACGAACGGGTCAAGGTTTCCATGCCCATCTGCTACATTACGAGTCTCTACTGGCGGATGGGGAACCGAGCTACGGCTGATCCGGAGTGGGATCCCGAACAGGATCTTTTTGAAACCCTACTCAATGGAGTTGATCACGCCGAGTTGCTGGCGCTCTTTGCTCCCAAGCCGCTTCGGATTGGTTCGGCCCAACAGGATTTCTTTCCTATCGAAGGCACGCGCGTGAC
This sequence comes from Acidobacteriota bacterium, assembly GCA_003224725.1. GTDB lineage: Bacteria > Acidobacteriota > Terriglobia > Versatilivoradales > Versatilivoraceae > QHZQ01. The sequence goes on along the minus strand of QHZQ01000010.1, from coordinate 1,193 downwards.
CTACGAAGAAGTTCAGAAAATCTATGAACTGGTGGATGCTGAATCAAAATTGGACAAAGTGGAAGTGAATGAAAAGCACAGCCTGTCAACAGGATTGCGCGAGGCAGCTTATCAGTGGTTCGAACGCTGGTTGTTGACTAAGACGGAAAATCCCAAGGAATCATCGGTTACGGTAGAGAATGAGAAGAACTTGCTCTGCACAGAATCAGGTCAGGTTCTTGATTCGTTGGGAGGCGAGACAGTTCAGAGCTTGAACCGGCAGCGATTGGCGAAACGGTCATACCGCCTACCAACCCTTCACTCGAAGGATGATTTGGCAAAGTTTCAAAATCAGCTGCGCCGGGACATCCATGAAGTTCTCAACGATTCTATGGAACCGGAGTCTCATGTTGAGGTCCATACCTATGAGACGCTGGACCGTGATGGATATACCATAGAAAAGCTGATTTATGAAACTGAACCGAGAGTACGCATCCCCACCTTAATATTTAAGCCCAAAAACTTGCGAAGCAAGGCTCCTGCTATTCTTTATCTCAATGAGTTGGGAAAAGGCATGGAAGCCCAAAAGGGAGGCTTGTTAGAGCGGTTAACCGGGATTGGATTTGTGGTTTGTGCCATTGATCCCCGGGGGCTTGGGGAGACCCAATGCAAAATTGAAAGCAAGGTGGACTATTTCCATCCCAGTTTGGGGGTCGAGGAAAACCTGGTTTATAACTCCTTCCTCATCGGAAAACCGATGCTGGCAATGCGGATCAAAGATTCATTACGTGCGTTGGATCTCTTGAGCCAGCGTTCAGAGGTTGAAGCAAGTAAGATCTATGTATTAGGAGCGGGCGGCGGAGGGTTGATGGCACAGTTTGTGACTGCCTTAGACCGGCGTGTTGCCGGGACGGCCAGTGTCAATGCGTTGCTTAGCTATCGACAAATCATCGAGACGGGAAATTATGCAGTTCACGTGAATCTCTTTCTGCCAGAGGTCCTGCGCTACTTCGATCTTCCTGAAGTTGCAGCTGGAGTGGCACCTCGTCCATTCTTGTTGCTCAATGCACAGGATCCGATGAAGCGGCCGCTTTCTGCAGAAAGAGTACAACAGGAATTGCAGTCCGCCGGTCAGTCTTATCAGCTTCTTGGAGCCAGAGAGAGGCTCCATATTCAAGTGGCAGAGGACAAGGCGGGCCGCGACAAAATAATCA
>QHZQ01000230.1 GCA_003224725.1 Acidobacteriota bacterium | reverse complement strand
GCGCTGGCAAAGCCAAATTCCTCGGCGCCCAGCAAGGCCGCAATGACCACGTCCCTGCCGGTTTTGAGCTGTCCATCCGTCTGGACGACGATTCGACCCCGCAGGTCATTCAAGACCAGAACTTGCTGCGTTTCGGCTAAACCTAATTCCCAGGGGATGCCCGCGTGTTTGATGGAAGTCAAAGGGGATGCCCCGGTGCCACCATCGTGTCCGCTAATGAGGACCACGTCGGCGTGGGCCTTGGAGACGCCGGCGGCTACAGTGCCTACGCCCACTTCGGCCACCAGTTTGACTGAAATCCGCGCCTGCGGATTGGCATTCTTCAGATCGTGGATGAGCTGGGCCAGGTCCTCAATGGAATAAATATCATGATGCGGCGGTGGGGAGATCAATCCAACCCCGGGGGTGGAATGACGCACTCGAGCAATGACTTTGTCCACCTTGTGTCCAGGCAGTTGTCCGCCTTCTCCCGGCTTGGCTCCCTGGGCCATTTTTATTTGCAGGTCATCGGCATTCACCAGGTACTCCGCGGTCACGCCAAAACGCGCCGAGGCAACTTGCTTAATCGCGCTACGGCGCCAATCGCCGTTGGGATCGCGTTTGAAGCGTTCCGGATCTTCGCCGCCCTCCCCCGTGTTGCTTTTCGCACCAATGCGGTTCATAGCAATGGCCAGGTTTTCGTGGGCCTCTTTACTGATGGAACCGAAGGACATGGCCCCAGTGGCAAAGCGTTTGACAATCTCTTTGGCTGGCTCCACTTCCTCAATGGGAATCGGGTTCCCTTTTTTCAACCTGAAAAGCCCGCGCAGTGTGCAGAGATTCTGGCTTTGATTGTTGATCAGGCTCGAGTACTCCTTAAAAGTCTGGTAGCTGCCTTGGCGCGTGGCCTGCTGCAGTTTCGCCACTGTCTCAGGATTAAAGAGATGAAACTCTCCTTCTCGTCGCCACTGGTATTGTCCTCCTGCATCCAACAGGGGACTGCGGAGGCGTTCATCGGGGAATCCACGACGGTGAAGGGCCAGGGCCTCCCGCGCCAAATGCTTCAGGCCAACCCCTTCGACGCGCGAGGGGGTCCCGGTAAAATAGCGATCGACCAATTCGGTATTCAGCCCAATGGCCTCGAAGATTTGTGCTCCACGATAGCTTTGAACGGTGGAGATTCCCATCTTGGCGATAATCTTAAGCAAAGCCTTGTTAATGGACTTAATATAGTTCTTGTGGGCTTTCTCCACCGTGACTTCGGACGGAAACAGCTTTTGCCTGACCATTTCGGAAAGTGTCTCAAAAGCCAGATAGGGATTGACGGCTCCGGCTCCATAGCCGATGAGCAAGGCGAAGTGCATGACTTCACGGGCTTCACCGGATTCCACCACGAGTCCGACTCTGGTTCGGGTGCCTTCGCGGATCAAATGATGATGCACGGCCGAGGTAGCCAGCAGGCTGGGGATGGCCGCATGCTGAGCATCCACGCCACGATCCGAAAGGATCAATATGCTGCAGCCTTCCCTTACGGCCTCCGAAGCCCTCTGGCAAAGCGATTCAACGGCCGTCGCCAGTCCTTCTTCTCCATCAGAAACTGGAAAAAGCATGGGCAGGGTGACTGCCCGGAAGTCTCCCACAGAAACATGCCGGACCTTCTCCAACTCAACGTTCGTCAAGATGGGGCAGGGAAGTTTGAGCATATGACAGTGTTTGGGAGTTTCAGCCAAAAGATTCTGCTCACTGCCAATGTAACTTTCCAAGGACATCACCATTTCCTCGCGGATGGAGTCAATGGGAGGATTGGTTACCTGAGCGAAAAGCTGTTTGAAATAGTTATAAACCAGTTGCGGCCGGCTGGAGAGCACTGCCAGCGGGGTGTCGGTGCCCATGGAACCTACTGCCTCTTCGCCGTCTTTGGCCATGGGGGCCATTAGCAGACGAAGATCTTCAACGGTGTAACCAAAAGCCTGTTGGCGGACCAGCAGGTTTTGAGGATCAGGGTGATGGACGCGCGGTGGCTCGGGCAGATGATGCAGGTCGATCTTGTTGGCTTCCACCCACTGCCGATAAGGTTTTTGACGGGTAATTTTGGCTTTCAATTCAGCGTCGTCAATGATCCGTCCCTCCAGGGTATCGACCAGAAAGATTTTGCCCGGCTGCAGCCGGCCCTTATAAAGAATTTGGTGGTTGGGAATATCCAGAACTCCCACTTCGGAAGCCATGACCACCAGGCCGTCTTTGGTCACAAGGTAACGGGCGGGTCGGAGGCCGTTACGATCCAGAACGGCGCCGATTCGCTTGCCATCGGTGAAAGCGATGGCGGCGGGGCCGTCCCATGGCTCCATCAGACAAGCGTGGTACTCATAAAAGCCCTGCTTGTCGGGATCCATGCGAATATCCTTGTTCCACGCCTCGGGGATCAACATCATGATGGCGTGGGGCAACGAACGCCCACTGGCCACTAAGAATTCCAGAGCATTGTCGATGGTAGCACTGTCACTTCCGGTTTCCGTCAGAATGGGGAAAAGCTTGCCAAGGTCCTCTTCAAAGAGTTCTGAAGACAAACTTCGAGCGCGGGCTCTCATCCAGTTGCGATTTCCCCGCAACGTATTGATCTCGCCGTTGTGCGCGACATAGCGATAGGGATGGGCCAATTTCCAGGAGGGAAAAGTGTTGGTGCTGAACCGCGAATGAACCATGGCCAGGGCACTCTTGACCAAGGAATGGTTCAAGTCTTGATAGAAGGCCGGAATCTGATGAGCCATGAGGAGGCCTTTATAAATGAGAGTCACACAGGAAAGGCTGGAGATGTAAAAGGTATCCGCTTCTTCGATACCCGAAGTTTCGACCAGATTCTCCACACGCTTGCGAATCACATAAAGTTTTCTTTCGAACTGGGACTCATGCTTCAAATGAGAATTCTTACCAATAAAAATCTGTCGAATGACGGGTTCGACTTCGCGGGCCACCGCGCCAATGGGATTGCTGTTAACGGGGACGTCACGCCAGCCCAGGACTTGCTGGCCCTCTTCCTGGATGACCTTTTCAAAGAAGGCCTGACATTGTTGACGCGGGTGTTCATTTCTTGGCAGGAACACCATCCCCACGCCATAATGGCCTGCCTCCGGCAAGGCCAGTCCCATTTTCAAACATTCCTGACTTAGGAATTCATGGGGGATTTGCAGCAGAATGCCGGCTCCATCTCCGGTCTCCGGGTCACAGCCACAGGCTCCCCGGTGGCTCAAGTTCAGCAAGACTTCCAGGGCCTGGCGAATAATCTGGTTGGACCGAGTCCCATCTATGTTGGCAACAAAGCCAACGCCACAGCTATCCTTTTCGAACTGAGGATCATAAAGACCCTGTTTGGGGGGTAAGCCAACGCGAGGCGTCATCATAGAACCTTTGCTCGGAACTTGAGCTGAGGCAAGCCGTCGTGGAGAGACGTGCGTTATGGGGCCGATGACCTTGACACGTCGTCGATCGTCTTGGGGAACCGTGCAGCCAAATCAAAGGCTCACAATCTTTCTGCCCACTAACTTCCACTTGCCCTCAGAAGTTGATGGGAAAAGCCAGACTCAGCCCAGGAAAGATGAATTCTAATAGAAAATGCCTTTGGCAACTAAATTTATAATTTTTATGGTTTCCATAAAAATCATTAATCAAAAAGCAGTGCACCCGAATCCGGGTTTTGCATTCTCTTCGGGTATAATTTTGCCACCATGTCGAAGACTTCGAAAATCTTGATCGTTGTTGGGTTCCTTGTTCTGATGGGATATATTGTCTATTCCTCCCTCGGCCTGAGCAGGTTTCGTTGCGAGGTTTGTATGGAGTTCCGGGGGAGCACGGCTTGCAGGACCGCTTTGGGAAACACCCGGGAAGAAGCGATACGGACTGCTGCGGATAATGCCTGCGCTCAGCTCACTTCAGGAATGACCGACAGTATGTCCTGCACCCAAACTCCTCCCAAGAGCATCAATTGCAAGGAGCGTTAGCTTTCAAGGCCAGGCAGGGCGCCCACCCGGGACGAAAATCGAACGTGGGAGGCGCTGTCCACAGCGGCAATTGCCGATCTTGGAGCTCGCGCCTACCACTTTAAAAGGAATTCCAAGGGAGTTGTTCATGCCACCTTGGCGCCACCAATGAGCATGAATAATGATTCCCCTCCGCGGGAGGGAAGGTGTGAAAGAATTGGGAGGGCGAGCCTCCTGGCGAGCCATCGCCCCAGAAGTCCTTGCCCCATGAGGCTCGGCGGGAGCCTCGCCCTCCCGGTCTCGGCCGGTTTTGAATTTTTTCACACCTTCAGGGGTGCAGGGGTGAGCTGTTCCCGACGGAAAGGACCCACCCCTGAAGGCTGACGCCTCCTTTCCCCTCCCGACAGGGGATTTTTACAGGAGGCCTCCTTGCCTGTGGCTCTTGCTCCTCACTCGATGAGTCAGCAGACAGCCGAGCAGGAGCAAGAGTACGAGCACGAATGGAAATGGATGGAATATGTCACCGTATTTCTGAAACGGCGGACTTAGGGAAGGACTCCAGGGAGTTCTTATTGCGTGAAGTTTCCTAGATCCAGCGGCATCTTATTGCATCCAACCTCTCTCCCCGGACGGTTTGGCATCGGGGACTTTGGAGCCGAAGCTTTTCGCTTCGTTGATTTCCTGGCTAGCACTGGCCAACGACTTTGGCAGGTTTTGCCCTTGGGGCCAACTGGATACGGCGACTCTCCCTACCAGTGCTTTTCGGCGTTCGCGGGCAACCCGTTTCTGATTAGCTTGGAGAAACTCAGGCAGGACGGAGTATTGTCAGCGGCGGATTTGGAAGGAGGTCCCACTTTTCCTGGCCATGAAGTGGACTATGGCTCCGTCATTGAATTCAGGGCGCCTTTGCTCAAGAAAGCCTTTGAGAATTTCAAACTTAAAGCCTCGTCGAAAGACTGGAACGAATTCGAAGCCTTTTGCCAGCAAAATACTACCTGGCTCGAGGATTATGCCTTATTCATGGCGGTCAAGGAGGCCCATGGAGGAGCCGTCTGGGACCAGTGGGAGCCTGCCATTGCTGTCCGTCGCCCCGCGGCCATTTCACAATGGAGCGAAAAGCTCGGGCATGAAATGCAGTCACGCAAATACTGGCAACATCAGTTCTTCAAACAGTGGTCGGCATTGAAGCAGGATTGTCATCGTTACAGGATCAAGGTCATGGGAGATCTCCCCATCTTTGTGGCCCATGATAGCGCTGACGTCTGGGCTCATCCAGACCTGTTTGAACTGGATCCTCAGGGAAAACCAACGGTGGTGGCAGGGGTCCCACCTGACTATTTCAGCGCCACGGGCCAATTGTGGGGGAACCCCCTGTACCGCTGGAATAAACTCGCCGAGACAGGATATGCCTGGTGGATCGAGCGTTTCCGGGCCATCCTGACAATGGTCGATATCGTCCGGCTGGACCACTTTCGTGGATTTGAAGCCTACTGGGAAGTCCCGGCCACGGAGACGACTGCCATCAACGGAAGGTGGGTCAAAGGCCCGGGGGCCGCGTTCTTTCAGGCTATTCAGGAAGCTTTGGGCGAACTGCCCATCGTTGCTGAAAACCTGGGCGTGATTACGCCGGAAGTGGAAAGCCTGCGGGAACGGTTTGGGTTTCCTGGAATGGCGGTTCTTCAGTTCGCGTTTGGCACGGAT
>QHZQ01000229.1 GCA_003224725.1 Acidobacteriota bacterium | reverse complement strand
TCCCCTACAGCGCGAGAAAGTCCTGGGATACACGCAGGCTTTATCGTCTCTTGGTGGCCTGATGGTAACGGCAGCCTATTATCTGGCGGTGACCCATGGGCACTCTCTGCCGGTCATCCGGGGAGGCCATGAGGCTTGGCGCTATACCCTGATTTCCGGCGTGATCCCGGCCCTTCCCTTGATGCTCATTCGTCCCTTCCTTCCCGAATCACCGATGTGGCTGGAAAAGAAATCCAAAGGCACACTCAAGCGGCCTAGCCTGGTGGAACTCTTTCAGCCGGAACTGAGGCGGACAACTTGGGTGACCACGTTGATGTTCGCCTGTAGTTTTGGAGCGGCCTTTGGGGCGATTCAGCATACTCCTCGAATTGTCCCGGGGTTAAAAGAGGTCAGGAACCTCCCGCGGCCGCAGCAAGAGCAGACGGTGAGCAAGGTTCAGTTGTCACAGGAGCTGGGAGGATTGGTAGGACGCTTCTTCCTGGCTTTTCTGGCAGTTCGGATTGTAGCTCGCAGGTCGCTGCTCCGCATCTTCCAAGTGCCCGGCCTGATCCTGATACCTCTGGTCTTCCTCTACCCTGCCAATAACAGTCTGGAGCTACTGAACTGGGGGATCTTCCTAGCTGGACTTTTGACGGTGGCTCAGTTTAGTTTTTGGGGAAACTACCTGCCCCGAGTGTACCCCACTCACTTGCGCGGCACTGGTGAAAGTTTTGCGGCCAACGTCGGGGGCCGCATGATTGGGACTTCGGCGGCGCTCTTGACGACTCAACTGGCTAACATCATGCCCGGAGAAAATCCTTCCACGAAGCTTGCCTATGCTGCTGCAGCCGTAGCCCTGCTGGTCTATGCTGTCGGGTTTCTAGCCAGTTTCTGGCTGCCTGAACCCGAACAGGATAAGCTGCCAGACTGATGGGGCTTGTTGAGACTTGCCTGAGACCTCCTGTAGGGGGCAGTTGGTGGATGGTGGATGGTCTGAGGGGCACCATGAAGGACCGCTCTATATTAAAATTGATCAGAAAGCCCTGTTTGGTGTCTGAAATTCTCAATTAAGTCAGTAGTTGTTTGCTGAATCCCTTTCATTTCCAACACTCTTCAAGCCATCTTGACCGAGTACCCTTTCCCGATCTCGGCTTTACGCTTCGTGCTGTGATCCTTCATGGTCTTCATGTCCTTTATGGTATTACAACACTTTCCTTGAACCAAACCGAATGCGAAGACCAAGCCGCGCTGTCATCCAAAACAATACAACCGTCCGTCCTGGGACCCAATCACCACACATCCGGCGGCGATTGCCGGTGAGGCCGAGAGAGGCGCCCCGGCTAAGAATTCCCACAGTTTGGTCCCTTTGTTCAAATCCAGCACATAAAAGCGGCCGTCGTTTGAACCCACATAGACTCTCCCGCTTGCCACTGCAGGCGAGGATTCCACCCGGGCATTAGTTAAGAACGTCCAAAGAACCTTCCCCGTCTTAGCATTTAGACAGTGGACCCACTTGTCTCGTCCCCCGACGATCACCTTGCCCTCCACTACGGCTGCGGAGGAATAGAACGGAAATTGCCGCTTCGGATTTTGGTAGTGCCAGGCAATGCGCCGGGTCCGCAGGTTCACGCCTAAGACTTCGTTGCCGAAGGTTCCAAAATAAGCCGCTCCCGGAGTCAAAGCAGGAGATGCGCCGGTATAAGCCCCTGAGGAAATATTGAAGATTTCTTTGCCGTCGGAAATTCGCACGGCACGGAAAGTTTCATCACAACCGGAGATGTAAGCAATGCCCTCGGCTATCCCCGCCGTGCAGTGAACCGGGCCGTTGATTGGAAACTTCCAAAGCAGAGACCCATCGCGGGCGGACAGACAATAAAGATGCTCATCGTAGGACCCAACCAGAACCCGGTCGTCAACCAGAACTGGAGAGGACTTGATTTCGCCGTTCGTCTTGAAAACCCACCGTCTCTGACCGTCACTTGCATTGACGGCGTGGAGCATGCCGGAAAGGTCACCGACGTAAACCACCCCTTGCCCAACACAAGGCGAGGATTCTCCGATTCCCTCGTTTGTCCGATACTTCCAGCGAACCGCGCCCTTCGGGATGCTAAGCGCCACCAACTCGCCCGACTGTGATCCGACATAGACTGTACCGTCTACAATGGCTGCGGAAGACTCTATGGAATCGCCTGTCTCATAAGTCCAGAGAAGCTTCAAAGTTGCAGGCAAAGTGGAAAGAGATACGCCAGTCAGTTGAAGGTTACACCGAAACTGCGGCCAGTCCTGCTGGAGGACCTGCGGTAAGGGTTTGACGTTTTGATGGACCCAAGCCGAAGGCTGAAGGGCTACGGGTAGCAGCAAAACAATCCCGAGAAACGCACACTGCAAGATGCTTGCAAGAAAACAGAGCTGGGTGAGCCGAGGTGGCTTGATCCCAGATGCGAATACGTAAGGACTCGATTTCATAAATACACTTACGAAATGCTTTCCATTTTCCGAGGCCGATTGTGTTTCACTCTGCTTTTTTACTTTGATGAGTCGGCTGAAAGCCGAGCAGGAGTTTGGACATTTTTGGTAGCCACGACCAACGGTCGCGGCTTCTTGGAGTGCGGCGGCTTGACGCCGCTTTCGTTGGCGCTGGCTTGACAGCGCCCCCAAACGAGGACCGAAAAGTTTGCTACGTTTTTGAAACACACGTTTCGCAATGATTTATCTTCGAAATGCACCTGAAACGCTTGTTGGGAGTTTTTGCTCGCGTCGGCAGTCGGGGCCTGCGTCAAAGCCGCAGGCCAACAAAGCGCTGTCAAGCCAGCGCACTCCAAATGCGAGGCCCCAAATGTCCGAACTCCAGACTCGGCTGAAAGCTGAGCAAGAGCAAGAGCAAGAGTACGCAGAGATCCCGAAAGGCCATCAAGGGCAGAGACCTTGGCTAATAAGCGCATTCATAAATCTCTAAAGCTCCGCTGACACCCAGCGGTCGGGGATTAAATCGTCCTGTCCATTGAAGGGCTGCCTCCTCGGCTAACTGAGGTAAATCCTGTTTGGAGATACTGACAGCACTGAGTCTAAGGGGCAGTCGCCCGATTTTGATGAGTTGCTCCACCCTGGCAGCCAAATTCTCCGCTGGATGATTTTTCCTGGCCGACGGTGCAGTAAGATTCAACAACTCCTGGTAACGGGACTCAACCGCAACGGCGTTCCAGCGCACCACATGGGGAAGTAACATGGCAATAGCCACACCGTGGGTGGTCCCATAGCGAGCCGTCAGAGGATTGGCACAGGCGTGGGTTGCTCCCAACATGGAGTTTTCAATCGCTACCCCGGCATAATAAGCGCCCAGTTGCATGGCGCCGCGTGCCTCCAGGTTCCTGGGTTCCGCCAGCACTCGCTCATAATTCCTGTCCAGCAAGCGCCAGGCCTCTCGAGAAAAAAATTCTGAGATCGGGTTGCGTTTGATGGTGACATAGGTCTCGACAGCATGCGCTATCGCATCAAAACCGGTCGCAGCCGTCACATCCGGAGGTTGGGAAACGGTCAGACAGGGGTCCAGGAGAGCGAGGCGAAAGGCTGCCTTGGGATCCCCACAGGCCATTTTCACGTGGGAGCCGGCATCTGAGATCAGAGCATAAGACTGTGCCTCACTACCCGTTCCGGCCGTGGTGGGAATGCCTATCATGGGCAGCATGGGTTTAGAGGCTTTGCCGTATCCCCGATAGTCGTGGATCCTTCCGCCATTGGTTAGTAGAAAGTTAATTCCCTTGGCGCAGTCCATGGAACTGCCTCCACCTAACCCAATGATCGAATCGATGGCCAAAGACGAGGCAAAGTTGCGTCCTGCTTCGATCATCGAACTGTCAGGATTCACGGCGAACTCATGGAAGGTAATGACCTCGACTCCCGAGGTTGTCAAAAACTTCGACGCCTCTTCCACGTATCCGCAGGCCAGAAGTCCCCGATCGGCGACGAGTAAGCTCCGGCGAAAATTCAGTTCTGCAGCCAGTTCACCCAGTCGAGCTATCGCACCCTCTCCGAAAATTACCCGGGTGCGAGAATGAAAATCAAAAGGACGCATGAGGTAATGCTATCTCCAGTCTACGCCGTGGTGTTGTGTCTCTCAAATCGGTAGACAATTGAGCAGGGCCACAACCCCTCATCCCGCTTACCCGACCGCCGTCGCTTTCCCACCCATCGAGGGAGAGGGGAAGGGAGGTGAGAGGACAGGGCCCTCCCAGGTTCAATGGATGGCTATTGTGAGACATAACCTCGAACCAGGCATCGCTGAGCGACTATCGCACTTGCGACTCAGAAATTCATGATAGCAGAAAAACTGACGTGCGTTTGAAGTCTCTATACAGGGAATCACAGAACGGCCGACGGCCGCAACCAGGAAATCAAACCGCGAAAACGAAGAGAACGCAAAGAAGACCACCAGGACACAACACCGCGGAGAGAAGAAACCGAATGGGACACGGATTAAGATACTTCACCGCAGCGAAAGTCCCCTTAGAAAAGGGGCAGAAGGCAAAGCCTTCGTGGGATGTCCGCTTCGTGCTAGAAGAGAAAGTTTCTACTTTTTAAGGGGAATATGTGCTTCGGCTTTGATGAGAATCTTGCCACAAAACAAGAAACTACAGTCTTGCATCACAAAGGCAGATTCAACGCATCACCCAAAAGCGAAGACCGAGGGCGGACAACTTCTGCTTTCTTGTCGAGAGAAGAGACCGTCGATGACATCCTACTGATGACTTATTCGTCTTTCTTCGCGCTCTTGGCGTCTTCGCGGTTCATCTTATTCTGCCGGTCCTCTGCAGACGGATTGAGGTCTAACTACCTATTCACCGACGTGACCCGGGAGGCGGGAGTCACACTAGCATTGCGGTCGGCAGTCTGGAGTATATCGAAGCGCTGCAGAAACCGCTAGCAATCAGAGCCAAAGGTCGGGACGTGATTTCGGTTGAAGGCGGATGTCAGTTGAGAGAAACTGAAACCGCCTATCGAGGTCTTTTTGAGGGCCAAAAGGCGGATTAAGCCTGGAAAACACCTTCTTTTGGAACCGATCGCTTCATCCCAAAATGTCTTAGCTTGGTCCGACCCAATTTTTTTCCGGGCGGACAATACAGGAGTGGCGTTCTGATGAAGATGTGCAAAACGATTCGTGCGACTGACCGAGAAACTTGGCGCTCTTGGCTATCCGAAAATCACGCATCGGAAAAAGAAGTATGGCTCATCTTTCCGAAAACTCACACTCGCCAGCAAGTCATGTCTTACGAAGAGGCTGTCGAGGAGGCGTTGTGTCATGGTTGGATTGATAGCATCGTTCAGCGCATTGACGATGACACCTACGCGCGCAAGTTTACACCGCGTACCAATACCCTGAGGTGGTCCGAAGTGAACAAGAGACGGATCGCAAAATTGATTCAGGAAAATCGGATGACCGATGCCGGGCTGGCGAAGGTCAATTATTCCAGCCCTGAGAGGGAGCGACCGAAACCTGTACGCAAGATGTTATCGGTTCCCAAGTTCATGGAAACGGCTCTGCAAGCCAAGCCAAAGGCCTGGGAGAACTTCAAAGGCTTAGCCCCGTCGTATCAACGCAATTACATCGGTTGGATCATGGCAGCCAAG
>QHZQ01000228.1 GCA_003224725.1 Acidobacteriota bacterium | reverse complement strand
TTCCTGAATAGACGGAAACTTCCACTGGCTGATCTGGGCTCACCTCGAATCGATAAAGTCCATTGGCAAGAATCTGAAGGTCCCCAGAAGGCGTGGAGATCTTGATGGAGTGGACCTTTTTGTCAAAGGCAGCAGACTCCAAGATAGCTACGCCCCGGGTCATTCCGAAATGCATGTCATCAAAGGAGGTCTGCAAGATCCGGATCTCGCTATTGGCTGCAACTCTCAAGTAGCTTCCTGGATTCAGTAGAATTTCTACCCGGTCGTTTTCTTCAGTTTGCAAACGGTCTCCCGATTTTAGCTGATCCCGTGCCGATACTTTGCTTCCCTGCTGATTATCAGAAGTAAATACTATGGGTTTACCTTCCACATAATTTACCATTCCAGACTTTGCGGAAATGAAATTTTGAGAAACGTCCTGGGCGTAAAGAGTGAGGCCCATCACGAGTGTGAAAAGACTGCCCACTAAAGCTCTCATTGGTCTCGACACGATCCACCTCCTTGAGGCTAGTCTTAACGAAACTTTTTCTCGGTCAACGAACACAGAATTTAAAGTCATTTAATTATACCGCTAACCAGAGAGAATCGAAAACTAAATTAATACAGAAACATCGGCTTCCCATCGACGTGTCGAACCTTGGGACGATACTGGTCCAGATCGTAAAGCTCAGCCACGTCGACTCGTTTCATGCCCTCGGTGATTGTATTAATAGGGACGTTCGTGTAAATACCATCGCGCATGGCCATCATTCTTCCGAATTTCTTTTCCATGACAAGCGACATGGCCATATTGGCATAATTGAGAGAAACCATAAGATCCAAAGAATCGGGCGCGCCGCTGCGCATCAAGTAGGACAATTGCTGATAGATAATATTCTGCCCCGTTAAATTCTTCAGGACTTCCCCAGTCAGCTCTCCGATACCGCCTAATTTCTTATGCCCGTATGCATCCGCTTGGCCGTATTCCACGATTTTGCCGCCAATCATCTGGGCCCCTTCTGAAATGGTCACCATGGCGTAGTTGCTGGGGTTGTTCCGCTTGTCTCCCATGACCAATCGAGCCAACTTCTCTGGATCGAAATGAACTTCAGAAATGAGGGCGCGATCCACTCCCGCCAGATAAGAAGAAATGAGCGAGGTTTCTCCACTGTTGCGACCAAACAATTCGACGACCGCGATCCGCTCATGAGAGCCGGCCGAGGTGCGGAGCTGATGGAGAAAATTGACACTGCGGGTCACGGCCGTTGAAAAACCGATGCAGTAGTCTGTTCCATAGACATCATTGTCCATCGTCTTGGGGATGGCGACGATGGGAAATCCTTCTTCATGTAGTCGCTCTCCATAGCTTAAGGTGTCGTCACCGCCAATAGGGACCAAGACGTCAACTTTTAGATACTCCAGATTCTTGAGGACATGAGGCGTGAAATCACGAGGCGACGGGTCCCTTTCTGGATCCCAACCCGGTTCGCGAAGAAACTCCGGGATATCTGCAGGTTTTACTTTTCCAGGGTTGGTACGAGAGGTATGTAGGAACGTGCCACCGGTGCGGTCAATAGTGCGGACATGAGCATTATCAAGCTTGATGGTGCACTTAGCCAGGGAGGATGGATCATCCGGGTTCAAATGAAGCAGCCCCCACCAGCCCCGTCGGATGCCAATCACCTGCTGCCCTTCAGCCTCGGCGCGATTTACGACCGCTTTGATGCAAGGATTCAGTCCAGGCACGTCGCCGCCTCCCGTTAAGATTCCAATACGCATAAAAATCTCCTAGGCATGGGTTTTATAGTTTTTTCTGGAGCCTTTTCCGTTCTTGGAGGGAACTTCACAAGCATCTACACCAGCATCTTCCCTAAAGCCCGTCATTTTACCCGAAATCAAGACAGGTGCAGCAGGAAATTGGCAATGCCTCAGAAGGTGTGAAAGAAATTGCCCCGTAGGAGTTACGCCAAATTCCGAAGCTCAATCGAGCTACACTCTCGCATTTAGCTCCAAACCCTCACCCAGGGAGCTTTCTCAAAGCTCCCATGCCTCTCCCAAAGGGCGAGGGGAGAGTCCATCTAATTTTTTTGTTCCCTCTCCTCATGGGAGAGGGTGCCCAAAGGGCGGGTGAGGGTGGCTCATTCGCAGCGCATGACATAATTTTTAATCCCTACAACATCGGAATTTGGGATTACAGGGGGTGGAACGTGCGCTCCGCGGGGCGTTCATTCAGCGTGCGCGGAGCACCCCCCTCCACCTTTGTGCCTTGGGCCACCCGTAACTGAAAAGCTGTGAAAAAATTGGGAGGACGAGGCTCCTGGCGAGCTACTGCCACAGCAAGTCCTTGCCCCCATGAGGCTCGGCGGGAGCCTCGCCCTCCCGGTGTCGCCGGTTTGAATTTTTCAGCCTGGTTCCTGCCGAAATTGAATGCTTTGACTTCCCATCTTGATGTTTCGTATATTTGCCTGGCTTATTTCATATCTTCCTAGTAAGGAGAATTCAGTGAAAAACAACTTACGACTGGCTTGGCTGCCATTGGCCTTCTTCCTCTTGCTGGCTAGCTCTACTCTGTGGTCTGCGGATTTGGTCACGGGAAAGTGGAATTGCAGCGGTAAAGGCCCGGATGACGAAGATGTTCAATTTGTCTTGGACTTGAAGCAGTCCGGCGAGAAAGTTACCGGGACGCTTACTGTCGGCGATGACACCTACGATATCTCTGACGGGTCGATACAAGGTAACAGGTTAGAACTCGTAACCGATATCAAGGGCAATCACTATGTATCCACAGCCATCGTTGAAAGCCACAAAATCACGGCAAGCTGGAAAAACGACGGAGGACAAACGGGTCATTGGGAAGGCGAAAAGACAAACTGACATCAGCAGGTAATACCCTAAATGACCTGATGAAAAGGTTTCAATAGGTTGGCAGCTATTGCTTTAGATTCAATGGAACGTGGTTGCTTAATTAAAGTAATGCATAAGAATATAGAGATGGGCCGACGAAAGAGTGGTTCGGTTGGCCGTTCCAACCCTTCATTCATTTGATTAGGTTCACTAGCTTCAGCCTTTCCGAATTTTCCTTCTCACACTCTTTTTGGAGTTTTTGTTAGAGCCGTGGGCATTCTTGATGGCTGCACGAGCAGCAGCCAATCGAGCAATTGGGACTCGAAAAGGGGAACAACTGACATAGTCCTGTTGAATTGAATGGCAGAATTCCACACTGGAGGGTTCACCTCCATGTTCCCCACAGATGCCGATTTTCAAATTCGGTCGAGTTGATCTCCCCTTCGTAATGGCGATCTTCATCAGCTCACCTACACCTGCGCGGTCGAGGGCTTCGAAAGGATCTTTAGAGTAAATCTCCATCTGCACATAAGGAATCAAGAAGCGGGCTGCATCGTCCCGGCTGACTCTAAGTGTTGTTTGGGTAAGATCGTTGGTCCCAAAACTAAAGAACTCGGCCGTCTTGGCGATTTCGTCGGCAGTCAGGGCCCCTCGCGGAACCTCAATCATCGTTCCGACGAGATAATTAAACTTGACCTTATCTCTCTTCATCACCTCGTCTGCAACCGATTTGACAATGGCCGCTTGGTGATCTAATTCTTTGACGCTTCCCACTAAAGGGATCATTATTTCCGGCTCCACCTTAATCCCCCTTCGACGGACATTAGAAGCCGCTTCAAAAATGGCGCGTGACTGCATTTCAGTAATCTCCGGATAGATAATCCCCAGACGACACCCACGGAATCCCAGCATGGGGTTGAATTCGTGGAGAGACTCAACCTTCTGGTGAACCTTTTCATAAGAAAGCCCCATTTGTAATGCTAGTTCGCGCTGGGCAGATTCTTCGTGGGGAACAAACTCATGGAGGGGAGGATCAATGGTTCTGATGGTCACGGGTCTACTGCCCATGGCTTCAAAGATGCCTTCGAAGTCTCGACGTTGCAGAGGTAGTAACTTGACGAGAGCTTTCCGGCGCTGCTCCGTGGTATCGGCCAATATCATTTCTCGCATGGGTCCGATTTTTCCTTCTCCGAAGAACATGTGCTCCGTGCGACACAAGCCGATTCCTTCGGCTCCAAAGGCCACAGCGGTCCGGGCTTGATCAGGTTGATCGGCATTGGTTCGGATCTTGAGGACGCGGTACTCGTCTGCCCAGTTCATCATCTTCGCGTATTGCTGGTAGATAGGGGCTTCGCTGGGACGCAGAGTCCGATCAAGCAAAACCTGCAATACCTCCGAAGGACGAGTTTGAACCTGGCCCAGGAGGACTTCACCCGATGTCCCATCTATGGAAATATAGTCACCCTCCTTTACGATCTTGCCGTCCACCTGGATTTCCCGTTTCGCGTAGTCGATTTGGAGAGTGCTGCATCCGGCGACGCAAACCTTCCCCATTTGGCGAGCCACCAGGGCGGCGTGAGAAGTCATTCCTCCTCGGCCGGTCAAAATCCCTTCAGCGGCATCCATTCCCTTGATGTCTTCGGGTGAGGTCTCAATGCGCGTCAGAATGATTCTTTCACCGCGCCCCTTCCACTCTTCCGCATCCGGTGCATTAAAGACCACTCGGCCGCAGGCTGCTCCTGGCCCAGCATTGAGCCCTTTCGCCAACAACCTGCCGGCTTCGATGGCTTTTCTTTTTTCCAGCGGGTCAAAGATGGGTCGGAGGAACTGATTTAATTGATCGGGTTCAATTCGTAGCAGGGCCTCTTTTTCAGAGATCAGCTTTTCCTTTACCATATCGACTGCGATCCTAATAGCTGCAAATGCGGTCCTTTTGCCCACGCGACACTGCAGCATGTAGAGCTTACCCCGCTGAATGGTGAACTCGATATCCAACATGTCACGGTAATGTTTCTCCAAGATCTTTCGAACCCTCTCGAGCTGGTTATAGATCTTCGGATTTTCCCTGGCGAGGTCAGCGATGGGTTGAGGTGTGCGGGCACCGGAAACCACATCTTCCCCTTGCGCATTGGTCAAATATTCTCCATAAAAAATGTTTTCACCGGTTGCAGCATCCCGTGTGAAGGCGACTCCCGAACCCGAGTCTGAACCCATGTTTCCGAAGACCATCGCTTGTACGGTGACTGCCGTTCCCCAACTTGCGGGAATGTCATTCATCTTGCGGTAGGCTATCGCTCTTTCATTCATCCACGAGCCAAACACGGCTCCCACGGCTCCCCATAATTGTTCTTCGGGATCAGCAGGGAACTCGATACCCAGCTTTAATTGAATGGCCTGTTTGAAACGCCCCACCAATTCCTGCAGATCGCCTGTGGTGAGTTGCGTATCGAGCTGGACTCCTCGTTCCTGCTTGACTTGTTCGATGATATGCTCAAAGGGATCGATCTCATCTTTATGTTGCGGCTTCAACCCGAGCACCACGTCGCCATACATCTGAACAAAGCGCCTGTAAGAGTCCCAGGCAAAACGGTCATTTCCCGTCTTCTTGATGAGGCCGCATACGGTTGTATCGTTCAAGCCAAGGTTCAATATCGTATCCATCATGCCTGGCATGGAAGCACGAGCCCCGGAACGTACGGAGACTAGCAAAGGGTTGCTTGGATCTCCGAACTCCATCCCGACAGCTTTCTCCATTTTTCTTAAGCAATCGCGGACTTGCTTCTTGAGTTCTTTGGGATACGTTTTCCTGTGGTTATAGTAATAGGTACAAACCTCTGTGGAAATCGTGAACCCTGGGGGAACGGGCAGCCCGATGTTGGTCATCTCGGCAAGATTCGCCCCTTTCCC
>QHZQ01000268.1:11369-11769 GCA_003224725.1 Acidobacteriota bacterium | reverse complement strand
GGGATAAAACGTAACGGCTTCCCATTTTTTCTCTCACCAAAAAAGTTTGAACTTCGTCGCCACCAAGTAACCCTAGTGGTTACAAGTTCGGTTTTTGGGCCTAATTTCATTTCCGGTTCCTGTGATAAGATGGCACTTATGGCTCTGGCGATTCGTTGTAGAAATCTGTACAAGAGTTACGATAATAAAGTTGATGCAGTCAACGGATTAGATCTGGAAATCGAGCTGGGCGAGTGTTTCGGTCTGCTGGGTCCCAATGGCGCCGGGAAAACCACAACTATTGAGATCCTGGAAGGGCTGCTCGGACCCTCGAGAGGAGAAGTTGAAATTCTGGGCCGGCATTGGGGGAAAAATGATCTTGAGCTTCGCGAATGGTTAGGCATCTCTCTGCAAGAGACTA
>QHZQ01000268.1:0-11268 GCA_003224725.1 Acidobacteriota bacterium | reverse complement strand
AGCTTTCCGGAGGGCAGCGACAGCGGCTGGCCGTGGCTTGCGCCCTGGTGGGCGATCCGAAGATCTTATTCCTGGACGAACCCACGACCGGATTGGATCCCCAATCGCGACGCCAGCTCTGGGATATTATTCGCCAGTTCAAGCAAAATGGAGGTACCGCGCTGCTGACAACCCACTATATGGATGAAGCCGAACGCCTCTGTGACCGTGTTGCCATTGTCGATCACGGCAAGGTGATTGCCCTGGGCTCGCCAGCCGAGATGATTGCCACCTTGGGCGGAGAACACGTGGTCGAGTTTGCCCTGGACAATAGCAACGGCCAGACCTCGTTGCCGGAGCATCTCGCCAACCTTGTTTCAGTCAAGTCAGTTCGAAAGGAGGGGGACGGCTATTCTCTGCATGTGCAGGAGCCTCATCTGGCAATTCCGGGTCTAATCGGCTATTTGCAGGAGGCAGGAGCTACACTGGCACGCCTCACTACACGCCATGCGAGTCTGGAAGATGTATTTGTCAAGCTTACTGGCAGGCATTTGCGGGAGGAATAAGCCCGCCAGAGCTCCGTAGCCGTATTCTACAAGCGGAACCTCACACCAACAAGCCAAGACAATTCTCGCGCAGAGACGCGGAGGCGAGAGAAGGAAAAGCTGCGGACTAAGGTTAGAGAATCGAGGATAGAGGGTCGACGATTGCTACCTTCGATCCATCCTCGAATTGAAGTGGTCGCAGACTGAAAGTGGACGGCAGGTTCCGATTCCGCTTCAGCACCAAGGGCTGTGGTTCGACGAAGCGTTTTGCGACGACTTGAGCAACTTCACACTTACCCCGGGCTGACGGGGCTTAAGCTCGGTTATCTAGTGGATTTTGGCGAAGCACTCATGAAGGACGGCATGATTCGGGCTGTCAACGTCCTTCAGGAATGACCTCAGTCTCTGCGCCTCTGCGCGAGAAGAAGCGAACTTGACCGTTGTGTGACTTCTTCGCCAGCAAGCAAGTCGAGAGCGATGAGTAAGCATCATCCGTTGTGGGAAATGATTCTTTGTAGGTTCCGCGAATTTGCCCGCGAGCCGGAAGTCATTTTTTGGGTCTTTGGATTTCCTATTCTACTGGCCATTGGTTTGGGCATCGCCTTTCGGGATCGTCCGCCGGAGAGAGTCTTTGTGGCTGTCATGGCTCATCCCGAGGCTCAATCTATTCTGGATCAATTGAAGAAAGTTTCTAACATCCAATCGGAGATCGTGGATCCGCAACAGGCAGCGACGTCATTGCGCCTGGGAAAGGTCGCTTTGGTCGTCGTCCCCGGAAATAGCTATGAATATCGTTACGATCCGACCCGGCCCGACAGTCTGCTGGCGCGCTCCATGGTGGATGCGGCTCTGCAAAAGGCAGCAGGCCGCCAGGACCCGGTGCGGACCCGTGAGAGAATCATTACCGAGCCTGGCGCCCGTTACATCGACTTCTTGATCCCCGGTCTGCTTGGGATGAACTTGATGGGTGGCGGCATGTGGGGGATCGGTTTTGTGATCGTTGATATGCGAATCAAAAAGCTCTTGAAGCGCATGATTGCCACGCCTATGCATAAATCCGATTTCATGCTGGCCATGATTGTTAGCCGGCTGGCCTTCATGGTCGCTGAGGTCATCCTGCTCTTATTTTTTGGGTTTTTCGCCTTTGGCATGATCATTCAGGGGTCTATCGCCAGCATTATAGCCGTCGCCTTTTTTGGCTCGATGTGTTTTACAGGAATGGGGCTGCTGGTGGCTAGCCGGGCACAGAAAATTGAAACGGTTTCTGGGTTAATGAACCTGGTTATGCTGCCGATGTATGTGGTTTCAGGAGTCTTCTTTTCTGCAGAACGATTTCCTAAAGTCTTCCAACCCTTCATTCAGGCCCTGCCTCTGACAGCCCTCAATGACGCATTGCGCGCTGTCATTCTCGAAGGCGCCAATCTGGCCAGCCAGTCTCTTAAATTGGCAATCATTGCGGCCTGGGGGGTGATCTCTTTCTTACTCGCCCTTCGTTGGTTTCGCTGGAACTGATGACACCATTTCAGAAGTACGGAGACGTATACATTTCCCTTCGTGCTCGTACTCTGGCTCCTGTTCTTGCTCTGCTTTGATCGAGTCAGAGGACGAGCCAGAGCCAGATTATTTCGCAAAACCATCAGCCCGAGAAGGCAGGCATTCGCACCGTGTTGATGACATCGAATACTCAGCAGCTGAGATAAAACAGGGTATAATTTAAGAAGACTTGCACTGGGTATTCCCCGGGGTTGATCGAACGTACTTTCTTCACCATGAAAAATCCAGAGCCCTCCATCAGCGCGATGCACGCACTCAAAGCGGATCTGCACGTTCATTCTTACTTCAGCGGCAAAACCGACCACGTAAAACCCCTCGAGCCCATGGATTGCTATTCTTCTCCAGAAAGAATCTATCATCTGGCCAAAGCCCGCGGAATGGATATCGTCACTATTACAGATCACGATTCAATCGATGGATGTTTGCACTTCCTTAATCGATACCCTGATACAGAGGACTTCATCATCGGAGAGGAAGTGACAGCCCAACTTCCGGAATTTGATACCCAAGTGCATGTCGCAGTCTATGACATTAATGAAGCCCACCACCGGGAAATCGCCCGCTTAAGAGAGAACTTTGATAACCTGATTCACTATTTGCGCTCCAACAAAATCATTCATGTACTCAACCACTTTTTTCATGGTTTTCCCAAGCGCCAGCATGCCCACAAGTTTGTTGGGAAGATGCTGCACTCCTTTGATATTTTTGAGGGCTTAAATGGAGCGATCGGGTCGCGGCAGAATCACTTGATCTCGCAGGTTGTTCAAATGTTCCCGCAAAAAACACTGGTTGCCGGCAGCGATTCGCACACTCTGTTGCGACTCGGTTCGTGTTACACGCTGTGCGAAGGGAGAACCAAGCAGGAATTTCTAGAAAGCTTGCGAGCAGGTCGGGTCAAGATCTTTGGAAAAAATGGCAGGTTTTCCCATATTTTCAATGATGCGATGGGAGTCTATCTGGCTTATTTTCGAGACATTGCTTTTCGCAACGAGGTTCACAGAGATTGGTCCTCGCTAAAAAAGATCAGAAACGGTCTTGGATGGGCTTCTTACCTTCCTGTGTTCTTTACCCTCTCGCTGTTTTACTCGATTGTCCATTACAAATTAGAAGATCACAAACACCCCTTTTATGAATGCCTTTTTCAAGGTATCCTCGAGTCTTGAAAAAAAAACCTGCCTCATCATGAAAATCCTTATGCTGAGGCAGGTGCAAGTTGGGATGAAGTGTTACTTCTTTTTTGCGGCTTTTTTCGCTGGCTTTTTCGCGGCTTTTTTCGGAGCAGCTTTCTTGGTCATCTTTTTCTTCGGAGCCGCTTTTTTTGCCGATTTCTTAGCAGTAGCCATTTTTACCTCCTTTTTTTAAAGATAAAGCAAAGAAAGTTCGATCCTGCTACCTCAATATCCCTTGTTTCCATGTATACTGAGGTGCAAGGAAAAGAGGGAAGGAAGATGGAAAGTGAATTCTGGAGTCCGGCATTTCATGAGGTCTCCTTTCTTTTCACACTGGGCACAGAGACCTCATCTGGCTCAGCCTTGTCTGGCACACTCGTTTTTCCCTCTCCGCCGGGCTTAAACTCTTTTGAACTTTCTTTAGCCTCTCGAACTAGTCTCTCTTCTTTCAAATAATTCTTGATGAGCTTGTTTACGATCTTCTTGATAGAAGTCCGATGGCGAGTCGAGCTGAGCTTCAGCTCGATGTGGTCCTCGTCATCTATTTCAACATTGATTTTAGCCATGAGCATTTTGCGTCACGAAGATTCATAAAAACATTGCTACATTTCTTAATAACAAAATACGTTTGTATATATATAGCTGAACTAGGTGTTTGTCAACAAAAATCTTTAGGTTTTTAAACATTTTTGCACTTTCCAAACTTTAGCGGTTTCCGCAGAATGGGGCGTTCCGTTCAGTCCTACACAGGGTTTGAATTGGTCCAGGGCCCGCACGTAGGGTGCTGTTCCAGGGCCCGCCAAATTAAATTGATAAGGAAGACTTTGAAAAATTCGATGAGTTAGTGGCAGTAAATTCTTAAATTGCAATTCGGGTAACGCGGAGTCTTCTGATTCCCCTGTGACTCTTGGCTCAGATGAACCGAATACCAAAAAGGACTGATATGCGCGCCGACAATGGCAAAAGGATTTCGGAGAGACGGTCCTCTGATCGGCTAATGGATGACTCCATTCTTTTGGTGAGTGGCTACAACGCGGTAGGACTACCTTTCAGTGAGATCACTAAGATAAGTGACGTCAGCCTCAGTGGCATTTCTTTTCAATTGAGGACTGCAATCGAGATCGATGCTATTCTTGACGTGAGTATTTGTTCTGCCAAGCAAAAAGACACTTCTTTGTCTCCAATGTTTCAGGTTAAAGCTCGAGTCTTAAGAGTCTCCAAGGCGAAAGCGAACGATGAGTCTTCCTTGATCGCGGCTCACTTTCAAGGAGAGTTTCTTGAGTTACTCCCTTGCTCTGAACATGAGGATGTCGCCCAAAAGCTGAAAAAGGCGATCGAATCGGATGAGCTGGGCCGCGATGAATATGAGCTTTAGTCACAAGTAGACTAGAAATGTTTGAGGAACGCCGGCGACAAAAAAGAGTGGACGTCAACATTCCTATCAGGGTTAAAGGGGCGGATGTTTGGGAGAATCGTTTTGAAGAAGTCACCAAATCCATCAATGTGAGCTCGGAAGGAGCTTGCTTCCTGTTAAAACACGAGATCAAGTCGGGCTCGATGTTAGAACTCTCCCTGCCTCTCCCCCGACAGTTGCAAAAGAGTGTGCGTCCCAGGACGGTTTACGAAACGATTGGATTCGTGATTCGAGTGGAAGTGACTGCGAAACCAGAAACGTTCAGAGTGGCTGTCAAATTTAGAGCCGCCAATATTAAACACTACCGGTCTGAATCCTGACCCTGGGGAGTTGGTTGAGGCCTTCGCTGCGCCTGGCATCGCCCTCAAGCCAAGACCCTCTTACAAGGAGACTAAAAATGTTTGACGACCGGCGGCGACAAAAAAGAGTGGCTGTCAACATTCCTATCAGGGTTAAAGGGGCTGATATTTGGGGGAATCAGTTTGAAGAAGTCACCAAATCCATCAATGTAACGTCGGATGGAGCTTGCTTCCCGCTTAAACACAATATCAAGCCGGGTTCGATGTTACAACTCTCCCTGCCACTCCCCCGACACTTGCAAAAGGGTGCGGCCCCCAAGGCGGTTTACCAAACCATTGGATTGGTTGTTCGAGTGGAAATTGTCGGCACCTCTCAAACATCCAGAGTTGGGGTTAAATTTAGAACCGCCAAAATCAAACAATACCGTTCCGAATCCTGACTCGTGGGTTTTGCCGGCCTTCGCTGGATCGTCCATCACGCCTAAGCTAAGATCCTTTTATCCGCAAAGCTGAAATAACCGTTGCTTCCAACCACGATGTGGTCCAGCAGAGAGCTTCAAATCTTCGGTAACGCGTCGGTCTTCGGCGCTGGGATCGGGATTCCCCGAAGGATGATTGTGGACCGCGATTAAGGCGGCTGCGCCCAAATCCAAGGCACGCTTTACAATCTCTCGAGGGAAGACACTGGCGCTATTGATGGTGCCTTGAAACATCTCTTCCATGGAAATGACCCGATGCTTGGTATCTAAGAAAATAACACTGAAGATTTCCTGGTCCAAATCCCTAAACTTGCAGGCCAAGAGTTTATGCACATCGCCGGAACACTCAATGAAAGTCTCGCGCCTAACGATTTCTTCCAGCCAACGTTTGTTCAAAGCAGCAATGGCACGCAGTGTAGCAATCTTGGCGGTCCCCATTCCTTTGATCTTTCTCAAGTCTGCCTCGCTAGCCTTAAACAGACCGCGCAATCCTTCAAATTCCCGCAGCAACTGGCGCGACAGGTCCAGCACACTCATGCCCTTCACGCCGACGCGCAAGAAAATCGCCAGTAGTTCCGCGTCACTGAGGGCATCCCCTCCGCGAGCCATCAAACGTTCTCGAGGCTGCTCCGATTTTGGCCAATAACTGACCCACTTTTCGGAAATTCGCTTTTCCTTGCTGGTCTTGGTGCTGTTCGTGGTTCCTCCCGCTATAACCCCAGCTTGTCCGCGATGCTCTCCATGGCCCGAATGCAAAACGCGATATGCTCGTCTAATTCGATCCCCAATTCCAAAGCGCCGCTGGCAATATCTTCACGGCGGACGGAGCGTGCGAAGGCCTTGTCTTTCAGCTTCTTTTTTACCGATCTGGCTTCCAGTCCCAGGATCTTTTTGTCGGGACGCACCAGCGCCACTGCGGTAATGAATCCTGCCAATTCATCACAGGCAAAAAGGGCTTTGTCCAGAAGACTCTTTCGCGGGCAATGGGTCCATTCGGCATGCGATTTGATGGCGTACAGGACTTCCTCAGGGTAGCCCGCTTCCTTAAGAATCGCTGCGCCTTTTTCAGGATGATCGGGTGGGTTGGGATACATCTCGTAATCGAAATCATGTAACAACCCCACGATTCCCCACTTCTCTACGTCCTCTCCCTGTTTCTGGGCGTAAGCCCTCATGCAGGCCTCAACCGCCAGCGCGTGTTTGATAAGGCTCTCGCTCTTGGTATATTGTCCTAGCAGTTCGAAAGCTGCTTGCCGGTCTAACATTTTCATAAGTGGTCAGCTCTCAGCCATCAGCTCTGAGCCGTCAGCATTCAGCTCTCAGCGATCAGCTAACCCCAAAACGGCCTCAGCGAATCAAATCGACATCGTCGCTATGGTTCGTACGAAGGAGGCGATTGCAGCTTGCCTCGCTCGGCTCAGTAATCTTGCAGAGCCAAAGGCATCAGGCCTCTGAGTTTCTTGGCTTGATCGCTGAGAGCTGACCGCTGAGAGCTGATCGCTCCTAGCTCCCATTCACGCCTCCATCCAATTCTTGCCTACGCCGATGTGAACAACAATGGGGACAGATAGCTCATAGACATTTTCCATTTCCGTCCTAACCAATTCTTGGAGCGGTTCCAGTTCCTTCTCGGGGACATCAAAAACTAACTCATCGTGAACTTGCAAGAGCATACGGCTTTGCCACTCTTCTCTTTTCAATTTTTCATGGATACGGATCATGGCCAGCTTGATCAAGTCCGCTGCAGTCCCCTGGATAGGTGAGTTGACGGCCGTCCGCTCGGCAAAGTTCCGCAAAGCCGGGTTTTTGCTGTTAATATCTCCAATCTGCCTCAAACGTCCAAACAGTGTGCGGGTCGTTTGAGTCTTGCGGGTTTCAGCGACGATTTCTTCGATGAACCGCTTTACTCCCTGGTAGTGTTCGAAATATCGATGAATGAATTGTTGAGCCTCGTGGTTTGAAATTCCCAGTTCCTTGGCTAAACCAAAAGCCGTTTGACCGTAAATGATCCCAAAGTTAATGGCTTTGGCTCGGCGCCGGATTTCTCCAGTTTGCATCTCTGGATGAATTCCAAAAACTTCAGCGGCTGTGCGCGTATGTATGTCTTCTCCTTTGCGGAACGACTCAAGCAGCACGCGATCCTGAGAGAGGTGGGCCAAAATGCGGAGCTCGATCTGAGAGTAATCGGCAGCCAGCATGACGCATCCCTCACTCGCAATAAAGGCAGAACGAATCTTCATTCCCAGTTGGGAGCGAATCGGGATATTTTGCAGATTCGGATTGCTACTGGAGAGCCTTCCCGTGGCGGCCACGGTCTGGTTAAAAGAAGTGTGGACCCGGCCGGTTTGAGGGTTCACTAGTTTGGGCAGCGCGTCCACGTAGCCTGATTTCAGCTTGGTGAGTTGCCGATACTCCAGCATCAGGCGGGGGATTTCGTATTCGCTGGCCAATTGCTCGAGAATTTCCACGGAGGTGGAATATTGACCCGATTTCTTGAGTTTCTTCGGCGCCGGAATATTCAGCTTCTCAAATAAAATGTCACCGAGTTGCTTTGGGGAATTAATATTGAATTCGGTGCCTGCCAGGTCGTAAATCTTTTGAGTCAAAACCTGGATCTGTTTCTCAAACTCCGCGGACATTTGAACCAGTACCGCAGGGTCCACACGGATTCCATTCCACTCCATGGTGGCGAGAACCTCGCCCAGGGGGAGCTCGATCTCTCGATAAACTTTTTCCAGTTGCAATTCCTGGAGTCCAGGCAGCAATGCCGCAAACAGGTCCCGGGTCAAGACACAACGCTGATCCGAGGCCGCCGTGGGGTTTTTTTCCAACCGAGCAAAGGTAATCTCTTCAAAATTGTGGTTGCTGCGATTGGGTTGAATGAGGTAGGACATCAGCATCGTGTCCCATTCAACGCCCCGAAGCGGGATTCCTTCTCTTGCCAAAAGCACATAAGCGACTTTGCTATTATGCAAGACCTTGAGGATTTTCGGGTCTTCCCAAAAACTGCCAAAGTCTTTGAGAGTCAGCGGACTCTCGTTATCAAATCGGGCGATCCACCCGGCGTGCTGTCCTGCCAGGGCCAGACTGTGGGGACGGGCCAGCATCGGTTCCTCGTGGTCCAATTCCAGATAGCAAAAGACCTTCTCCTGTCTCTTTAGGTCCTGAATTAATTCCTCGGCCTGGTCGCGAGTCGTGATGGTCTGGAAGCTGGGCGCCGCCTCAACCCTGGGCACCTCAGACTCGTAATCCTTTAACATCGACTGAAAACCCAGTTCGGTGAAGAGCTCGCGCAACCTGTCGATGTCCGCCGTCCGAGCCTGCAGTTGCGACCAATTAATCTGCAAAGGGACTCGAGTATCGATAGTGACCAGCTCTTTACTCCGCAGAATCTGCTCACGATGTTTTTGCAGGGACTCGCGGTAAGCCTTTCGCTCCACCTGGTCGCAATTCGACAGCAAGTTGTCCAGCGATTCAAAACGGCTAATAAGATCTCGCGCCCCTTTTTCTCCAATCCCGGGAGCCCCTGGGATGTTATCCACGGTGTCTCCCATGAGACTGAGAGCATCGACCACCTGAGCTGGAAACACGCCGAAAAAATCTTTTACCTTGGCTGAATCAAACAAAATGTCTTCCTTGGACTGATGCAATACCTTGACCTTTTCTGTCACCAGTTGGAACATGTCCTTGTCGTTGGAAACGATCACTGCTTGCAGGCCTTCCTGCTCTGCTTTTTTGGCAAAGGTTCCGATGATGTCATCTGCTTCGTAGCGTTCCATTTCCAGGATGGGCAGGTTGAGCGCCTCACACAGTTTACGAATGTAGGGAATCTGCACTGCCAGATCGTCTGGCATCTCTGTGCGATTGGCCTTGTAATCCAGGAAGGTTTCGTGACGGAAGGTAGGCTCGCTGCCATCAAAGATCACCGCTACATAATCCGGCTGATACTGCCGAATCAACTTGCGCAACATGGAAGCAAAGCCAAAGACGGCGTTGGTTGGCAAACCCTCTTTGTTGGACAAATTTCGAATGGCGTAAAAAGAGCGAAAGATATGGGACATGCCATCCACTAAGAAAACGCGCTTGGCTTCTCCTGGGCTGGCTGCAGCTTGAGTTGACATCGCTGAGATAGACCTTTCTTGTGAGTCCCCTATATCATCCCGAATCGATGACTGCCTGTCAATCCAGGGATTTGAAACCCTCCGAAACGTATTTCATTTCCATTCGTGCTCGTACTCTTGCTCCCCAAATTATGTATGCTCGGCGGTTCCGGCTAGCCCCGGAGGGGCGTCGGACGATTGCCCACGGCATCAGCCGTGGGTCTGGAGTTTGGACATTTTTGGTAGCCACGATTAAACGCGTAGGTTGCGTTTAATCGTGGGCAGTTCCGGGATCTCCCGCACAAACCCACGATTGCCGCGAAATACGCGGCAATCGTGGCTACCAGTCGAAGGCTCTCATTTCCTGCTTGTAATGAAACAGACGCTTCGTTGACATTGCCATCCTTTGTGGAACCAAAGGTTTGTTTCTATGGGCGAACGCCGTTGATTCGTTTGAATTCGCGAGAGAAACGTCCAAACTCCAGGCCCACGGCGTCAGCCGTGGGTCAGGATCAGCCAGGATCGCAGCCCCGGCAGGGGCGAAAGAATCCGGAAGGGAGATCAATTGTTACGCCTTGTCTTTCGCCCCTCCGGGGCTCATTCATGGATCTGCCTTGTCCCACGGCTGACGCCGTGGGCTAATGTCTTGCGCCTCTCCGAGGCTAATACCAGTGGTGCATAATTTGAGGACTCGGACTCCTAGAAATTTCTTGACAACCAGTGATGTTCTGTTTAGGTTGAAATTCAAAGTGAAATGAGTTCAAAACCTGAAGGGCGTTTGTTGCTCCAGTCAAAGAGGTCCATACTTGGGATGAACATCAGAAAGCGAGTATTTCCGGTCCTGATGCCGGTGCTTCTGGCGAGGGTTAGCCTGGCGACGGCGCCCTTTCGGTTTAGCCAGTCTGGTTTTAATGCGGGCAATAACGGGCTTCCAGAGCCTTTAACCTTCTCGTCCGTCGATTAACCAATGAGATTGGAGGACAACATGATTTCAAGATATAGGTCTAAATGGAAGTCGATCGGGAGGCTGGGTGTTGTAGGGCTTTTTTGGATCCCAATTGCATTTGGGCAAGGCGAGCGGGGAGCTATCAGCGGAACGGTCACGGATCAGAGTAATGCTGTCATTCCCGAAACAGAGATTACCGTGGTGGACGTAGCCACTAATGTCAAGTACACCACCACCAGCACCGGATCGGGTACCTACCGTGTGCCATCCCTTCCGCCCGGGATCTACAGGATCACTGCCAGTAAGACCGGGTTCAAGCAGGCACTGGCTGAGCATATTCGGGTTGCTGTTGGAACTACTGTGAATGTCGACTTGAGGATGCAGGTGGGAGAGTCCAGCCAGACCGTGACTGTGATAGAGGAATCGCCCTTGCTGCAAACTGCGCCTGAGCTTGGAACCGATGTCTCGCCTCAGGAATTTAACACCTGGCCTCTTTTCCAGTCCGATCAACAGCGACAACCGCAAGACTTCATTTTCAATAGTCTGCCAGGCAGTTCAGGCAGCTCGTTTCAAGGATCGATTAACGGAGGGCAAAACTTTGGTTATGAGATTCTGGTCGATGGCGTCGCCCTGGAACGCAACTACCTCAATGGTGGAAGCACCGATCTCACGCCTAGCGTCGAGTCAGTCAGCGAATTCAAGTTGCAAACGGTCAACATCGGGGCGAACTACGGAGGCGCAGGCAGTGCCGTCGTCAATTTCTCTATCAAATCCGGCACTAAT
>QHZQ01000267.1 GCA_003224725.1 Acidobacteriota bacterium | reverse complement strand
GGTGTAATCGGGTCTCAGCTCAACCGCATGGGAGAACGAACTCCGTGCCTCCGTCTCATTGCCCTGTTGAACCAGGGCTAGTCCGAGCTGGAAATGGGCCTCGGCAGAACGAGGATCTTCTACCAGGCATTGGCGTATCTCGGTGATGGCGTCGTTGATATACCCTTGCCGCAATAACACGGCGCCCAGTTCGACACGTGCCCGCACAAGAGAAGAGTCGCGACGAAGCGCTTCTTGGAGCTCCTTTCGCGCTGGGTCGAACTGGTTCTGCCTTGCGAGCAACCGGCCATAGAGAAAATGCGCCTGGGCTAGAGCAGGATTCAACTCGATCACGCGTCTGACCTGACGGGTGGCCAACGTTAAATTGTCTTGTCCTTCATAGGCGAGAGCCAGGTTGTAGATGGCTGACGTATAGGAAGGGTTAATAGCGATAGCCTTTCCGAAACTGAAGATGGCTTGGGTTAACGCCCCTTCTTTGCGCTGGATGACTCCCAGATCATTCCAAGCTTCTACAAAGCTCGGATCGATTTCAACAGAACGTTGTAGTTCGCGGAGAGCGCCAGCCGGATCTTTGGCACGATACAGGGCCAGCCCTTCCCGGTGATGAACGGAAGCCTGGCTTCGGCTGAGCTGATCTCTGGATTGAGCCTCTGCAAGGGGGGCGAAGCTCAAAAATGAGAGCCCTAGCAGTATTGGCAACACCCTTGACCTGGAAATGGGATCTAGGAACATGAGATTCCTTCTGAGATTTTGTGACAGCTTCAAATATCTGCCGCTGTGCACACGCCTCCTGGCTTCCTATTATTCACAGGAATCAGTTCAATCACAATATCCACAACCAGGGAGAAGGTGTAGACAAGGGCTTAACACCAATATCTGGACTCTTAAATGAGGCTGAGAGTGCAGCAACAACTTCTCCTTGAGATTCCATTCTTAGGTGTGTTAGCCTGCGAACAACATTCGATAACAACACTCAAGAGTCTGCAATCTAAGTGTTTATTTTACGACCCGCACACTAATTAAGGAGGCAACTGAAATGCGGATTCTATGTACATTCCTCGCGGTGACGATCGTGGTCGCCATTTCATGCCCAATTAATCTGTATTCCCAGGCTGTTGGCGGCATCGTGGGCATCATAACCGATCCGGGTGGCGCCGTCGTTCCTAATGCCAATATCAAGGCAGTGCAGAAGAACACCGAATTCACCCGTTCCACCACCAGCTCCGGCTCAGGCAATTACAATCTTCCGCTTCTACCTGTCGGTAATTACACCGTAACGGTTGAAGCTGCCGGCTTCCGGGTGGCCTCCGTGGAGCTCAAACTCGACGTTGATGAAAAACGGGAGCTCAACTTCACTCTTTCCTTGGGCGGTGTAGAAACCTCCATTGAAGTCACTACCGCTCCGCCCGCGATCAATACAACAACCGGCACTCTGGGTGGTCTGGTCAACGAGCAACAGGTGGCCAGTCTTCCCCTCAATGGCCGGGATATCACCAACTTAGTGCTTTTGCAACCTGGTATCCAACAGGAAACAAACGGATCGTTTCCATTCAACAACTTCTTTTCTGGTAATGGTAATCGAGGCACGACCAGCTCCAGTTACATGGACGGGATCGACACCACCGATAATGAACTGGGCGGGGTCCAGTTCAGCAATTTTAACTTAGATGCGATTGCCGAATTTCGCGTGCTGCAGAATAATTATTCCGCCGAATACGGGCGCGGTTCAGGCACGATAGTGCAATTGGTCACTAAGGCCGGGACCAACGGCTTGCACGGATCGGTCTTCGAATTCCTGCGCAATGACAAGCTGGATGCCAGAAACTTTTTCGATCCAGCCAGGAAGACCCCCTTCCGAAGGAACGAATACGGGGGTGCAGTGGGAGGGCCTGTTTGGATTCCTGGAGTCTACAACGGCAAGGACAAAACATTCTTTTTCTTCCAGGCTGCTGGCTTCCGCCAGCGACGTGCTGATCCAGTACTTTTCCCGGTACCCACCGCGGACGAGCGCCAGGGATTGGTCAACATCACTGGAGCAGACGGCAAGCCGGATCAACTGCGCGTGCCGGTGGTGTCAGAGGTAGCCACCATTCTCAATAAATATCCGATGCCAAATCAACCCAATGGTGCTTTCGGCCCGCGCACCTTCCAAGGATCCTACAGCATCCCCATCGACAGGAACCAGTTTTCTGTGCGTATTGACCATCGCTTTTCCGAAAGGGATTCGATTTTTGGCCGTTTCGCTTACTCCAACAATGCTCAGCCCTCCACCAATTCGGCATTGGCCATCTTAGATCCGAGCTTTCCGACTGGGCTTCGAAATGACTGGCGAAATTTTGGCTTAACCCATACTCATGTGTTCAGCGCGACGCTGCTCAACCAATTCAAGCTTGGAGTGATACAGACGGATGAATTCATCGGACCCAAGCGAATTGACTTGACCACAGCCACTTTTGCCGATGGGGCCCTCCAGGCCTATGGGCCCAGTTCCACCATTTTTGATCTGAAGCCCACGGGGTACAGCCTTGGAGATGGGATCAGCTGGAGCAAGGGCCGTCATAGCTTGAGCAGTGGGGGTGAATTCCGGTGGGTCCGTGGGAGTTATTTTGGCGCTTCGGTGGGTGGTCCCAACGGGTTCTACAACTTCGCTTCCGGAATCCCCCTCCCCGTAGCCGTTCCCTCTGTTAGCGGCAAGAACGACCTGGCCGCTGGTGACCCCAGTCCAGAGTCGGTAGTTAGTTTCATGACGGGAGTCAGCTCCTTTTACCAACGAAGTATTCCTTACCCTGGCTTTGGTCCCTCGGGAGGTGGATTTGCGCCCTTTAGCTTGCGCCGGTGGCATGGGTATGGTTATATCCAGGACGATTTTGCTGTCACACCTTCGTTTAAACTCAATCTAGGGCTACGCTACGAATATAACAGCGTTCCCAATGAAGTGGCTGGCACACTCACCGGCATTGTGGATAGCCCCGATTTCTTGGGCCCAACTTTATTCCGGAAGCTTGTGCTTAATCCCGATCCCATCTACCGCAAGGATTTCAGGGGTTGGGGACCCCGTTTGGGATTTGCCTGGAAGGTTTTGCCCAAGACCGTTTTGAGAGGCGGTTTTGGTATTTTTACCAACTTGCCTTTGAGTCAAACAGCAGACCAGCAGGGTTTCGGCTTCCCCTTTGCAGGGACCAGCGCAGCTACGGGTCTGCAATTCAGCTCAACTCCTCAGCCTGTGTCGGGTCTTCCTCCCATTCGCGACTTGAGCGGAAACATCGTGCCGCAGAGCGGTGACACGAAAACCATCCCAGCCAATACGCCGATCGACATAGCTCCCTTTGGCCCCTTGCTGGTGAATTTCACGGCCACCAACTTCCAGAATGGCTACACCGTGAGCGGGAATCTTACGGTGGAACGTGAGCTTCCCTTCGATATGGCCTTGCAAGTCGGTTACGTGACTAACAACGCGGCTAAGCTCTATTCTTCTGAGTGGCCCAACGCCTACACCCCTGCAGATCCCGACCTCACTCCTTTCAGCCTTGCAACCCCGGGCCTGGCCGAGTTCCAGCTAACAGATAATCACGCCCATTCCACTTATCACTCGCTCCAAGCGGTTTTTCGCAAGCAATCACCCAGAGCCGGGCTGACCTTTCAGACGTCTTATACTTTTTCTAAAGCGATCGACAACGCCACCACCGTCTTCAACGGACCCGCGAGTGACTCAGCCGCTCTGCAACAAGATCCGACCTGTTGGCGGTGTGAAAAGTCAAGGTCCTCGTTTGATTTTCCCCATCGGCTGGTGATCAATTTCACCTACCAGTTGCCCTTTAACAAGGCTTCAGCCCTTCCCAAAAGGCTAACCCAGGGTTGGATGATTCTGGGGATCGTATCAGCTCAGTCGGGCTTTCCCTTCACGGTGAATTCTCCTTACGGGACCAGGAGGTTTGGGTTCAGCAATTACTATGGCACTACGGCGACCCGGCCGGATCTCATCCAAAATCCAACCTTGAAACCCGAGGGGCAAGGACCCGATGAGCAGCTTTTCTCGACGGAAACTATCAACGACGCTGTCAACTTCGGTCAGAAGTTTTTTGGAGTTCCGGTGGTAACCCGCCCGGATGGCTCTATAGCGCAGGCCAATCCTGGTAATCTGGGCCGCAATACATTTCGTACCCACGATTTTAGCAACGTCGATTTCTCAATTATCAAGGACACCAAGATCAGCGAGCGAGCCCAAGTTCAATTCCGCACGGAATTCTTCAACATCTTTAACCAGCATGCCTTCACGACTCCCGGCAGGACGCTGGGCGCACCTGGATTCGGGATATCAACGAGCACAGTGTTGACATCCAGAGAAATCCAATTTGGACTGCGGATTATTTTCTAGGAGACCGACTATGATGCACATCAAAAGGAGTCCTCGAACCGAAATTCTGAAGCGCATCAAGCAATTCGGATTCTTGTTACTGACTTTGTTCCTTCCGGGCTTTCCGCTCGAGGCACAGCTACCCAAGGTGCAAAGGGTGGAGTTACAGCCGCTGGCGGCGCAGGTCAGACGCCTGGTAGAAGCTATGGACTACCTGGGTGTACCCCTGAGTTCTGCCGACAAGCAGGCATTGGAACGGGCTACCGCCCAGACCGACCCTGGCAAGGCCGTGGTCGAAATTCAAAACGCGCTGGATAAGTATTGCCTCTTGGATGTTCACATCAATCCCGAGAGTCGCGTCAAGGTAGCTCAAGGCCCTGCCAAAGCAGAACTCCTGGAACACGGCTGGCGCTCATTCCTGGTAAAAGTCCGCAACGAAGCCGGTGTGACTGCTCAGCTCAAAGCAGAGAGTCCCAATGCCATGCCGGTCTACACCCGTTCAACGGGCGCCCCAAGCCCTAAAGAGACGGTCAAGCCAAGTGATGTGCCCAACCGCTGGCTCGATATCCTGATGTTTAACAACTCGCCTTTCAAGCCACAGCTTTCCGGCCTGGAACTTGAATATCGCGTCATTCAGCTCTACAGCCGTGACGCCGGAAAACGCGAAGCCAAGATCAGTTTCAACGTGGGTCAGGGGACCCAGGACATCGGTTTTCGCAACGATGCCGACATCCTTTTCACTTGCCGCCCATCCACCGAAGTCGCTCTGCGAATCCTGGATGAGATCGGCAAACCGACCACGGGCTCTTTCATCATCCGCGATTCACACGATCATGTTTATCCTTCGGCGCCTGACTTTGCCTTTCACCCCCAGGTTTATCGCTCTGACGGTGAAAAAATAAAACTCCCGGCAGGTGAATATACGATCGAGTTCTCCCGCGGGCCGGAGTATCTGGTGAAGAACCAGGCGGTCAAGGTCGTCGAAGGCAAACCTCAGACATTCACTTGCCGCCTGGAGCGATGGATCGATCCGGCAAAATATGGCTGGTACTCGGGAGATCATCACATTCATGCTGCTGGTTGCCTGCATTATGAGAATCCCACGCAGGGAGTATTTCCTGAAGACATGATGCGGCATATTCTGGGCGAGGCCTTAAATGTCGGCTGTGTCCTTACCTGGGGCCCTTGCTACTATTTCCAAAAGCAGTTTTTTGAGGCCAAGGTTAACAAGCTCTCGACGTCTGACAACCTGATGCGCTACGACCTGGAGGTCTCCGGTTTCCCTTCCAGCCATGCAGGACACCTGGTTCTGCTCCGCCTCAAAGACCAAGACTACCCTGGCACCAAGAAGATTGAGGATTGGCCAAGCTGGGACCTGCCAATTCTTCAGTGGGGCAAAGCTCAGGGGGCGGTCGTCGGCTTCGCCCATTCCGGCTGGGGGTTGGATGGGAAGACGGATAAGTTGCCCAATTACGAGATGCCGCCCTTTGACGGGATCGGCGCCAATGAATACGTGGTCGACATTGTGCACGATGCCGTGGATTTCATCTCCACCGTGGACACACCGTTCTCCTGGGAGCTCAATATTTGGTACCACACGCTGAATTGTGGCTTTCGCGGTCACATCAGCGGCGAGACGGATTTTCCCTGCATTTATGGCGAGCGCGTCGGGCTTGGCCGGGTCTACGTGAAGCTTGACGATAAACTGGATTATGAAGACTGGGTTAACGGAGTTCGCGATGGGCGTTCTTATGTCTCGGATGGTAAGAGTCATTTGATGGATTTTCGCGTTAACGGTCTGCTTGCCGGGACCCAGGGAAGTGAGATCAAGTTAGGCAAGCCTGAGAACGTTCGAGTCACCGCCAGGGTGGCGGCGCGGCTCGACGAGCAGCCCAACCAGGTCCTTCAGGGGAGACTCTACGACCAGAAACCTTATTGGGATATCGAGCGAGCGCGCCTGGAGAGGTCGCGCCAGGTGCCTATTGAAGTTATTCTTAACGGCAAGCCCGTGGCTAAGAAAAATATCGTGGCCGACGGGAGTGCCCAAGAGATTGCCTTTGATGTGCCTGTCGAGCGCAGCAGTTGGGTGGCGCTGCGAATCTTGCCATCATCTCATACCAATCCGATCTTCGTTACGGTCAACCACAAGCCAATCCGCGCTTCGCGCCAGAGTGCTGAATGGTGCCTGAAAGCCGTTGACCAGTGCTGGAGCCAGAAGGCCCCCAAAATTTCGGCTAAGGAACTACCGGAAGCCGAAAAGGCCTACGAGCGCGCCCGCCAGGCTTATCGCCAGATCCTGGCCGAGAGCGAGGCTAATTAGAATAATTGCGGATTGCGGATTCTTTTGCAATTGCGGATTGCCGATTGCGGATTGAAAGAACCTGCAAAGCCTTTGTAGAGAGGAATTCTTTTCTGGCCAGTGAAGGGTCCTCGGTGCGCGTCGGACCAGATTGAAAATCCCCAATCGGCAATCCGCAATTGCAAGTGCCGCGCCTTCGCTTAACGGTTTCCCATGTCGAATCGCACTCAACTTCGCGAAATGACTCACGCAGATATTGGCTTCGGCATGCAGCTCAAAGCTGCCGCCGGTTGGAATCAACTGCCTGCCGATTGGAAGCGTCTTATCGACTTGGGGCCGGAAGGTTGTTTCGTGCTGGAAAGTGAGGGAGAGCCAATCGGCACCGTAACCACAACGCTCTATGAAAGGCGTCTGGCCTGGATCGGGATGGTGCTGGTTTCGCCCGAACACCGTCGTCACGGCTTTGGAACAGCACTGCTTGACGCGGCCATGGATTATTGTCAGCGCCAGGGTGTCGAGGTGATCAAATTGGATGCTACACCGCTGGGAAAGACGCTCTATGACACCCTGGGTTACCAGGACGAATACTGGTTGAAAAGAGTGCA
>QHZQ01000760.1:1795-2310 GCA_003224725.1 Acidobacteriota bacterium | reverse complement strand
CAGAGGAGATCGCTGCAGCGCGCGGTAAGGCGCTCGCCGCCCAGGCAGACGTTAGTGTTTCGGCCGAAGTCGACGCGATGGTGGACGTAGCCGAGAAGGCGTTCGGGAACGTGGGCATTCTCGTCAACAACGCTGCCGTCTGCGAGGCTGATAACATTGCCTCCCTGAAGGAGTCCCTGTGGGACCTTGACGTGGCTGTGAACTTGAAGAGCGTCTTCCTTTGCTCGAAACGAGTGCTACCGGGAATGATGGAACGGCGCCGTGGGGTCATTATTAATATCGCCTCGGTGAACGGACTGGCCTACCTTGGTAACGAAGCCTACAGCGCGGCTAAGGCGGGCATGATCAATTTGACTCAGAGCCTGGCAGTACGCTACGGCAGCTACGGCGTTCGCGCCAATGCCATTGCCCCCGGCACTATCCGCACGCCTATCTGGCAGGAGCGGATCAGCCGGGATCCGAGCGTGCTCGACCGCCTCAAGAAATGGTATCCGCTTGGAAGAGTGGGAGAGCCG
>QHZQ01000760.1:0-1770 GCA_003224725.1 Acidobacteriota bacterium | reverse complement strand
GTGCTTCGGGTGGATGGGGGCCTGCTGGCTGGGAATGATGTCATGACGCGTGATATGCTCGGTCAGAATCAGGAATAGAGGACCTGGTGGCAGGGCCCGTCAAAGTTCCGTAACTTGCGTTGAGGCACAGTCCTTGCTCGCCGCGGGCTACTGACCGCAGCACGAGCCGTTGTTTAAATTTAAATGGCTGGCTTTGTTCTGTTGTGGGGTTCGGTTGCCCAGGCAGTGAGGCGGTTCGACCCAATTGGGGGCTTGTCACTGCCATCTTGGGCAAGAACCGCTGGTGTGGCGGTGATGCTTGCCGGTGGCTTCCTCGGTGCAACATGCGGATGGATCTTTGGGATGGTGTTTGCATTGCCGCGCAGTCCTCGCCTGGCCCCAGTCCTTGCCCTCTTCGCCTTCGTACCTGAACTCAGGTTGGCATCGTTTATTTTCTTGCCTGAAGTTCCCTGAGAAATACATGCACCATCCGGACCTTCCATGATCTGAGAATAGATCTTCACCTGCCATGATCCTCTCCAAGCAAGTTCGGAAAAAACCCGCTGCATGCCCTATTCGAAAAGGCCAACCGGGGCGCACTGGTTGGTCTCTCCGATGAAGGGCTTCTTACTACCCAAATTATGCATCGAACAACACCATCGACGCTGAAGATCCTCGCTCCGTCGGCTGCAACCCCCTCACCCGGCCTGCGGCCACCCTCTCCCCATGGGAGAGGGAGTAATAAATTACGGTTTACTCTTCCCTCGCCCCCATCGGGGGAGAGGGGACGGGGGTGAGGGGGATGGGCTCAGTAGTGAGTTCCCCAATCGCAATTAAAGCTAATCCGATTTCAGAGTTCTGTCGATCCAAAATTCGTAGATCCCTCCTTTTATGCGGGATGGCAGCTCTGGTTTTATCGGCCTGCCATCCCCTTTTCGACCAGCCAAGATTCAAATTGAAAAGACTGAGGAAACCAACCGATATGCTTGATGAACCATGGGATTTAAGGGACTTAATTCACAAGCTAAATGCTAGAGGATATAAGCTGAAACGAGCTTATCTGCAAAAGCAGGGAAGGGATAGTAGGGAAATGTGGGTCCTCAGCGATATGTCTGGAACTCGACAGGACGTGGTGCTGCCGTTGTCGGATGTGGTTGATTTTGCTAACGGGGTCGCAACCATCGAAGAGGTTTTGGAGAGAATCGCCAGCATGCAAAAGAATCGGGAGCCATCCCTACACTGACTCTGACTAAGATCCTTATGGCTATTGGGTGCCAAGCAGTATCAGGCAACTGTGCACGCTCACGTCCCGGCAGGCCTTTTGGTAAGGGAAGGAATACGAAATGACGTTCGCCGTCCGCCGAGCTGGGTAGCAAGAACCCAGGATCAGCAAGTCGTGAATCCTAGAGCGGGCTTTCTTACTGAGGTAACCTAATCGGGCAATTCATCGCGGTTGGATTCTGTTTTTTCTGCTTGTGCGTGGGCTTTTCTTAGCCAGCCGAACGTTTTGTCACGGGTGAATCTCACGCCAAACTTGTATTCTTTTGGTCTCCGGCCGTCTTCGACCCTGGTTACCTGCCCCATCGTTTTATAAGTCTTCATGTCCGGAGGAACCGATATGAGAAGTTCCAGCATCGACCCGACCCTGACTCGCCGCTCCAGCAAGAAGCAGATACCGCTTGCAGAAAAGTTCACGGACTCGGCTGCTTCCCTAAAGGGATTCCCTTGAAAATCGACTCCTTTGACTACCACAGGCATGTTGACCTGGACTCGCGTTTTTCGCGTCTTAAT
>QHZQ01000285.1:11950-21324 GCA_003224725.1 Acidobacteriota bacterium | reverse complement strand
AGGTTGCTGAATGGTTTATTTGATTGCTTGAATCGTTTCTCTTCTGAGGTAAAAAGCTGCATGGATCTGGGCGCAAAGGGATGGTCGCATTGGCCTTTATTCTTGACATCCTGAAATGAAGCAAGGTATATTCGCAGTCGACTTTTGTAGCCATGTTGCTCAATCAGGGCGGTTAGCTCAGCTGGGAGAGCGCATCCCTTACAAGGATGAGGTCGCTGGTTCGATCCCAACACCGCCCACCATTGCTTTCAATATGCGGGGTCGTAGTTCAGTTGGCTAGAACGCTGGCCTGTCACGTCAGAGGTCGCGGGTTCGAGTCCCGTCGGCCCCGCCATTCCTTTCTTACTCAAGATAAGATCCTAGATAAGCGTTCCCCGCACCTCCTGCTTTCACTTGTCACGGCCTCTGATCGCGGCGGTTTGCAGCCATTAACGAATGATGAGACTTTCTGGCCAACTCGGATCAGCCGCTCACCATGAAAAAACCGACAGTCAAAACCCTCTTTGCCGCTCTCGTCTTCATATCGATCGCCGCCGGAGGAAGTCTGCAGCAAGCCCGATTCAGGGCCCATGCCGAGCAGGAAAAGTCCTCGGGGCCGCGCTCTGCCGGCGGTCCAACCCAACCGGAACAAGAAAAGCACTTCACCCCTGAAATAGAGAGGTTCGTCAAAACTTTCAAACCTGGCGGGGAAGGAGTCGAAGGTGCGGGCAGTAGTCAGGCTCCCTCGCCCGAAGAATCGCTGCGCCTCTTCAACGTCAGTGACGGTTTGCAGATGGAGGTCATCGCGAGCGAACCGACGATTCGTCAGCCGCTGAATCTCCATTTCGATGAACGGGGCCGCCTCTGGGTGGTGCAGTACATTCAATATCCGTTTCCGGCTGGACTCCAAGTCGTGAAGTACGACCAGTACCTGCGCGCAGTTTTTGACAAAACCCCGCTGCCGCCTCCCAATCATGTTCGCGGTGCTGACAAGATCACGATTCTGGAGGACACCGATGGAGACGGCGGCTTCGATGCGCACAAGGATTTTCTCACTGGATTGAACATTGCCACCAGTGTTGCGGTGGGACGCGCTGGGGTCTTCGTGCTGAATCCGCCTTACTTGCTGTTCTATCCTGACCGCAATAAAGATGATGTGCCTGACGGCGATCCTGAGGTCTGCCTTTCCGGCTTCGGCCTCGAAGATACCCATGCGGTGGCCAACAGTCTGCACTGGGGCCCAGACGGGTGGCTCTATGGAGTCCAAGGTAGTACCACGACGGGTCACGTGAAAGGAATCGATTTTCTGGGGCAAGCGGTCTGGCGCTATCACCCCATGACGAAGGCCTTCGAACTGTTTGCGGAAGGCGGCGGAAATCCGTGGACCCTTGATTTCGACAGCAAAGGACGCATTTTTGTTGGAACCAACATCGGGGCGGCTCGGGGTCTCCACTTTGTTCAGGGCGGTTACTACATCAAGAACTGGCCCAAACACGGCCCGTTGACCAATCCGTACGCTTTCGGTTTCTTTCAACACATGGCTCACTCCGGCTACCAACCCCGGTTCTCTCAGACCTTGGTGGTCTACGAGGGAGGTGCCTTGCCCAATTACGAAGGTCAGATGATTGCAGGGATGGCGCTGACCAATCGAATGCAGGCGAGCCGGTTGCTCAGAGACACTTCCTCATTCAGAACCGAGGACAGCGACGCCATCGCGTTGTCGACGAGCCGCTGGTTCAGGCCCGTGGATACGCGAGTTGGGCCGGATGGGGCCGTCTATATTGCGGACTGGTGCGACATTCGTCTGAGCCACCTGAGTCCCGAGGACAACTGGGACAAGACGACCGGGCGGATCTATCGCCTCAAGACCAAAGGCGCGCAGCCCATCAAGCCTTTCGACCTTTCGCACTTGAGAAGCGAGCAGTTGATTGAGTTCTTATCCCACCCGAACAAATGGTTCCGTGAGCAGGCCAAACGCGTTTTGGCCGACCGGCGAGACTCATCCGCCGTTCCAACGCTCAAAAAACTGGTGGAAAACAGCCGGGGCCAGCTGGCACTGGAGGCCTTGTGGGCAGTCAATCTGAGTGGCGGCTGGGAGGATGGCTTTGCGCTCCGCCAATTGAGTCATCCCGATGAGTATGTGCGGTGCTGGACGGTGCGGCTGCTAGGCGATGCCAAGACCGTGGCGCCGGCCATCCAGGCCAGACTGGTCGAACTGGCGCGCATGGAAACCAGCGTGGAAGTGCGCAGCCAGTTGGCCAGTTCCTGCAAGCGGCTTCCCGCGCAGGATGCGCTTCCGATCCTCCGGGAATTACTACTCCACAGCGAGGATGCGAATGACCTCCATGTGCCCTTGCTGCTCTGGTGGGCCATCGAAAGCAAAGTGAGCAGCGATCTGCCGCTGGTGCTGAAGATGTTAAGGGACCCGGCCCTGTGGGATGCGCCGCTCTTCAATCAATACATTGCTTCACGGCTGGGCCGGCGCTTCACGGCGGAGCGCGGCGA
The DNA here is from genome assembly GCA_003224725.1 of Acidobacteriota bacterium. Classification (GTDB taxonomy): domain Bacteria; phylum Acidobacteriota; class Terriglobia; order Versatilivoradales; family Versatilivoraceae; genus QHZQ01. The sequence goes on along the minus strand of QHZQ01000285.1, from coordinate 18,840 downwards.
CAAGACCTCTTACACGCTGAATGAGGGAGAGTACTCGGGCTGGCGCACGAACTATGCACCCGAGCGCTGTCGAGCTAACCTGAAAATTTGCGCTCAACTCTTGGACATCGCCTCGAGTTCTCAAGGAAAGGGCCAGCTGATCCGGGGCATGGAAGAAGGACTGCACGGGGACTTGCTCGAATTTGACCCGGCCCCGTTGCAAAAAAAGATCTCGCAGATGTGGGCTGATCACCGAGCCGATGCCGCCTGGGTGAGCCTGGCATTGCGGCTGAAAGTAACGCCAGCGACCGCTACGGCTTTGCGCATGGCCGGTGATGGGAGCCTGCCCGAACCAGACCGCAAAATCCTGATAGCTGCGCTGGCCGATTTGCACGTGAGTTCTGCCGTGCCAGTTTTCCTCAGGCTGCTTCAGAAAGAAACTTCGGAGAGCCTTCGGGCCGAGCTCCTGGGAAGCTTACAGCGTTTTAGCGATCCGGAGATTGCGCGGACGCTGCTCGGGGCCTATCCCCAATGGCCACGTCATCTGCAGCTCGTGGCTCAAGGAGTCTTGGCCAGTCGGAGTGCCTGGGCGAAATTGCTACTGAAGTCAGTGGACTCAGGACAGATCCAGCCTGGGCAAATCACAGGTGGCACTCTGCAGGTTATTCGGAGCCATCGCGATCCCAGCAACGAGGAGTTGATTCGGAAGCATTGGGGAGGCCCCGTGCAAAAAGATCGTCTGGATGGAGAACTGCAGCTCGTTTTCCAGCTCGGGGAACAGCACTATCGTTCGAAATGTAGCTACTGCCATCTGGCGAGCGGCCAGGGAATGAAGAAATCATTAGTCAACTCGAAATGGGTCCTGGGAGTCGATCGCGCCTTAATCCGAATCCTTTTGCAGGGAAAGCAAGGCGAAGCGGAAGTCATGCCCGGGTTTGGAGCCGAACTGGACGATTCGCAGATTGCTTCCATTCTGACCTACATTCGCCGCCAATGGGGAAATCAAACTCAGCCCGTAGACCCCGCCACCGTGCGCGACATCCGTTTGGCCACAACTGACCGCAAGAAGGCGTGGACGGAGGAAGAATTACTCAATTTTGTGAGATAGGGTCCAGCAGGCAGCCCAGCTTGGCCCGGGCTCCTCTGAAAATTTCCTCTCGGGAGGGGTAGAAGGCGTCAGCCTTCGGGGTGGGTCCTCCGGTTCACGACAACCCACCCCTGCGCCCCTCCGGCGGAGGGGAATGTGCATTTGCATCCTTGGGGTGGCGCCGCCGGCATGGATGGCTCCAGTAAAAGTCCGGTAAGTGATTGGGTTGGCGCAAGCCCTGCTGACGCGCGGACTCCTGACTCGAGCCTCGGTTGTTCAGTACCCGGCGATGATCCTAAATCCGGCAGTTGAAATTGCCACGGAGCTAGCAGAAAGGAGGGCGGCTTTTCAGGTGTTTTATCCTCCCCCTGAGAGTGATAATTTCTCAAGGCCTTGCGGAGATGTAACTGCTTATCTACCGCCTCTGTGGTCTCAGTGCCTCTGTGGCTAACTGCCGTTTTTAGGATGACGGAGGGTCGTGGATTTTGACGGGACCCGCCTGCAGATGCGCCTTGACACGGTTGGAACTCCCCTCTATCTTAATCAGGAATCGTTGAGCGAAATGAACTAAAGCGTGATTGCAGGGATGCCGAATCGGGCGGTGAAGGTGCGAGCTTCCTTCAAGTCCAACAAGCGGGCTTTGGCTCATTGGGGGCAAACCCATTCTGGTCTCCCTCCCAGACCGAGTGAGCCCACCGCCTTTGCACGTCAATCTTTTCACCGGACAAAACGCTCCGGATGCTGCCCATGCTAAAGGTTCAAGACGACCTGCAAGAACTCTATCACCGCTGGTCAGGGCAACTGGCTCAAGGAATCCTGCCCGTTTCCGCCCATGGTTCGTGCCGGCAGTATTATCGTATCGTCGGAAGTGGAGGGGGCGTCATCGGGGTGTTCAATCCAGACCGAAGAGAAAACATAGCCTTCCTCACTCTCTCCGCGCATTTTAAGCGACACTGTCTTCCGGTGCCACAGATTTATATCTCCGATTTGGATCGCCACATCTATCTGGAGCAGGATCTGGGCGATGAAACTCTCTTCTCCCTGATCACATCCATTCGGAAGACCGAGCACTTTTCCAGCCGTCTGGTCGATCTCTACAAAAGGGTATTGGAGATCCTCCCGCACTTTCAAATTACGGCTGGGCGGGATCTGGACTACACGGTCTGCTACCCCAGGGAGCGGTTTGACGAGCAGTCGATCCGTTGGGATTTGAATTATTTCAAGTATTACTTCTTGAAGCTGGCTCAGGTCCATTTTGATGAACAGGCCCTGGAGGCTGACTTCGCCCGATTTGTGACGTTCCTATTGCAAGCCGACAGGGAGTATTTTCTTTATCGGGACTTTCAGTCCCGCAACATCATGCAGTTTCAAGACCAGCTCTATTTCATCGACTATCAGGGAGGACGACGAGGCGCGCTGCAATACGATGTGGCCTCTGTGTTGCTGGACGCCAAAGCCGATTTGCCTTGGCCGGTCCGGGATGAACTGCTGGAGTACTATATCCAAGTCACTAGCAAACTGGTTCCTTTGCAGCGGGAAGCTTTTGTTCGCCATTATTATGGATACGCGTTGATCCGGGCAATGCAAGCATTTGGGGCCTACGGCTTGCGGGGACTCTATGAAGGCAAATCCCACTTCCTGCGTAGCATCCCTTATGCACTGGGCAATCTCGAAGTTCTCCTCAAGCGGTCACCCTGGCTGGCCCAATTGCCCATGCTGGCGGATACTTGCCGGCAGTTGGTCGAATCGACTTCTTTGCGACAACTGGGACAGGAGGCGGGACCGGGATTGACAGTACACATTCAGAGTTTTTCCTACAAAAACGGCGTGCCTCGGGACAGGACGGGTCATGGTGGCGGTTTTGTACCCGTGCCGAACTTGCTCCAGGGCCTGCTCTTGATCGCGGTGTGGGCGCATGAGTCCGATTGTGATGGCAGTTTCTGGAGAAAGACTCGGCTGTGCAGCAGTTTCTTGACCAAACGATCAGCTTGACTGACCAGGCCGTGGACCATCATCGGAAGCGCGGTTTCACCGACCTGACCGTTGCCTTTGGCTGCACCGGTGGGCAGCACCGTTCGGTTTTTTGTGCCGAACGTCTGGCGGCCCACCTGCGCACTATCGAAGGCGTCCACATCGATCTGCAGCATCGCGAGCTGGAACGGACAATATGAAAGCGATGATTCTGGCGGCCGGACTGGGGACCCGGCTACAACCGTTGACCCAGACCCGGCCAAAGGCCCTGATGGAGATCCAAGGGATTCCGCTGCTAGCATGGGTCATTGCTCGTCTGGTCCAGCACGGTTTTACCGAAATCGTAGTGAATGCCCATCATCTGGCTGATCAAATCGCGACGTTTCTGGATGAGTATCAAAGACAGCCCGGCCATGACGGACTGCGGCTCGCCGTATCCAGAGAAACCCAGTTGTTGGACACCGGTGGCGGTGTGCAGAACGCCGCCTGGTTTTTGGACCATGGGCAGCCGTTTCTCGTTCATAACGTCGACGTCCTCACGGATCTGGACTTGAACCGCCTGATGGAAGCTCACCGAAACTCGGGCGCCCTCGCCACGCTGGCCGTGCAGCAACGGCAAAGTTCCCGTCAGTTCCTCTTCGACGAGCACCAACGGCTCTGTGGCTGGCAGTCCCTTCAAAGTGGAGAAACCCGAGTGGCCAGACCAACCAACGGCCAGGTGATGCCCATGTCTTTCATGGGCATTCAGGCGATGTCGCCCGAGGTCTTCAAGCGGTACACCGCCCAGCCACCCTTCTCGCTCGTGCAAGCCTATTTGCACCTCACGGCCGCCGGAGAGACGATCAATGCCTTTCGAGCCGATAAGGCGCGCTGGCTGGATTTAGGCAAGAAGGAGCATCTGGCCGAAGCCCTCGATTTGTTTGGTTCAGCGTTTTTCGAAACATTGAAGAGAGCTATGTGAAGGAAGAGGCGGATGCCAGCCTCGAAGGCTCACCCCAAAAAAGCTCGCCCCACCAGAAACTGCCATCACAATCGGACTCATGCGCCCACACCGCGATCAAGAGCAGGCCCTGGAGCAAGTTCGGCACGGGTTCTACGTTGCACCGCTCCTTTGAACAACAACACCGCAGGAAGTGTCTTGATCGCTGCTTCCGAGACTCGCTGAATCTTACAATTTGTTAATCTTCTATTTATCCACGATCCTATAAATTGTCGCCAACCTTGAAGCGTGGCCTTTCGGAACCTAGCACCGGCGTTCCCCCATCCCGACGTAAATTTGGCAAAGGTATCTTCAGGTTCTGCCCATCGAACGCAGTGTCCGCCAGGTTGCGTCACTGCCGTGTCGTCTGTCGCTCGACTCGGGACGGTCAGCCGATAGGCAAGGTTCCATCAGGGAATGTGCAAAGTTCGAAGCTAAGAATACGCCTACTCATCTAGAGGGATGGGCGGAAGATGAAATTAGGGCGCGGATAGAATGGAAAGGCCAGCAGGAGCCGCAGGCTTCATCCAACTCAACACCATTACGCTCTCTGCAACGGGTGTTGAGCCAAGGGCTACAGGACAAGCGCAGATCCAGTACTCGTGTACAGGAACCATGCTTGACCAGGGTTTCCAAGTCTATTCTCAGGGACTAGCTCCGAGCGCGAGTTATGACATACGTGTTGACGGCACGATCTATGCCACCATTGGGACAGACGCGAAGGGAAGTGGGGGTCTTCCCTCGCCCGCAGCGCTCACGCCTGTTACTAACATCCATCTAGTCGAGGTAGTGGATTCATCCGGACAAATCGTGCTTAGAGGAACCTTCATCGACACGAGCGGGCAGGATATGATCGCAATAGCTCACATCGAGTTATCCCCGAGCGGCGGTCTTCAGGCTAGAGGGGAAACCTTGATTAGCTTCAAGGCGAGAGGCAAATCGCGGAAGCAGAACGTTCTTGTGGAAACGACGGGACTGGCGCCAGGGTCTTACAAAATTGTCATCAATGGAGACATCGCTGGCAAGTTAAAGGTCGAAAACAGCGGCAGTGGTCAAGCGAGGTTCACGAAAACCGAAAAGAAGGGCACGCTACCACCAGGAATTGATTCGGTGCTCAATATCACGACTCTCCACATTCTCGATTCCAACAATCAGATCGTTTTGAGTGGTCGGCTCGGAACTCAAACTGAATGATTTTGGCGTTCGGCTTGGGTGGCCTTGCCTGAGACACACAAGTATCTTTTGGGTATTTATTCCCGCCCGAGGGGGACTTGAGGTACACTTTCAACTGTGCGAGAGTTACCATTGACGAGGCGGGATCTCCAAGTTCTCGCTGACTTGCGAGTCAAGGAGGCTGCCATTCTTGTGAAGAACCACGCGGAACAAGGCGCCTACTACCTTGGTGGCTACGCAGTCGAATGTGCCTTGAAGGCGTGTATTGCCAAGAAGACAAAGCGGCATGAGTTCCCGCCTAAGAGGGATTACGTAGAGAAAGTGTACTCACACAAGTTAGAAATTCTCTTGGAGCTGGCAGAACTTAAGAACCAACTCGAAAAGGATATGAAGGAAAATCCAACACTCGGCAAGAATTGGCTTGTCGTGAAGGGTTGGAACGAAAGCGCCAGGTACATCAGTTCAGGACTTAATGGGGACGCCTTGTATACGGCCATGACAGGCGCAGACGGAGCCTTACCATGGATAAAGCAACATTGGTGAAAAGTGATCTCGAAACCGAAGGTCGTGTCCTAGAGGCGCTCAGGAGGGCACGCATACCTGTGACATTATGTGATTGGGACTACGTTCCTGAAATCGAGGAGTGGCAACTGGTCGTCGCAACCCCGCTGTATGACAGCAAAGGCCCGCTCGAGGCGTCTTCCCGCATTATTGAAGCACTGCAGAGTGCCGGCATCTACAAAGATGTGCCTATCCGCAAAGTCTCTGTTCTGAGCCCAAATGACAACCTGGTCAAGACTCTGGCAGAAGACATCAAGGGTCGGACTGAGGGTGCTATTCATATAGTCGGTTATGATCAAAATAAGCCGAATCATAAGAAAATCTATTCAGTTATCTTCGCCCCGTTCACCGGGCCAGGTGGTGCCGTCCCGGCACAACACTTCACGGGACTTGGAGCGCTTCGTAAATTCCTTGAGGAACTCTTGCACATTAGGAAAACTTCGGTTGACGAAGCGTGGGCCGAACTTGTGCGCAAAGGTACTACTTCGATATTTAATGTACAGCTGACAAACAGAGAGGCGAAGAAGCTCAAACTGGCGTAAGTGTTTCTTGGGGCTAGGCATTTGGAATGCCCACAGAGGAGGTATCCAGGTCCTCTTACTCATCCAGTAGCTAAAAGAAGGTTCCACTCGCGGTGAAGCGCTGGTCGCCGGACGTCCGTTCGGGGCTTCCTGTTAGGTCACGACCTATGTTCGCAAAAGTCCACCTCCTCGTCTCTATTAAGATAAGGGACAAAGCTATGGGCTCGTATTTGAAAAAATTGGTGCACTGATCATGAAAGGCGCTGTTCTTAAACGAATCGGAGGGGTCGGCCTCTTGGGAATTGGCCTTTTCATGTTGCTTGGTCGGAGTTTCGGTACCGAACAGGCAGAAAGGCCGAGGGTTTCTGAGGATTTGGAGACCATTGAAGTGGAAGGACAACCGTTGGCATCTAATGCCCAGCGATTGATCCAGGCACTGGAGTTTTTGGGGGCTCCTCTACCGATTGAGATCACCAACGCGTTGCAGGTTGCCGGCCGGGCCCGGGACGCTCCTAAGATCCAGCAATTGCTGGATCGACAGGTTTTGTTTGTGGTGACGCTCAACCCGGAAGCTCGAGTCAAAGTAACCCGCGGTCCGGCCCCGGCGGCTCTCCAGCAA
>QHZQ01000285.1:10853-11899 GCA_003224725.1 Acidobacteriota bacterium | reverse complement strand
CCAGTCCGGACCGGTCTATGCTGGTGTGGCGAAGCTGAGCATGGAGCGGGAAAGGCAGGAGCATCTGCGGGAGAACGAGAACGTTAACCGCGATGACCGTTTCCTGCAGGTCGAAATGTTCTCCAGTCCTCCAATGACTCGCAATTTGAGTGGCTTGAGAGTGGAATATGCCCTGGCGCTGATTTACAGCAGTGAAGCCGGGCAGCGCGAAGCGATCCTCGGCTTCGACGTTGGCCAAGGTAGTCAGGACCTTGGTTTCCGCGGGGAACTGCCAGTTCTGTTTAACATCCGCCCGGTTGTGCCCGTGCGGCTTTCCATTCGAGATCACGATGGAAAGCAAACCACGGGTCGCTTCACCTTTTTCGACCGCGCTGGTCATGTCTATCCCCCGCAAGTCAAACGCCTGGCTCCCGACCTTTTCTTTCAAAAGCAAATCTATCGGCACGACGGTGACACGGTTCTACTCCCTCCCGGAAAATTCACCATGTTTTATGGTCGTGGGCCGGAGTACCGTTGGCTGCAGCGATCGGTCACGATCCCTTCCCAGGGTGAGCCCACCATTCAAGTGCAGCTTGAACGGTGGGTCCATCCGATGGCCTACGGCTATTACAGCGGTGACCATCATATTCATGCAGCCGGCTGCGCTCACTACACTTCACCCACTGAAGGAGTAGTCCCCCGGGAGATGTTTCTGCAGGTTAAAGGTGAAGGACTGAACGTGGGAAGCATTCTGACCTGGGGCTATGGCTTCAATTATCAACGGCAGTTCTTCTCTCCAGGGGTCGATCGCATCAGCGAGCCGTTTTGGCTGATGAAATACGATATTGAAGTGAGCGGATTTGGTTCGGAGGCCCTGGGTCATGTTTGCCTGCTGAACCTCCAAGAGCAGATTTATCCTGGCGCTGATGGAATTAAAGGCTGGCCCACCTGGACGACTCCCGTGTTGCGATGGGCCAAGGCACAGGCAGCGTACACCGGCTATGCGCACTCGGGGAGCGGTCTGCAAGTGGATCCGGCCGCCGCGGCCAAACGCCTCAGAGCGGAAC
>QHZQ01000285.1:8645-10794 GCA_003224725.1 Acidobacteriota bacterium | reverse complement strand
ACCGGGATGGAGCCATAAGTGAGACGGAGTTAGTCAAGTCCCTGGATCGCGTGGCGGATCAACTGCCGAATCTGGCCGTCCCGGAACTCAACAGTGTAGGGGCGCAAGAGATATTTGTCACGACGGCTCTCGGTGTTTGCAATTTCATCAGTGCGATGGACACGGCACGGCTCCTGGAATGGAACTGTTGGTATCACCTTCTCAATTGTGGCTTCCCGTTGAAAGCGGCTGGCGAAACCGACTTCCCCTGCATGAGTGGCACTCGCGTGGGACAAGGCCGTACGTACGTCCAGCTTGGCAAAGTGGACCGAATCGATTACACAGCCTGGTGCGAGGGGCTTGTCCGCGGGCGATCCTATGTTTCGGACGGATATGCTCACGCCTTGGAATTTACCGCGAACGGCAAGTCTGCCGGAGATGAGATCCGGTTGGCTCAACCGGAAACTGTGAAGATCAGGACCAAAGTCGCCTTCTCATCCGAGACGCCTCTGGAAGTTGCCTATGGAGGTGTTCTTCCCGCAGGCGGAAAAAGGTTGATTGGCGATACGGTGAATTTTCACGAGCCACTCTCGTCGGCCGATTCGAGCCGGTTGGACCCGCGACTGAGATTGGTGGAGCTGGTGATCAATGGCCAGACGGCGGCCTCGAAAAAAGTGCCTGCCGATGACCAGGAGCACGAGCTGGAATTTTCGGTAAGAATCGATCGAAGCAGTTGGGTCGCGGTGCGCCACTTCCCGCAAATGCATACCAACCCGGTCAACGTGATCATTGGCGATCAGCCGATTCGTGCTTCGCGCAAGAGTGCGCTGTGGTGCATCGCGGCCATTGAGCAACTCTGGCGGGCGCGGAATGAAAAAATTGCCGCCCATGAACGGGAAGAGGCTCGTAAAACCTTTTGGAGCGCGATTGACCGATATCGCCAAATTGCCAGGGAAGCAGCGGACGGTACAGATGAATTAAGCGCCGCTCGTTGAAGAAAGCCCCAGGACGGCGCGGCGGCAGCCGCCGAGCCACTCTACGGCTCTAGGAATCACTTCCTATTCCGTTCAAACCCTTAATACTTAGGTTAGACTCTGAGACGTGGGCGACAAATTTGTGGGTTATTTCCTGAAATGCAGGCCTGTGCCCCTTGAGGCGAATGGAGCCTCGTAGAGGCGGTATCTTTATAGAAAGACGCCTACGCTCCTGAAGCTTCAAGCCCCAGCGGGGCGTCATGACGCTCCTACGGAGCTCTGTACATTTTTTTGGGCCTGTGATCTATAAATATTTCGCCTCTACGAGGCTATTGCTTCTGTCATTACCCACAAGTTTGTCGGCACCCACTCTGTGCATTGCCTGGACAAGGTGTACATCTGCCTACGTCTGACGTGCAGAAGTTTATTTTGCTTCCCTCGCACGGGGTTCAAACCGGCGAAACCGCAAATCCTGCAACCACAACCTTTCTAAGGTCGCTCCACGCCCTGTCGGTTGTGCCTCCACCTTCCGAGAGAATTTCGAAGCCGAAACTCAGACTGCGCGTCCTTGATTCTGTGCGTGAAAACGGAGCGAAGCTGGTCGAGTTGTCTCCGCAGGAAGCTATGGACCTGAGAGCAGAGTCGTGATCAGGCCCGGTCGGATAAACTGGCCAAGGCTGTGTTTCAAAAAGCCAGGAGTCTGGGCTTCGGGCCCAATTTTGAAGGACAGGGACTCGTCAAGATTTGAACGACAGAGTTTCTTTGATACCATGACGCAGATGGAGCGATATATCTTGCGCTACAAGGGCCCTGGGCCTAAGCCGGATTTGGATGTCGAGCGCATTCGCGCACTGCCCAACACGACTGTCCTCGACCATTCCTCGCGTATGCTGCTTGTCGCGTCACCAGAATCTGAACTGCAACCCTTGATTAATTCAATGCCGGATTGGGTGATGAGCCCTGAACAAACTTTCAAACTGCCTGATCCGCATCCAAAGATTCTGCGTCGTCCAGCCAAAAGAAAGACAAGCAAGTGATGCCAGTTGGAGAGGGCAATGATGGGAAGGTGGGAAAGAATGGATCCGGCGAACGGTTGGCCGTTCCCCTCACCCCTGGCCCTTCTCCCCGCTGGGCGAGGGGGAAAGTAACACTCCACTTAACTCCCTCGCCCCCACTGGGGGAGAGGGTGGCCGAAG
>QHZQ01000285.1:7934-8560 GCA_003224725.1 Acidobacteriota bacterium | reverse complement strand
GCTGACTTCGTAAGCGCCCAATTGCACTCTCACCTCCGGCGTTTCTGACGACACGTCAGGCAAAGACTCGCGCCGCAAACGATGGTTCTCGTCATTGCTGGCTGTTGAAGCGTCGAGCTGCGTCTTCCACAGTCTCCATCGATCACTCAATCCTCTCAATTGCAGAAGAACATCCACTCCTGAAGGCGCTTCCAAAGCGAAATTCCAGATGAGAATGTTAATGCGATCCCGCGAAGGTTCCAGGGTCGCGATGAGATGAGGTGGCGCCTCTTCCGCTGCCGGTTCTACCGCCAGCCGATTCCCCGTTAGACGACTCAAGAGCCGGAACGTGAAAAAAGCGGGCCGCAGGACATTCTGGAAATCAAAGAGACCATCGAACTGAGGCATATCGTTCCACCATCGGGCCATGAACAGCGTTCCGTGAGGAGACATGAAGCGGCCAAACTGTTCCGCGCTGACGTGATAGTCACGAATGTGATAGTAGCAGGAGTAGTCCAGCTTGGCTGCAAACATTTGGAAGGCCACTTCGGCAATAAAGCAAGGTTGAAAGCGCAGTTCGAGGACTGGATGGCTTAGCGACATATTCCATTCATTGAGGATGGTCTCACAGTGCAGGCTGGGAAACT
>QHZQ01000285.1:1987-7842 GCA_003224725.1 Acidobacteriota bacterium | reverse complement strand
AGGCTCGCAGAATGGGGCTTTGCCAGTTAGCGAGCGCCGGACCACCCACTTTGGCAGCCGGGTCTGCCCGCAGAATAGCTTTGGCTGTGCGCTCGTAGAATCGCGGATAGTTCTGGGCCGTGAATCGGCTCGGACATCCACCATCTTCGCCAATGTCGGGCTCGTTGGAGACTTCCCAGTATAGGATTCGTTTTGGCTCTTCTTTAAAGTGCCTGACCATCTGGTAAACCAGCTCTTCCCATTCGGCATAGTTGTTGGGCTCGACAATATCCTGATTGATAGCTGGAAAGAGTCGCTTTGGCTTGATGGCAATGCACATCAAGGGTTGAGCTCCTGCAGCAAAAATCGTTTGTACGGATCGATCGAGTGTTTCCCAGTGGTACGTTCCTTTTCTCGGATAGACATCAAAATACTCCTGGACAAACAGACGAATCAGACGAGGATGCAAACTGCGGATCTCGGGAATTCGATCCTCCCACATGGGAACGTCGGAGAGACCCCCTTGACCCAAACCAAATCGGTCTATTTCCATTGGACCCAGGTCCTCTTGGACATTGAGGGCGATGGACGTGGAGCGGACCTGTGGGAGCGATGGCACGGCCAACAGAAGAAGCAGGAGAATCGCCCATGCCACATAGCAGCGCCACCTGGAATGAAAACGTCCGTCCCCCCTTGGACAAGGAGGGACTTCAGGGGGGTCAAGGCGCGCCGTCCCGCTAACCTCCCCTTGACTCTCTCCTTGAAAAAGGAGCGGGAATGCTCTTTTCAGAGAAGAACAAAGCATTGCGATTTGAAAACTTCGCTGATATTGTTTCTGGGCTGACACGAGACCTCCAGGAAACGAAGATGGGGTCTGTGTATATCCCCAGAGCCAGGGAAATGTCAATCCTCAAAGGAAACACCTTATGCAAGCCTATCCGAAATCGGCCGAGATCTTGAAGAAAAACCGCAGCTTCATTCCGGGGGGAGTCGTTTCGGTCAATCGCGCGACTCAGCCGGAGCTTGTCTTTGTCAGAGGTGAAGGCGCCTACCTCTGGGATGCCGATGGCAACCGCTACATCGACTACCACGCCGCCTTTGCTCCTCACTTTCTGGGACACAATGATCCCTATGTCACCGAAGCGGTCATCCGGGTCTTGCGGCAGGGCGCCAGTCTTTACGGGTCGGGAACGACCGAGTTGGAAGGGCGGTTGGCCGAACTGATTTGCCGGCACGTGCCGTCCGTCGAGTCGATTCAATTACTGAACACGGGCAGTGAGGCGACTTATCAGGCCATTCGGCTGGCCCGGGCGGTGACGGGGCGGGATCACCTCATTGTCATGCAGGGAGGCTACAACGGCTGGCACAACGATGTCTCGTGTAATCTAATGACCCCGCTGGACCAGTTGGGCCCCCGGCTATCTCCAGGGGAATATCCCTATCAGCCCATCAGCGCCGGGGTTCCGGCCGCACACCAGAAACTGGTGCACACCGTGAATTTCAATGACCTGGCCTCGGTGGCCTATGTGTGCGAGAACTACCCGATGGCGGGTCTGATTACCGAGCCTATCTTGCAGAATATTGGGATCGTCAAGCCACAACCTGGCTATCTGGGAGGGCTGCGGAAGTTGGCGGATCGCTACGGCTTCCTGCTGATTTTCGATGAAGTGAAGACGGGGTTTCGCCATGCGCTGGGCGGATATGCCAGTCTGGCGGGGGTCAGGCCCGACCTGGTGGTGTTTGGCAAGGCGGTAGCCAACGGTTATCCGATGGCGGTCCTGGGAGGGAAAAAAGAGTTCATGAACTGGTTCGTCCACCCGGAACCGTCGAAGCGGGTGCTGTTGGCAGGCACCTATAACGCTCATCCCGTGCCGACGATGGCCGCCATTGCCACCATCGAACGGCTGCTGATGAACGAGGGTGAGGTTTATCGCTGGGTTGAACAGCTAGGAGAGCTCATGGAAGAGGGTCTGGGAAACATCATCCACCGGCTGGGAATGAAGGCGGTGGTCTGTCGGCAGGGGTCGGCTTTCTGCCTTTACTTCATGGACCACCCACCCATCGACTGGCACGATTTAGCCGGCTATCATGACTTTGAGCTGGACACACGCCTGCGCAGACAAGTCATCGACCAAGGGGTTTACTTCTTTCCCCTGGCGACCAAACAGTGCTCCATTTCCTTTGCCCACAGTCAAATCGACATTGCGTTGACTCTCGGTCAGATTGAAAGATCGTTGACGCAGAGCCAGGCTTAAAGAGGATTGTCTCCAGCAAAAGCCCACGCTCGCGTAGAGACGCGGAAGCGCAGAGAACGAAAAACTAAGGATTGAGGGTACAGGATCGAGGATCGACAGCAGTTTTCGATTCTTCGAAATGGATATCTTCATTTTGCAAGCTCTGTGAGGCTTCCATCGCCATTCACAGGGTAACTGGGCCTTGTCTTGGCTCTTATGCCGGTCCATTGACTGGTACTCAAAATGCGTGCTACCCTCGATTTTAAATGAAAGCCATTTGCCTGCTGCCTGCCGGCGCCCGCGTTTCCGGAGGCTCCAGACTCTACTCTACAATCTCTTTTTTCGCGATTCTGGTCAGCTCCCTAGTCTTGCAGGCACATCCTACCGAGCCGGAAGTTGACGTCCGCCAGCTCTATCAGGAAGCCCAGGCCGCCCGCGCACGGGGAGATCTGGTCGGAGCCGAACAAAAGTATTTGGAGGTGATTCGGCATGCGCCCCAACTCGCCAATGCCTACCACAATCTGGGCATCGTTTACTTTATGCAACGCAAGTATCGGGATTCCGTGGAGGTACTCGAGAAGGCTCTGAAACTCAATCCCCGCTTGGCTGGAGCCCACGCGATGCTGGGTTTAGCCTTCTACAACCTAAACGAACTGCATAAGGCTGTCGATGCTTTCCTAGCCGCTTTGCACTTGAATTCAGCCGATAGTACTGCTCTTCTTTATCTGGCAAAATCCCAGCTCCAAATGCGGGATTATCGGGCCGCGGCCAGGACCCTGGAGAAGTTGGCAGAATCCAAACCTGACGATCCCGACGTGCTCTACAATTTGAGCCTGGTTTATATGAAGCAGATGCTGGGGACTGTAAATCGTCTGGGTGAAGTTGCTCCGCAGTCTTATCAGTTTTCGTTATTACTGGCCCAAGACGCTGAAGCGCGCAATGATGACGAAACCGCCATTAAGAAATACAAAGAGGCTCTGGCTTTACGCGGAAAGGCTGACGTAGTAGGCATTCACTACGCTTTGGGAAGCGCTTACGCAAGGACAGGCAAGTACGACGAGGCGGCTGAAGAATTCAAGAAGGAATTGCAAATCAATCCTGATGACTCTTTGGCTCTGTGGAAACTCGGAGAGCTCACCCTTCACGGGGAGCCACAGGAAGCTCGAACTTACCTCGAACGTGCCGTAAGCCTGAATCCAAACCTTCCTCAGGCGGTTTTAGCCTATGGCCGCGTCTTGGCTCGCGCGGGGGAAACAGAAAAGGCAGTGGAACAGTTTCAACGGGTGGTGCGCTTGGCTCCGGAAGAAGACTCAGTCCACTTTCACCTGGTTAAGGCCTATCGTCGCTTAGGACGGGATGAGGAAGCCAAAGTGGAGATAGCCAAATTCGAGCAATTGGCGAAAAAGAAGTCGGAACGCAAGCGCGAGATGGCCCGGCAGCTCATTGAATTAGGCCGCGCAACGCAGGATTTGCAGGAAGAACCGGAACCCGGTTTTTCACCGACACGGGATCCGGCTCATGAGTTGAAGTAGTCGCCGGGATCGGAAAAGCCACCGAGACACGGAGATAGGGAGAAAGAAGTGGGACGCAATGGCCAGCCCACAAATGTCTGAACTATGCCCTAGCATGACGAAAAACAAATCTGGACACGGATTAACACAGATCACACGGATTGCTATGGTCGAGCTTCTTTGCCACTCATCAGCCTCAGCGTCTGAGCTCTAGGGTTAACTTGGTGGCTACGAAGTTCACAGTTCGGTCAAATTTGTGAAGGGTCAGGCTGCCCCCTCACCCCCAGCCCCTCTCCCGTGGGGAGAGGGTGGCCGAAGGACGGGTGAGGGGTCAGTTGCCAACAGAACGGCACTTCTCGGCGGTCTCAGGTTGCTCGCTACGACTGGAATATAAAATCTTTCTAAAAAACAAAAAATTGCGGTTTTGCTAGTACAAGGGAGAAAAGAAGGACACGGGAAAACGGAGCACTCCACTCCCAGGCTTTTTTTCAGTTGGTTGGTCGGTGTCGACTGTTTGAGGAAACTTTAACTCTGTCTTCTTGGTGTCCTTAGTGCCTTTGTGGTTAACTTCGTCTTTCAGCTTACGGCTTCGCTTTACGACCGGCCGATTTGGGGTTCATAAGGTACGTCCTCCGGAGTAGCGCGGAGAAAATCGAAATCGCAACCCTCGTGGGCTTGCAAGACATGCTCAAGAAACAGGGTGTAATAGCCGCGACGGAAGCGAGGCGGGGCCGGATGCCAGCTCTCCAAGCGACGCTTCATTTCCTGCTCCGAAATCATCAAGTCCAGACGGCGTTTCTCCACATCCAGGTGAATTTGATCCCCATCCTGGACAGCGGCGAGCGGCCCACCCACAGCCGATTCCGGTGAGATGTGCAGCACCACCGTGCCAAAGCTTGTCCCGCTCATGCGCGAGTCGCTCATTCGGACCATGTCTTCAACGCCTTGCTTCAGTAACTTGGCGGGAATCGGGATTTGCCCCCACTCAGGCATCCCGGGCGCACCGACTGGCCCCGCATTCTTGAGCACCAGGATCGTTGAAGGATCCACGTCCAGGCTGGGATCATCAACCCGAGCCAGCATCTCTTCGTAGTTTTCAAAAACCAGGGCGCGGCCAATGTGATGGAGCAGGGAGGGCGAGGCTGCCGAAGTCTTCATCACCGCGCCATGGGGCGCCAGATTGCCGAAAAGCACGGCCAACGATCCCTCGTGGTGGAGCGGGTCTTGCAAAGGACGAATGACCTCACGGTTGTAGCACTGGGCATTGGCAACGTTTTCGGCCACGCAGTTGCCGGTTACGGTGAGTGCATTTCCATGCAGCAGCGGCAAAATTTCTTTGATCACCGCCGGCACGCCGCCCGCGTAATAGAGATGCTCCATCAGGTACTTGCCGGAAGGACGGACATTGACCAGGTAGGGCGTGGAGCGAGAGAGCTCGTCAAACTTGGAAAGCGGCAGTGGAATGCCGCGTCGCCCGGCAATAGCGATCAAATGGATTACGGCATTGGTGGATCCGCCCAGGGCCATGCAGAGCCGGATGGCGTTTTCAAAGGCTGGCTGAGTGAGAATGCCTGACGGTCGCAAGTCTTCCTTCACCATCTCCACGATACGGCGTCCGCTAGCCTCCGCCACGGCATGTCGCCGCGAATCCACCGCCGGAATATTGGCACAGCCGGGAAGCATCATCCCAAGCGCTTCAGCAGCGCTGGTCATGGTGGAAGCGGTGCCCATGGTCATGCAATGACCCGGACTGCGAGAAATGCAACCCTCCATTTCCGTCCACTCTTCCTCGCTGATGCGGCCAGCCCGGCGCTCGTCCCAGTGTTTCCAAACGTCGGTGCCCGAGCCCATTTCTTCATTCTTCCACATACCGCGCAACATGGGACCCCCCGAAACCATGATAGCAGGCAGGTCCATGCTGGCCGCGCCCATGAGTTGCGCCGGAGTCGTCTTGTCGCATCCGCACAGGAGCACGACTCCGTCCAGGGGATTGGAACGGATCATCTCTTCGACGTCCATCGCCATCAGGTTGCGATAGAGCATAGCCGTGGGCATCATCAGCTCTTCTCCCAGCGAAATCGTCATAAACTCGAGCGGAAAGCCTCCAGCCGCCCAAACACCTCGTTTGACC
>QHZQ01000285.1:1080-1954 GCA_003224725.1 Acidobacteriota bacterium | reverse complement strand
TGTTGAGCTCGCTCCAGGAATTGCAGATTCCAATCACCGGTCGACCAGCAAAAGCTTCGCGCGTGAAACCCTCGGAACGAAGGGCCGCCCTATGGAGAAACCCTACCTCGTCGTGAGTCTCAAACCAGGCTGAGCTGCGGAGTTTCGTTGGCATGAGTCTTCCTTTTGAACAGAATTTGTCTAATGCAGAGACAGGCCGAAGATTCGACGATTGAGGATGGATGATCCTAGAAACGGCACTAACGGTCACCGCAGAGACGCGGAGACGCAGAGGGTTGTCCTCTGAGAACTGCCAACAGTCATGAATCCAAGGAAACTGAATTACTTTATCCGAATGTCGGTGACTGCATTTTTATTCACCTGCTGGGTGAAAACGAAAACGTGAGATCTCAGACCCTCTATACGTTTCCTCTATGATTCTCTCTGCGTCTCCGCGTCTCTGCGGTGCTTGAACCGCTGTTTTTAGGATGATCGAGGAAGAGGAATGGAAAATTGATGCCAGTTCGGCTCGCAATCCTCGATCCTCTACCCTCTATTCTCGGCTTGAGGCAACAAACCTCACTTCCCACTAATGACAATATTCTTAGCCTTCTGGTGACGGACGCGTAGCACGCCGGTGGAAGCATCGAAAACCCAGCCAGGTTCCATCAGGTCGGAACGTCGTGCCAAGGCCGCTCCATTCGCGGTAATGCGTGTCGGCGTGAAGGCGACCCGCAAGACCTCATCGGCCTCCGGGTCAAACGTCGTGTAACTGATCTCACTCGACTTGTATTGAATCTTCTGCACAACCGAACTGGATCGAAGGAGATGGTTTTCCTTGGGCGGCGCCCATTCAGGAACTGAACCCATGCCGGAGAAAAAATGGCGAATATAG
>QHZQ01000285.1:0-1064 GCA_003224725.1 Acidobacteriota bacterium | reverse complement strand
GGAGAACCAGAACTCAGGCTCGGCCATAGCCTCAGTAATCAGCCCGTCCTCATGGGCCATGTAAGTGGCCCAGTTGAAGGAGCGAAAGGCCTTTTCCTTAAAACTCTCATCGCCGGTTTTCTCGTACCACAAAGCGCACAAGGAAGCGTAGCGTGAGGTGTGGCTGCCCATCTTGTTCATGTCGTCCCGCGTTTGTTCAGAGATGACGTTGGCTCCCCACTGCCGGCCGTATTGTATGGGTTCGAGCTGGACCCAGCGGTAGCGATCGGTGGCCTTGACATCCACTGCAAAAGTCTTCTCTGCCCAGCCAATGAGTCCCACTGCGTGACTTTTCCAATCGCTGTCTGTCTCCGGGTACGTCAGCAGGTAACGGGCTGTTTCGAGCGCACAATATTGATTCCAGTTTTCAAGGATCGTGTCAAAGGCCACGTCTTCGAAGTAAGCTCCCCAGAGGTTGTTTTTCATGGGGAAGTTCATCATCCAATCCCAGGCCGTCCCGCGAGAGCGCCGATAGGCAGTCACATTACCAAGGCCGAGGCGTATCAACTCGTCGAAAAGTTTAACGGGTCCGATAACGTCTGAGGTGTATTCCTCTCGCGGAACATTTGTGTGAGCGAACACTCGGAACGGCCAGGGTGAATGTGTCAGGTCACCGGGACGGACATGGGCGGCCAGCCCATTGGCGCAGGCAATGGCACCCTCGCGGTACTTCGACTCGCCTGTTAGTTGGTAATACCTCAAATACCCCAGGCCGAGTTCGCCGATCTTATCGGGCTCCAGCACATAGTGACCATCGCCCACACCACAAGCGAAGTTGAGCTTGTCTTCCTTGTTGCAATAGTACCTATCGTCGGCTCCGAAATATTCCAATGCATCTGCATCCGAACTGGCGTAGGGAACGTTGGCCCAATCCCAACCTGACGGAGTGGTCCCATGAGCGAGCTGGTAATCGAGCATCTCGCGCACCCTGTCCAAGACCTCCGAGTCACCTGTGTAGGCGAAGTAAGCGAGGGCGGAGTCTACAAACATTGCGTACAATCCGGCTGGATGGTGAGGCCAATCCG
>QHZQ01000284.1 GCA_003224725.1 Acidobacteriota bacterium | reverse complement strand
GGATTCGAGGACTACCGCCAATTCGTCTACGATTCTTGTTCCGCTGTCGTCGGTTGGCCAAGACGTCGGAAATACGTGCTCATACCAAAGGCAAACATGTCTCCCACCGCCTCACTCACTAACAGGCTGACTACCCAGTGGATCGACAATCGCATGATTGCCTCCATGAGGCTTATCCTGGCCGTGTCGGCGCTACTGATTATCGCCGTCTTCCCGTCGCAGCCTGACCGGTTCGTCGCCTTCACCTATGCCACACTTTTCCTCTACGCAGCCTATAGCACCGCTCTTTATACTTTAGTGCTGCGTCGCAGCTTGTTTCCCAGGTCGCTCCAACCCTGGGTGCATTGGATTGATGTTGGCTGGTATGCAGTTTTGATCTCGCTCTGCAGCGGCACGAATTGGATCTTTTCCTATGGTTTTTATTTCCCGATCTTCGTAGCCTCCTTTTGGCGAGGTTTCCTATCAGGGTTGCGGGTTGCTGTGGTTTCGACTGTGATTTTTACTGTTGTGGGCCTGGGGACCAGGTCAACATGGACGGACTCTGAGCTAGACCGCTTCCTGTTTCGCGCCATCTGCTTGTTAGTGTTGGGCTACATGATAGCCTACTGGGGCGGCTTCGATGTTAGGCTCAAGCGCCGGCTGACACTGCTTAAAGAGATCACCTCCCTTTCCAATCCACGCTTCGGAATTGACCGAACAATCGGCTCTCTCATGGAGCACCTGCGCGAGTTCTACGACGCAGAAGCCTGTTTGCTCATTACACCCGATGCCACCACAAGCACCTATAGTCTACGCCGAGCCGACCGGCGCGATGCGGAGGCCTCGACAATCGCTGAGCCTATCGCGGTGGAACCGGCCCAATTGTTACTCTTGCTGCCGGGCGAGCACGCAGTGGTCTACAGCAACGAGCTGGCCTGGCGGGCGATCTTGGGCACGAGCTACTACGCCTATGATGTAACCAAGGGCAAGCGCTCGGTGGAAGGGAAGGAAGCGTGCGAAGCCGTTGCGGTCACGCTCGACGCCAATTCCTTTGTCACTGTGCCGCTGCGCTTCCGCAGCCAGAGTGTTGGCCGGCTGTACCTCACCACGCGCCGCCGGTACGCTTTTAACGACTCGGACGTGGACTTTCTTCTCCAGGTCATAGATCACGTTATGCCGGTCATTGATAACATCCGGTTGGTGGATCAGCTCGCCTCGAATGCGGCGGAGGAGGAGCGCCAAAGGATTGCACGTGACCTTCACGATAGCGTCATCCAGCCTTACATTGGACTCCAAATAGGGCTGGCTTCCATACGCTGGAAACTTGCCAACCAGGGGGCAGACGTAACTCGGGACATCGAACGGCTGATCAACATGACCGATGTCAGCATCGCAGAGCTTCGCGCCTGCATGAACAAGCTCAAGGAGAGCGGCGAGCACGAGGGCAGCTTGCTGTCGGCGGTGCAGCGTTTCGCCGGAAAGTTCTCCGAGGCAACCGGGATTGGCGTGCAGGTGGCGGCCAAAACGAATGTTCGCGTCGCCGATCGACTGGCTGCCGAGGCCTTCCAGATTGTGGCTGAAGGTTTGAGCAACATCAGGCGGCATACCCATGCCACGCAGGCTACCATCCACCTGGGATGTCACAACGGCCATCTCATCCTGGGAATTGAGAATGACCTAGCCCCGGGAGAGACACCCCAGCCGTTTACTCCACACTCCATCACAGAACGCTCGGAGGCGCTTGGCGGCCGAGCCTACGTTGAACCGAAGGGAGGGTACGGCACTGGCACTGTTGTGGTCGTCGAAATTCCGCTTTAGCCGTTTCTATGCCCAAACCTCTGACTGAGCCCATCCGAATTCTTCTCATCGACGACCACGCCATCGTTCTGGCAGGGTTGCGCATGCTCATCGAAAGTAAGGCGGGATTGAAGGTGGTCGGCGAAGCCGGCAACCGTGCTGACGCCCTTGCCGTCGCCGCCCGTGAGCAACCCGACATCATCCTGCTCGACCTTGATCTGGGCCGCGAAAGCGGTCTCGACTTCCTTCCCGAGCTTCTCTCCGCCGCCAGAGAGGCGCGCGTCATCATACTGACGGGCGTCCGCGACTCTCAGGCCCATCACCGCGCCGTAAGTCTTGGGGCCATGGGCGTGGTGCCCAAGGAGAAAGCCGCCGAGGTCCTCATCAAGGCCTTCGAAAAGGTCCAGGCCGGCGAGGTCTGGCTCGACCGCTCGATGATGGCGAAAGTGCTTGCCGAGATGTCGTCAGCCAGGGCGAATAAGAAATCGCCACACTCACTAAGCGTGAGCGCGAGGTCATCACGCTAGTGGGTGAGGGAATCAAGAATAAGCAGATCGCCAACAGGCTGTTTATTAGTGAGATAACGGTGCGCCACCATCTCACATCCATCTTCAGCAAACTAAACCTCTCAGACCGCTTCGACCTCATCATTTATGCCTACCGCCATGGTCTAGCCAATCCACCTCGATAGCCGCGCTTATCATAAATCTTGGGTTACGAAACAATCGTCGTGGGTGACGAGCCCCTAATTGGCCCAAAATATTTGAAATTTCCCAGAACCGCAGCCAGGGATACCGCCCCCACGAATCACACGAATCCGCACGAATAAGGAAAACCCTGTTCGAGTGCCACTTCGCGGGCTTGACGGGTTGTACAACAAAAGTTATTTGCATGCCAAGGTGTGCTGATGACCGAAGTTTTCAGTATCCTGGTCTTCAGGCTTGGGTGCTTCCGATCATCCTAAGACAATTATCTTCACTGCAGAGACGCTGAGACAAAAAAAGCTAGCTAGTTTCTGTCGCGAAACGCTCCAGGTGGAGCGGGCGCTCCTGCGCACGCTTGTTGAACGCGAGACGGAGCGCGCGTTCCACCCGAGATATCATCTGACACCGACTGGCGGAGCGGGGAATAAGACCAGTTTCGCGACAGAAACTAGCTAGTGGCCACAGCTAAAAAGGAGATCGGCCCACCTATCCGCACGAATTAACACGGATAGGAGACCCAATGAGAAAGATAAACAGGAACAGGATGGGCAGGAAAAAAGAGCACCTGGAGCGAAGATGAGAAACTGCTTCTTGTCTTTTATCCTGCTTATCCTGTCCATCCTGTTCCGTCTTACGGGTGTGGGTCCCAGGTCATCCGTGGCCCCATTCACCTTCTGGGTGAAGGAAAAAATGTGAAGTGGGTATAGCCTCTCCCTTATTCTCTCTGGGTCTCTGCTGTCACTTGAACTGCTGTTTCTAGGACCATGGAACTTAAATCTGGATTCGCGTGATCTCCGTTTGCATTTTGGGCTAGTGCTTCAAAGGGGACCTACCCACCCGAGTCCATCAATCGATCGACTGCTGCAGTTGCCGGCGGTGCGAGGGTCTCCACACAATGTTGAGAGGTCTTTACAAGATTGAATGACTTCTAACCCAGGAAGTTCTGTTAAGCATGACCCCACGAAATATCCATCTGGTCAGAGACAATTGGCACAAATGTGCCACGCGGTATAGACGGACCCTCCCATGCCACTCTCTCAAGAGATGGCCACATCCGCCCATCAAAAATGGGTGTCCGCACCGATGCGTCACTCGCATGATCCGTGTATCTTGATTCTCAGGCGAAGAGCGGCCAAGTCTCTTCCCGAATTTTGAAGTTGAAGGATAACGACTAGGAGTGCATGGGAATGAGTGGCTTCCCCGGCCGGACCTGTCTCAAGACATATCAGGCCTCCAGCCTTCTCACACGGGGTGAGGGAAGAGGAAATGACCAAAACCTCGCTCCTCATCCTTTGTGGCGGGAGCTGGTGGTGAGGCGTTGAGGCAACCTACTTGTAATCGGTTAAGCTCAGCTTCGGAATTGAGATTCGCATAAGTGAGTCTTAGGTTCGGGTCCGAGGGAGGACATGAGCAGCGACTCGCGTTTCACCAACAACGGCGAAATCAATCACCGAACCAAGCCACGGATCTATGAGCCTTTCCCTGCAAAAGTGCGCGGTGTGGATACAAATGGGGAAGCATTCAGAATCGAAACGGTCATCGACAATCTTAGCACAGGCGGCGTCTACCTGCGACTGGCACAGCCCGTCGAGCAGGGCGCGAAGCTATTCATCATGATCCGGCTCTCTACCGCCAAGAGTGACGAGATGCCTGCTCCACGGGTGGCAGCGCGTGGTGTCGTTCTCCGTGCAGAACCCCAGCCGGACGGCGTCTATGGGTTGGCCATCGCGTTCACGCGCCACAGATTTCTGGAAAGCTGATGACTCAGGTTTCACCGGAGGCTTTAAAGCTGTTTTAAAACTTACTTGATAGGCCTTCCAGCCTGTCTATGCGGCGCACGAGGACAAAGCTTTGTCAATGTCATCTCTCTAAGCAGCTGAAAGAGGTTACTGTGAAGAAACCGGTAGTTCTGGTTGTGGGACAAGACGGTTCCCTGCTTCAAAACTTAAGGGATCCATTACGCAGACGGGGTTTTCAGATTTTGGAATGGCACGACAAAAGTAATGTGCTTGGATGCTTTCAAAGCCAGAACCCGGATGTAGTCCTGGTGGGATCTCTTCAGAACGGGGACAGGGACGCACTCGAAGTCTGCCAGCAAATCCGCCGGTGGGACAGAACGGTCCCTCTCATTATGATCGCGGCAAACAGCACCGAAGATGTGGCTATTGCCGCACTGAGAGCGGGTTTCAATGACTATTTCAAACAGCCTTTCTCGTTCGAAGAACTGGTCTTAGCCATCAACCAATCTCTCTCCGGCATCCCCACTGCGGGCTCTCCGGCGTCCTCCAGGCCAACCGTGTCCAACGTCATCGGCGGTCAGGAGATGATCGGGGAGAGCTCGTCAATGGCGGACATTAAAGCCTACCTCAGCCAGGTGGCCTCAATTCCCAGCAATGTCCTCATCACTGGGGAGACCGGTACAGGCAAGGATTTGGCGGCGGGACTCATTCACCGGTACAGCCCAAGGTCTCAGAAGCCACTCGTCTGTATTAACTGTGCGGCCATCCCTGATAGCCTTTTAGAGAGCGAACTGTTCGGCTATGAAAAAGGAGCCTTCACAGGGGCGAGCTCTTTAAACGAGGGTAAGCTGACGCTTGCCGATGGCGGAACTGTCTTCTTCGACGAGATTGGTGACATGAGTCCTTACGCCCAGGCAAAGATTTTGAGGGTCATAGAAAGCAAGGAACTCCAGCGTTTAGGGGGCAGGGAGAGCATCTCCCTGAACATCAGAGTCATAGCCGCCACCAATCAAGACCTGGAAGCCTGCATGGCAGAAGGAAAGTTCCGGAAAGATCTCTACTTTCGGCTCAACGTGGCCAGGCTTCACCTGCCTCCCCTAAGAGATCGGAAGGAGGATATCTCTTCGTTGCTGGATTATTACATTCGGGATATGAACTGCCAATTCCAACGAGAGGTCGAAGGCTTGACTGACGAGGCCCTCGAAGTTTTGTTCGCCTACGACTACCCTGGCAATATTCGGGAGTTGAAGAACCTCTTGGAGGCCGCTTTCGCTAAAATCTCTTCCCGGAGGATTTCTGTCGCGGATCTGCCTTCATATTTTCGCAACCGCTTAAAAAATACTGAAACTCTGGCGCATGCTGAGCATGACCGCTTGCTTTTCGCCCTTTCTTCCACCAATTGGAATAGAAGCGCGGCTGCCCGCAAGCTGGAGTGGTCAAGGATGACTCTATATCGAAAGATGGCGAAATATCATCTCATTACAAGCAGCGAAAAACTTGAAAGGGACAGGCCAGAGAAAATCTTGCAGGCCAAAGGCTCTGCTAAATGAGCTTTCCGCTCGAGCCCGTTCCTCACATTTCTGGGAGTCTTTACCTTTTCGTATGAGGAGTAAACTTGCTTTTTTTTCCAGACGGAGCCTCTTCTTTGTTGGAGAGCACAGTGTCACATCTTGTCCATCAGCGAGGCGGGGTTGTGACAGAAGCCTGTGACATGCCCAGTCCCCTTCGATCCTATCCCACTCCGCTGGGAAAACCATCGACTTTGAAAGCTATTGTGTCTCACACAAGATTTCTTTTCACTGGTCTCAACTTGACCATCTCCTATCCGTTCGATGAGTGTAACAACGACCTGTTACAACTCCTGCCTGAAGGCAATAGTTTCCTCAAGAATCGAATCCTGGAAATTGCTTTAACTGTCAGTCATTTCAGGAAAAAGATCCTTGCAGGCATTAAGGATGGCAGAGAACTTGCGAGACGATTGATGATTTTCGTAGCTGTTCACCTTTTCTCATACTCGAGCGAATATGACCAGGAGTCTGCAGATATTGAGGTGCTTATGAACGAGGAAGGTGAAGGTTCTCAGATTGCCGTCAAACTTGATGGGCGATACACGAATTACTTCAAGGTTGGCCACAATGCCTTCGAGTTCTTGCTCGACTTCGGCCAGTTGTATCCTGAAAATATGAAAGCCCATCTTCACACCCGGATCATCACGAGTCCGAAATGTGCGAAGTTCTTGTTGGAGTCGCTCCGGGAATCTATCGAACGATATGAGCGAACCTTCGAAGGTAGCCGGACAAATGCTCAAGAAGCCGCAACCTAAGCGGTTGGCAGAAACCTTGATCATTTTCGGTCAGTACTGTGGCAAGCGATACGGTACCCAGTTGAAACCAGAAAATTGATTTCTGGAAGCTGGGACTCAAAGAGCGGTAGCTTGTTTACAAATCAGGTGGTGCCTCCGGTGGGAGCAGGCGGGTTGGGTGAGATTACCGGCCCCGATAACCCGGGCCTCTTTAGACCAGAGGAGGTGCCGTCGTGGTAGTCAACCCAGAGTTCAGCATGGACATCAAGAATAATGTTTGGCCGTGGTATGCGCTACGAGTCAGAGCACGCTGCGAAAAGAGGACGGCCTCACTCTTGAACCACAAAGGCTACGAGTGGTTTCTACCTCTATACAAGTGCAAGCGCTACTGGTCGGACCGCATTAAGGAATTTGAGCTCCCGCTCTTTCCTGGCTACTTTTTTTGCCGGTTCGACTTACAACACCGTCTACCCATTCTCAAGACCCCTGGCGTCCTTAACATCGTTGGAATCGGCAAAGCGCCTGTCCCGGTTGACGAGGAGGAAATTGCGGCCATCCAGTCCATAGTTCAATGCGGGCTCCCCGCCCGGCCCTGGCCTTTTCTGCAAGTTGGACAGAAGGTGCGAATTAACCAGGGGGCCCTTTGTGGCCTGGAAGGCATTGTGGCTAATTCCAAAGGATGCCATCGCCTTATTGTGTCCGTCACCCTCCTAAGGCGCTCTGTCGCGGTCGAACTGGATGGCGCCTGGGTGAGTGCCATTTCGCCTCTGGATCACATTCGTCCTGCCGGCCAGCCCGGTCACCTAACTGGAAACGAGTTCTAAACTTTGGAGAGATACCAATGACTGAGACGAATTGGAAAGTATCGCTAATAGGGATCGCGGTTCTACTGGTGGCCAGCGTCTCCACCTTCGTAGGCCAAAACCGAGAGACGGAAATCATTTCCAGTGCTGGCCCGCAGGCCCCAGAGGAGAGCAAGGCCACGTTGGGCCCAGGAAACCAGCCAGAAACAGACCGGCCTACGCTCCAACTCCGAAATCCCCGTTACCAGTTGCGAAGGGGCGACAGCTTCGAATTGAATTTTCCTTATGCGCCAGCATTCAACCAGAACCTAACTGTCCATCCCGATGGCTATATCACCCTGCGCGGCGTGGGAGATCTGCGGGTGGAAGGAAGGACCATACCGGAACTGACTCAAGCGCTTCGAACTGAATACTCAAAAATTTTCCAAGAGCCAACCATCACGGTAGATCTCAAGGATTTCGAGAAACCTTACTTCATTGCATCCGGAGAGGTGGAGCGCCCCGGCAAATACGACTTACGCGGTGATACCACCGTGGCCCAAGCTGTGGCCATTGCTGTCGGATGATTGGGTCGAAGTCAAGCAGCTCAATATGAAGAAAATGCTGCAAGCAGCGGACTTGCGCGAAGACTTGCATCTGCAGCCTGGAGACATGTTGTTCGTGCCCAAAACCGCCTTGGCTAAAATCAAAGCGATTATTCCCAGGTTGTCGGTAGTGCCATACGTCAGACCATTCTGAACCGGAATGGAGAAGATGGAGATCCAGCATGAAAGAACAAAATCAAATGAAGTCCGAGGTCGGTCGAGCCTTCTCACCCACAGGGCGCGATTTGCTGGCGATTGGGTTCCGTCAACGCCGGCTGATCGTTCTTTCATTCCTTGGGGTGTTTCTAGCCGTTGCCCTTTACGCACTGGGAAGGACGGAGATCTACCAGGCGCAAATGAAGATTCTGGTCGAGCGCGAGCGCGTTGACCCACTGGTAACTTCTGAGGAAAAGCCTCTGCAAGTGATCGGCCCCGGCGTAACCGAGCAGGATCTGGACTCTGAGGTGGAGTTATTGAAAAGCCGGGATTTGCTCGAAAAGGTGGTCATTTCCTCTGGGCTCCATGAGCCAAAAAACAACTCTTGGTGGGGCTCCATGCGGATGGGTATCGCAGCTCTAATAGGTTGGGCGCCGGACAAAGATATGTTGATTGCCCAAGCGGTCTTCGTATTGGAAGACCAACTCCAAGTGGAACCCCTGAGGAACACGCGCATGATCAAGGTGACCTACGCATCTTCCGATCGGCAACTCTCAGCTCGCGTGCTCAAGACCTTGGCTGACCTTTATCTCGAAAAGCATCTGGCAGTCCATCGCCCTTCTGGAACCTTGGACTTCTTTCAGCAGGAAGCAGAGCGATATCGAAAGGGATTAAGCGTGGTTGAGGGGCGTCTGGCCGATTTTGGTCGCGACCAAGGAGTCGTTTCGCTGCCGCTCGAGAAGGAGATTGCGCTGCGGAAGCTTACCGAGTTGGAGGCTGCCCTACAAGGAGCGCAGGCCGAGATCGTGGCGACCAAGGAGCGGATTCGAGCTCTCGAGGCACAAGCCGGGTCGACTCCTTCTCGCATGACCACTCAGGTTCGTACCTCTTCGCGGCCTCTGGAACAACTGCGGTCTACACTCTTGACCCTTGAACTGAAGCATATCGAGCTATTGGGGACGTTCAAGCCCAGCTATCCACCCGTACGGGAAGTCGAAAAGCAGATTGCGGAGACTCGCGCCGCCATCGCTGCTTCGGAGAAGATGCCGCTGGTTGAAGAAACCACCGATCGAGATCCGACTTACGAGTGGGCCAGGTCGGAATTGGCCAAGGCTAAATCGGAGCTGGCAACCCTGCAGGCGCGTGCCACAGCATCCGCCCAAACCCTTCAGACCTATCGGGAAAAAACCCGCCGGCTGGACCGCGTGGAATTCGTCCAGCAGGATCTGATGCGGGATGCCAAGTTGGCGGAACAGAATTACATGGTTTACTTCCGGAAGCAGGAAGAAGCCCGCATCTCGGGTGCGCTTGACCGCCAACGGATTATGAATGTGGCCATCGCCGAGGCGGCGACTGTCCCCTTCCTGCCCTCGGGTCCCCCCAGACTGTTGATATTGATCCTGGGCGGAATTCTAGCGACCTTGGTGAGCGTGGGGTCTGCTCTTGCTTTGGACTACTGGGACCCGTCGTTCCGGACGCCCCAGGAGGTCGAAGCATTCTTAGAGATTCCCGTCGCCGCGGCCATGCCGAAGAAAGCAGGGTAGAACCCATGTTTCTGGATTTTTATCGACTGCGTGAACAACCGTTCGGCTCGACCCCGGACCCGCGTTACCTGTATCTCAGCCAGACGCACCGCGAGGCCTTAGCCTCTTTAGTGTATGGCATAGAGTCGGGACGGGGATTTATGGCGCTCATCGGCAAGCCGGGTATGGGCAAGACCACTCTGCTGTTCCAGCTTCTGGAGAGATGGCGAACCTCCGCTCGGACCGTCTTCCTGTTCCAAACCCAATGTAGTTCGCGCGAACTTTTTCGCTACTTGTTGTATGACCTGGGGATAGAAAGCCCGGAACAGGATCTTGTGAGGATGCACGCGCAATTGAACCAAGTTCTATTGCAGGAATCAAACGCAGGCAAGCGCGTCGTCTTGTTCATAGACGAGGCTCAGAATCTCGAAGACTCAGTGCTGGAGACGGTGAGGCTGCTGTCGGATTTTGAGACGCCGAGCACGAAATTGTTGCAGATCGTTCTAGCCGGGCAGCCGGAGCTAGCCGGCAAACTGTCGCGCCCTAGCTTGGCCCAACTGAGGCAGCGTATCGCGGTTCTGAGCCACCTGGATCCCTTGCCCGCCGACGAGACCAGTCATTATATCGATTATAGGCTTTTGGTAGCTGGCTATAAAGGCAGTCCGCTGTTCACACCTGACGCACAGGCCATGATTGCTGAACGAAGCGGAGGGATCCCGCGAAGCATCAATAACCTTTGCTTTAGTGCCCTGTCGCTGGGCTACACGCTAAATTGCAGGACGATTGACTCTTCGATTGTCGAGGAGGTGGTGGCCGATTTGGATCTGGAGCCACTTGTCTGCCAACAGCACGCCGCCACCAACCCATCGAATTCCTTGGGTTCTCCAGCGGCAGCGCAGACTTCCTGCAAACCGGCGGAGAAAAGGGGGGTGAGGCAACTCACATTTCTTGCCACTGTCCTAGCCGCCTTGCTGGTCCTGGTTGGCTCGTTTTCAATCTTCTTTCTTGGAAACCTGCCGGGCACTACCTCACCCTCCGATCACAGCTCGCTGGGCAAAGCAGGTTCTCCGCCAGTCCTGACTGTCCGGGTGGAGCCAAATCAGACGCTGGAAAAGATCAGCCTGCGCTATTTGGGGCATTCTAGCCCTAAGCTCACCAAGGAAATCTGTGACCTTAATCCGGAATTAAGGGATCCTAACTTTCTCAAAGTCGGCCAACAGATTAGGCTCCCCCGGAGCCCTGGGGCAGTCCAGAGTGGTGACCCGAGTCAGCACCGAGCCAACAAGGCCAAACCTCTCAGGAGAATTGACCATGAGTAGAAATTTCGAGCTTTTGCGCAAGGCCAAGAAGGAGCAAGACTTGTTTGCAGAAGACGTCGTCGCCCGAGCCACCCAAGTCGCCCACTTACACCGGGCCGAGGAGGAACAGGATTTGTTCCAGCCCTCCAGCCGGGCGACGACGCCAACCGATCGCAGCGTCTCTCCGCAACCGACTCCAAGGGTTCATAGCCGTGTGCAGACGATTACTCCCTTGATCAAGATACTTCATTTACTGCTTGGCCCCTTGGCTCAACTTCGGGTTCGGAAGATGTCCCAGCGTCCCACTTTCCGTCGTCGAGTGATTCGGAAGGTAAGCAAACCCCGCAGCAGGCGCAGTGGAATTCTGGCCCAAGCCTCTTTGATCCAGGAAGAAGAAATCAAACTCGTGCAGCGTGTGTTCCTGCTACCAGGCACAGGTGCACCCCGAACGGTCGTATTTTCCAGTGTCGAGCGCGGCAATGGATGTAGCTGGGTTTGCGCCCGCGCCAGTGAGAACCTGGCAGCCCAGGTGACAGGGTCCGTGTGCGTGGTGGACGCGAACCTGCGCTCGCCTTTCCTGCACCACTACTTTGGCCTCGTGAACCGTAGAGGCTTGACGGAGGCAGTGCTTCAGTCTGGTCCCTTGCGCAGCTATGCGCAGCAACTACCGGGAGGTAATCTCTGGGTGTTGACCTCCGGATCCCCGCCCTCGGATCCTCATGTTCTGCTTACCTCCGAGGCCCTCCGATCACGAATGACGGAATTGCGAACGGCGTTCGACTATGTGTTAATCGATGCACCACCAGTAAGTCCCTATACTGATGCAAGCCTGCTTGGGCAGTTGGCTGATGGCGTAGTCTTGGTGCTGGAGGCAAATTCCACGCGCCGCGAGACGGCGCGAGAAGCCAAGCAGAGCCTGGAAGCCGCGAACTCGCGAGTGCTGGCGGCCGTGTTGAACAAGCGCACGTTCCCCCTTCCCGACTTTATATATCATAACCTATAGAGGGAACGCGGGCCACGGGCGGATTCGATGCCTTATCAATTCAAAATGCAGTGCATATTTCGGCGTGGTGTCAGCCAGCCTTCCAAAATCTGTCAATATTTCATTAGCCTCGTACTTCAGCCCTGGGACTTTTGTTGTTGAGTTCTTAACTTCGCGCGAGGCCACCTCCCCGGGGCTGAAGGGCGGGGCTAATGAAAACGAGAGTGGCGTCAGACGCATCCGGGAAGGCAGTCGTGAGAGTCCTGGTCCGAGAAAGTATTGAAACTATCACCTGCAGAAGGGTTCGAAAATAACATGACCGACGGATTAAAGACAGTTGTGATGCTTTCCGACGAACGTCTCAAGAAAGAATATCGACATGTGTTAGGTAAGGTAGACGAGGCTCGGATAGAGCTGGAAATTTTGAATTTAGGAAATTCCCTGAGTGAAGAGTGGGTGGAGGATGTCTCCCGCGTGCAGGCCCGCCTTTTCCTGGTCGATCTACCCCGGGAACCCGAAAACGGCCTTCAG
>QHZQ01000758.1 GCA_003224725.1 Acidobacteriota bacterium | reverse complement strand
GTGGTTCCTCTAATCATCAGGGGAAAGAGCATCGGCACTCTGAACGTGGCAAGCAGGACAAGGAACCAGTATTCAGAACGCGATCTAGAGTTCCTACAGGAGGTAGCGACCCAAGTTGCGCTGGCTGTCGAAAACACGCAGTCGTATCAAGAGATCGCGGCGTTAAAGGCCAGACTGGAGAAGGAGAACGTTTACCTCCAGGAGGAGATCCGCACAGAGCATAACTTCGAAGAGATTGTTGGGAACAGCCCCGCCCTTCTGGTGGTGTTGCGTAAAGTCGAACAGGTTGCCCCAACGGACTCTACCGTGCTCATCTACGGAGAGACGGGAACTGGGAAGGAACTCATCGCGCGGGCGATTCACGATCGCAGCGCCCGCAAGGATCGTCCGTTGGTGAAGGTGAACTGCAGCGCCATCTCTGCGGGGCTTGTCGAGAGCGAACTCTTTGGTCACGTCAAAGGAGCTTTTACCGGCGCCCTCGATCGCCGGAGTGGTCGCTTTGAGCTAGCCGACGGCGGCACCATCTTCCTCGATGAAGTCGGAGAGTTGCCTTTGGAAACCCAGGTTAAACTATTGCGCGTTCTTCAGGAGCGTGAGTTCGAGCCGGTGGGCAGTAGCCAGCCTGTGCGCGTGAACGTGCGGGTTATCGCTGCTACAAACCGAAACCTGGAGGAATCCATCAAGACCGGCAGTTTCCGCGACGACCTTTTTTACCGTCTGAACGTCTTTCCCGTTGAGGTACCCCCGCTGCGCGAGCGGCGCTCTGATATCTCTAAACTCGCGACGTTCTTTGTGTTCCACTACTCGAAGAAGCTCGGCAAGAACATCGAAGGAATATCCCAAGACACGATGGACCGGATCTCCGGCTACTCCTGGCCCGGGAACGTTCGAGAACTGCAAAATATCATCGAGCGAGCAGTTATTCTGTGCCAACAGCCGATTCTCGAGCTGAAACCTGATCTTGCTCCGATTTCTGCGCGCGGAGTCCTCTCCCAGGCTCCGGAAGGATCTTCTAAATCTGAAGCGGCTCCATATTCCGGCCCAGCACCTCCCGCTCTCTCTACTCTGAAAGACGTGGAGCGTGGTTACATCATGGCTGTGCTGAAGCAAACCGGCGGAGTTGTCGAGGGACCGAACGGGGCGGCGAGAATTCTGAATCTGCATCCTAATACGCTTCGCCACAGAATAAGCAAACTAGGAATCAAGCGTGGTGGTCCACCTTTCCGGTCACTATTCTCTCCGTCACAAATCGTACTTTCTCAATACGATAGACTAGAAACCCATCAGCTTTCGCCAGCGGCACACGGCTTGCGCTGATTTCCGATGAGATGGTCGTGCGATGCTTAAGGAAACTCAGCTGATGTTCCTTAGCCCGCAACCAAGTATAGGAATCTAAATGGAAGAGCAAACCAGCCCCGGAAATTTTGAGAATAGCGTCCTGCCACACTTGGATGCAGCATACAATCTAGCACGCTGGCTGACGCGCAATGGCCAGGACGCGGAGGACGCGGTCCAGGAGGCCTGCTTGCGTGCGTTCCGATTCTTTGGAAGCTTCCGGGGCGGAGATGCTCGTAACTGGCTGCTCAAGATCGTTCGCAACACCTGTTACACCCAGCTCCAGAAAAACCAGCCACAGGAACTAGCGACGTTCGACGAAGGAATCCACAGTGAAGACGACGGTTCCATGAACCCTGAAACATTGCTGCTGCGGAGTGCTGACAGTCAGTTGCTCAGACGCGCTCTGGAAGAATTGCCTATGAACTTTCGGGAGGTGCTCGTACTACGCGAGTTGGAGGGATTGTCTTATAGGGAGATTGCTGAGGTCTCGAACATTCCCCCAGGCACCGTGATGTCAAGCTTATCCCGTGCACGCGAACGACTCCGGCAATCTCTCACCAGTCTTCTGAGCAAAGACGCCGCACGAGAGGCGTCAGCTAGTACCGACGGACACCAGCGGACTGACTCGATAAATTGAATCGGTAGATTAGCTGACTGGGACAAATGTGGCTCGCTGCTACGAATTGAGTGCGGCAGGGCAGCTTAGACAGATCGCCAATTTATGGCTAGCCTAGGCCGAAGTCCGCCAGCGGCCTTCAAGCGTGCGGAGGAAGACGTGATGGCGCACTGGGAGTTCACAGGTTCATGGTGGTGATTCGTGGGTGCGACCCGAAAGCTCACTGACTGAGTGGTGACTGTAAAAGATTCTCTCCAGGCAAGCCTATTCGTTTGTTTCCAATCGGTGCGTGCGTTCTAGGTAACTGGGAGCTGCGAAGCGAATGGTAAGGTACTAATTTGGCTCATTGGCCGTAGGATCATGACCTTTTTTTTCACGGAATATTCCGGGGAAAAAATTTTGCCTCGCGGGAATTTTTTCAAGTTGATTTTAGTCAGTAGGACAAAGGCCGGTGATCGACCGGAAATTAGGTGAGTCCAATGAAGACCGGAACGTCATTTTTGGCAGCCCTGCTGCAGACTGAGAGCCCCATGGCTGCGGTTGGGGGGACTCATGCCTCTCCCCTGGGAATATATTTGAAATGATTTGAAATAAATCGGTCCTCTAGGGCTAGAAAGAAAGGAACATATCATGAAAACCTCACGTATTTTAATGCTGGCTGGATTGCTCAGCCTTGCCCATTCCTTTATGGCGTTTTCGGCGGAACAACCCGGCGGGCGGTCGATTACACTGGGCGATCTAACATTCTCAAACCACGGAACCAAAGAGGTGAAGGGCCAAGGCGAGTTGGATTTGGAAGCCGATAACTACTACTTCGAACCCACCTTTCTCCGGGGCACGCCCGGACAAAAGCTCAAGGTGGAAATCTAGAACGAGTCGAGTACGCTGCACAACTTCAGCATCCCGGATCAACATCTGGATGTGAATATCCCGGCGAGAGGAAAAGTGCTGGTTGCAATCGCCTTCCCATCGTCTGGGGTGGTGCGCTTTTTTTGCAAGTTTCACTCGGCGAAAGGCATGAATGGAGAACTGCTGACCGGAGACGCCAAGCCTCAGGCCGTCTCCTCCCAGAACCCCAAATAAAACGAGTTGGCTTCAGGTACTGAGCAGGAGAAAGACATAATAGAAGAAAACCCTTTTACACGGGATCATCGCGAGTTTATTAGATCGAGAAGGGAAGGGAGCCTCGAGCAATGAAATCTTCTACGCAGCGCTCAGGTTTCTGGATCATGAGATTCGATAGATTGTGTGAAAGGCTTTACTCGTATTTCGACTAGGCTCCGCACGAACGGTCAATGAAAGTTAGTTCCGATACTCAACCGGTCGCCCTGAGCGCTGTCGAAGGTTATCGGTTACTTCACACAGTCTGGCAAAAGAAGAGGCATAAGGTGTTGCAATGATGAGAGAGAGCAGATGGTTATTTT
>QHZQ01000275.1:7940-12733 GCA_003224725.1 Acidobacteriota bacterium | reverse complement strand
GTTTTTACTTTCGAAGCTTCCCATCATGCCTCCTCTTTTATAAAAGCCTGGTTGGAAAATTCTGGACTGGTCTCAACGGCAAGATCAAAACCGTTCAATGCTACTGGAACCAGCCCAATTTAGATTTACGTCTCAGATCGACCTTTAGCCGGCTTAACTTTAGCTCTTCCCCGGCGGCTCAGGAGAGAGAAGCCAGGGTGACGGAGTCAAGTGGATGTTCGATCAACTTTCCACCTGCCGGAAACAGGTCGTTGGTGCCGGACCTGTTTACTGCAAACCATGACTGTAAGGGCACACAACCTTTGTGCCTGGGCAAAATCTTATCTTGCTTGCGGGACAAACGAAACCTACGGAAAAACGAAATTCTTGTCAAGTTTTTTTCAAAGGGTTGTTGGTGCTTCGGGTAGGTGCACAGGGGTTAAGTCTTGTGTGAAGGAAAGATCAACGGGGCACGTGGATTGGTGCAAGGGTCAAAACTTGCCGTGGACTTTCGTCTTGGGAGTATAATGATGGCTCCTCTCAAAGTGAGGACCCGCTTCAGCGAGGGTGGTCTTTCCAAGAGGCAAAACAAACCCGGGGAAAAAACTGATCCCTATTTGACTAGCAGAACGGGGTTGATCTGATGAGAAAGCATAAGTTCCTGCTGTTACTTCTGCCAGCTTGTATTTTCTTGACGTCTGGGCGCCAAGCCAATGCCCAGACGCCTTCCCGATGGAAGGCTCATGACATGAATCGCCCCAGACCGCCGGTGGTGAAGCCGGCAGCACAGGCTTTACCTGTGCCTCCACCCGCAGATGCGATCATCCTTTTCGATGGTAAAGATCTGTCCCAGTGGCGCCGCCAGGACGGAGGCCCGGCAAAATGGGCTGTAGTCAACGGATACACGGAATCGACCAAGGGAAGCGGCTACATCTACACTCGCCGCACGTTTGGAGATATGCAACTTCATGTCGAGTGGGCCGCTCCCCTTCCGGCAGAGGGCAAAGGGCAGGGAAGAGGCAATAGCGGCGTTTATCTGATGGGTCTCTATGAGATCCAGGTGCTTGATTCCTATGACAACGACACCTATCCGGATGGCCAGGCAGCGGCGGTTTACGGTCAGTATCCTCCGCTGGTGAACGTCTGCCGTCCACCGGGTGAGTGGCAAAGCTACGACATTTTCTTCCGGCGACCGCGCTTCAATCCGGACGGGCTTCTGCTGGAGCCCGGGCGGGTTACCGTCCTTCACAATGGCGTCCTGGTTCAGGACAATGTCAAGTTCTGGGGTTTCACCAACTGGTTGCAGCACATTCCTTATGAAGCTCATCCCGACCGTCTTCCCATTTCCCTACAAGACCACGGAAATCCGGTGCGCTACCGAAACATTTGGCTGCGTGAGCTACCGGAGCAAAGCGAACCGGGTCCTGCAAATCTCAAAGAAGAGCCGATGATTGTCTTGCAACCTCAAGAACTGGACCGCTATGTGGGAAAATACCGCGCCGCGCCCAATGGAGATATCTTTGCCATTTATCGGGAGGGGCAGAAGCTGCTGGCAAACTTTTCTAACTCGGCAAAGATCGAACTGGTGCCACATTCGACTCGGCGTTTCTCGCTGCGCTGGACGGCTGCTACCGTCACGTTTGACCTCGGTGCCAACGACATCCCCAAGTCGTTCACATTGGATATCGGCGGCGACCAGCGCGTCGCTACCAAGGTGGAATGATCTGCCATGCCCTTTGTCACTTCGGGTACTGTCGTGATCCGGGCGATCTTCTGCAGGACTTGGGGCAAGGCTCCCTCGTACGTTTTCCGGCGTGCGCCGAGCGCCCACCCTAAGCCGCTCTTATGTGATTTTCGCAGAGAACTGCAGGTTTTCGCCCCTTTGAAGCAAGAGCTTCGCCCTTGATAGCCCAGGGTAGCCACGATCAGCGCGCAGTTTGGGGTGGTCGTGGGCAGTCCGTGACGGAAAGCCCACGGCCAATTGAAAAAGCAAATTGACCGTGGCTACCAAGACAACGGGAACAAGATTCTCGTCACGTCGCACATAACGGTGCAAACTGCTGGCACGGAGTTTAAGATGTAATTTACGGATGGCGACCGCAGCCAGTGGGGAGCCAGTTTTCAATATTCATGATAAGATTTCCCTTCAGGAAGGTGTCCAGGTGGTGATCGATCGCGTGTGCGAAGGGATGCGCATGGCCGGGGCAGCGGGATTAGCGTCTAACATCGTTGATATCATTCCGCGATACTACGGGACTAAAACTTCGAAGTTTCTTCTTTGAAAAACTGGCTCGTCCCCCGATGCCTCAACGGTACGCGAAGAAGACCTACCGCTACCCAGGCGCGAAGCCGAAGAGTAAAGAGGCACCGGTTGTCATGCTGGCTGATGCCGTTGATGCCTCCGCGCAAACGCTCAATGATCCAGGTTTTGACTTTAATTAGAAAATGACTCCGAGATTTCGAGTCACCAAAAAGTAGATCAGATGGCTGCCACCTCTCGAAGTTCCAACTATGTCCCGTCAACCGGGCTTTGGCCGAAACTGATTACCATTGCCGAAGGAGAGTTTCAGATGGGTTGTGAGCAAGGCAGAGAAGACGAGAAGCCTGTCCATTCTGTGTGGGTCGACGAATTTGACATGGGCGCCTACGCAGTAACTAATTCGGAGTACTTGCAATTTATTGTAGACACCCAAAGGGAAATGCCTGCTGCTTATGCGGAGGAGCGCTTTGCGGATCCGCGCCAGCCGGTGGTGGCTGTGAATTGGTTTGATGCCATGGCCTATTGCGATTGGCTATCGCTGAGGACAGGAGCCGTCTTTCGCCTGCCGACAGAGGCCGAATGGGAGCGGGCAGCGCGGGGAGGACAGGAGGGGAAACTGTACTCCTGGGGCAACGAGGACCCGGAGAGGTTTGAGATTTATCGGACCGGCTGGCGTGACGAAAGGCCACAGGTCGTGGGACTTCTGAATCCGAATTCCTTCGGAATTTATAATATCGGTGATAACGTGCATGAATGGTGTTTGGATTGGTACCGTCCAGATTATTATGAGAAGTCACCCTATCGTAATCCCGTGAATGTGGAGCCGAGCGCTCGCCGGGCTTCGCGAGGCGGTTCCTGGCGGCATCGCATTAAAGTCAGCCGTTGCGCCGCTCGGAGCAGTCTGGATCCTAGCTTCAGATACACAGATTACGGTTTCAGGATCGTGAAGGCAAAGCAATGATGGGTGGAGGCTGTATCCTACAGTGATCAAGAAGAAAATCATGGTGCGCTTTCTGATTTTCTGGATCGGGTTGGCTGGCGCCCTTGTGTATGGGGGAAATGACAAGATCGTTCAGCCCGTGGACAGTAAGCTTTCTTTTGACCGGGCTACTTTCCAGGCTGATTATGATCGTGTTTGGCAGGCCGTAACTAACCTGCTATTCGAATATCAATTCCAATTTGCTCGCAAGGACAAGGCCGCAGGCAAGATCGAAACCGGCTACGTTGTTTTGTCTAGCCATCCGAAATTTTCAAAACTCAACAGTGGACTTAAGGCGTTTGGAACTGCTCCCAAGATGTTACTAAGAAAGTGGCAAGATGGAAGGATCAAAATCTTTGCTGAGCTGAATAGACTTCCCGATTCTTACACCCAGGTGATCATTCGGCCGGATATTGAGGGGTTTTCCTCCGTTCGCCTGGACGACACCGCTATTACTGGCGAATGGCGGCCATGTAAGTCGAATGGAAGATTTGAATTTGAATTTCTGAACGAAGTGGCTACGGAGCTGAAAAAAAAGCAGGCCGTGATGCCTGCGTCGGCGCAGTCTAGCGTTTCAACCTCTCCGGCTAAAGGCCCGAAGGGTCAGGACAATGAAAACGCAGTGACGAGCAATCTCTTCTTCGTGTCGATTCCTGAGGGGGCCGAAATCTACCTCAACGACAAGTTGATTGGTATGACGCCTTCCAGAGTTTCACTGGCTGCTGGTGAATATAAGGTCATTTTCCGCAAGAGTGGATACAAGGACTACCAGAGGGAATTCGTCCTTCTTAAGAGTAGTGATGTGACGATTGCCAGCGAGCTGGAAAAGCAATGATGGGCAGCGAAACCAAGTTATCTTCCGAGGCTAACTGATCGTTACGCATAAGTGGGCTTTCTGGCCACAGGGGGTGCTTGGCTAGCCGGGTGAGCTGATCTTGAGGGATGGGGGAACGAAAGGCTCTGATTCCCAGGGTAGTGCGTTGTCGCACTACCCTTATAGGTATTCAGAGCACGGTGAGTGCGAACTGAATACTTCGTAGGAGTAGCCGCTTTCTTTCTGGGCTATATTCCGCGGCCCCTACAGGGCCAAAAGCCCGCTGCCCGTGTGGTCTTGCGCCCCTGGGGACACGCTAAGCCCAGCCTGGAGTGGTCCGCGAACACGGTGTTGATTAGGGACCATGACTTCAGAAATCCTTTAAACTAAACAAAACATCTTCCTGAGGCGACAGGCTGTCCAGCCATTGCTGGATGCGAGCTTGCAATTGCTTTTTGGTAATCCGACCCGTTGGAGCGATGACCGCTAAAGGGGAAGTCAGCTTCTCTTCGGAAATGTGGGTATCAACGAAAGAATTGATTTGATCAATCACTGGCTGCGTTAGTTCGGGCAATGGGCCTTGGCCTAAAAGGGAGCGCAGGGTCTCAGCATTCTGGATTTCCCCGCCGTTCTGGCTGTTCAGGTTCGGCTCAATGATGTGCTGATAATAGGCAATCATCTGCTTGTGATGAGAAATTCCGAGGTCCAGGAATGCCCGCAGATCTTCAACCACGCGAACCATTTCCAAGGGGCGACAGAGT
>QHZQ01000275.1:0-7910 GCA_003224725.1 Acidobacteriota bacterium | reverse complement strand
GGTCGCGTACGGGCAGGGAACAGCGATGATCACGGAAGCTGGCAATCCACTCATCGAGATATTCCACATAGCTGGAGTCTCCCAGAGGGAGGCTCACAAGTAACTGCAGGTTCCGAAAATCCTGAGAACTCTCCAGCTCTTCCAAGAGCTTGAAGTTGCCTAAGGGACCCACACTTTGATCATGACGTGGCGCATAATAATCAATGAAATGCTCTTTAAAGCTTAGAAACAGGCCCTCAAACTCATTCCGCTTCTCGGATGCCACCAGTTCGTGAGGGGCTTCCAGGATTCGGCGAAGGGACTCTCTTTCTTTCTCGATCTCTGGGCTCTCCGTTTTTTCAGAGGATAAAATATAGTCTCTGGCCTTCATGAAATTTTCCAACCAATGAATGAAGTGAGATAACTCCACTAAATCCCTGGAGGTTTTCTCCAGCGAGCCGACATTTTCACCGAATAGCTCGATGATCCTAGCCATGCCTTGAATCAGACTGACCTTATTTTCGATGAAGGTTTCGATCACTTCCGCCACTTTTTCGAAACGACGCTTGGTCCAGGCGAGCTTACGCCACATTTGAGTGGTGAGCAATTCATTGGGAAGAGAATCCAGCTTTCTGGAGACGTCCAGATGCCGCCAATGCTGCAGCCATTCCTTTAGGGCGGCGGTAGCGGCATTACGGCCTCGACTCGTAGAAATGTCAGCAAGCTCTTGCTTCCCGGTAATGAGATGGCACCAATGAGTCAATACTTCACTGGGGTAGTCCTTGTGAGTTTGTATCCGCTTAAAAATTGAGAAAGCGGGCAGGTTTTCTATAGCAGCCAAATTTTCTCGGCTGATCACCGTGTTGGTTGGCGGATCCAAGAGCTCAATCCGCCCATCAGCCACGAGTGCCGCCAAGATGAGATGAAGTGAAGACCTGGTGAGTCCAAACGGAGGACGGTGAATTACCTCCAAAATGCTGTCCACGGGCCGTTCACTGGCGTCCAAGTTTTCCAGAAATTGAGTGACCTGGGTGAGAAAAATGGGAGGGGTGATATCTAAATTGAGCTCATAGAGATCATCGGAACGGCTCACCAGTCCCAATGGTAAGGCAAATCTGCCTGCCAGTTTTTGCACCCCATCATCGGTGGGGTCCTGACCTGCGAATAGTTTGCGAGTCAAGGTCATGACGTGATTTTCGGAGAGTTGTTCCCCACCAAAATCCGGATGCAATGAGTACAGTTGGTCCAAGTTGGGCTTCAGAAGGTAATTGGCGAAGCTTTGAAAGGTATGACATTCCAAATGTTGCTGATTGAAGGCTTGGGGCTGAGAAGTGGTGATGATTTTGCCGCGACTTAGATAGAGCTCCCGAAATAGATTGGCTAAATCCAGATTGTGGTCTTCGCGGAGAGAATGCAAATCACTGGCAGCAAAATCAGAGCTGTGGGATTTCTCGGTAAGATGTCGCGCCAGAATCCTTTTGATCTGGGTCAATTGCTCCCCGGAAGGGGAGGAAGGGAGCCAATGAACTTCTGTCGGTCGTTGCGGTTTTATTTTACTCTCTTCCTCTTCCGTGAGTCCGATCGGTTCCATCCACAAGATCCATTCTATCTCTCCCGATGCGCCACGGGCACCCGTCAAATCTTGTCCAGACGACGTTGCTGCCTCTTCAGTCGGGAAAGGTTCCTGGAAATTGGGCAATTTCTGCGAGATGGCGGCGTCCTCTTCTGAGTCATTCAAAGCATGATATTTTGGTCCCCGAACACGCTCGGGCCTCTCCAGTTAATCTTTTGCAGTCTAGTGTGCGTCGCCGCGACACTCCGGGGAAGTTCAGACCGAATGGGCCAATCGGGGAAGTGCTTTTCTGCCGCGCTTAACAAAATTTCGGAAGTTCGCGGGTCCGAGTCTGGGATTTGCGCGGCGATATTAGAAAGATACTTATTCAGCTCTTCTCGAAGATCGGCAATCCCTAAGCGATAAGTGCGATCCAGCCGCTCATCGGTGGAAGAGAATCCATGTTCTACAGCCTTTTCCATCCGGCCCATGAGCATCCCGACGACGTTGTAGCTGAGCCCCGTATCACTGTCTTCATACAGCATCAAAGAATCCGTCAAGTCACGAACCGACGGTGCCCTATCCGCCAGAGTGAAAAGAAATGATGCTTTCAAAAGCATCTTGCCCCACAGTTTCCAGCGGTCTTCCAAGCGCAGGACGGCTTGGTCTGCGAGAAACCGTGTAGAGTCGTTTGCACTGGGGATTATTTCTGATGTCGTATTCCAATCGATCAAACAGGCTGTCGATAGTGACGAGGCTAATAGCTCGATGACTGGCAATCTTGGGATAGGTTGAGATGACGAAGTCCAAAAGCGAGAAAGCCGGAAGCTTACTCTTAATTCTTTCAGATAAATCAAAGACCAGGGGATGGAAGGGATAGGCGTCGCAGAATTCGTTTTCCGAATATTGAAAGTGGGGGAGCTTGGCTTTTATAAAGGAGTAAAGCTTTTTGAGGTCTTGATACTGCCGAGGATTTTTCTTGAGGACGCGCCGCGTAATGATTTCTCTCAGGTTGGCTCGGTCGATCCACTCAATTCGAAAGTTCTCCAGCGTCTGCGCCATGAGGGCGCTGTCTATTCCCAATGGACTCTTCGGTGAAAAGAAGTCCTCATGGGCAGCCACCAGCAGAAACAATCGGGTGGCTTTGGAGCTGTATCCGATGAAACTCAAGAATTCGATATCCTCGTTGAGCTGCTGCACATCTCGCTTGAGAGCCCGTTTAGACAAACTGTCGATTATTAAGAGAATGGGGCGTTCCAAAGCAATGTTAAAGGTGATTAATTC
The DNA here is from genome assembly GCA_003224725.1 of Acidobacteriota bacterium. Lineage (GTDB taxonomy): Bacteria > Acidobacteriota > Terriglobia > Versatilivoradales > Versatilivoraceae > QHZQ01. The sequence continues at coordinate 5,095 of QHZQ01000275.1, read as the reverse complement.
GTGAGCCTTGACAGTGTCGATGCCAGGAATAGCGGCCAGATCGACAACTTGTTTGTGAAAACGTACTTGGAATTCATTCTGGATTTTCTTCAACACCAGCTCAGGCAGAGGAGTCTCGGTTTCTTCGGAGAGATCGATCCAGATGGTTAAAGGGGACAAGTCACGGAGTGTGGCTACGTGTGATTGAATTCGCGGATCCTGCAAACCGGAGGTCAGAGTACCCGTCTGACTGACTAAAGAGTAAATGACCGCTAGAAGATGGCTTTTCCCAACTCCGTGTCCGCCGGTCAGGAGGATGGATGTGGGTTCCTGGGATGAGGCTTGCTGCCCCCCCAGTTTTCTTAAAACGGCCTCGAGGACGCGACTCATTAATTCAACCAAACCATCGGTCGACACAAAAGTGCGAAGACAATCGGCCAGATTGGCGGTTTCAATAGTCGGTTGATAATCTACTTTACGGAACTCAAGATAGTCTTTAATCAGCGGTGGCAATGCGGGACGACCTCGTGAAATTTCAGGTTAAAGCACATTCTTCACATAATTCAATAACGATTCAAGATGAATGGCAGATGACACACATCATTTTCAAAGCCGCAAACCCTCTAAAACGTGGGCGCCCGGCGGGTGCAGCAAGGAACATAAGCTAATTAAGCCATTGTACTTATCGTCAGCGGCGCAGACGAACATAAGTGGGGCTGGCGGGGGGATCGATTTATCGACTCGGGCGCGTGAGTCTCATTTTGAAACACTGCGCCGAAATACCAATCGAGAGCCCACGAATCACACGAACCCACACGAATCTAAATTTTGAGTTTCCACTGGCTGCAGTTGCTAGCTGCGTTGTCAAGCAATCATGAAGAAAGATGAGGAAACTGTAAACTTAGATCATCAGCACAGGTCGGCACAGGAACGAATCATCTTGTCTAGCCCGGGAAGCACACAAAGTGGCGCCAGAACGGGGCTTTCCTTATTGGTGTGGATTGGTGTGATTCGTGGGCGTCATCTCCCTAGCTGTAGCGGGCAACCTCAGACCGGTTACGACTCCATTGGCGGCTGACCCCTCACCCGGCCTCCGCGACCGCATGAAGTCTTCTCAAGACTTCACCTTCGGCCACCCTCTCCCAATGGGAGAGGCATGGGAGCTTTGAGAAAGCTCCCTGGGTGAGGGGACGGCAGGTTAACAAACTTGACCAAAGTTTGAACTTCATGGCCACCTAGTGGAACTGGTTCTGAGAAATTTCAAATATTTTTGGCTAAGATTTTGCTTGACTAAAAGATTTTGGAGAAAAATTTCTTAAGGAAATTGGGTTCCTTAGGAGGCTTAAGGGGCTCGCTTTTTCCGGATTCCACCACAGGCCGGGAATCTGGGCTGCTGGAACTGATTTCTGCTGGGGCATTTCTAAGGTTCAATATCCAATTGTGAGCCGTTAAGCTGCACGTCTGAGTAGGCTCTGATCCGGCAAAGTAATTTTCTGAAATGACTTTCTGACATTCGGAGGAGGCAAGCAAACCGGTATCCTCATCGATCTGTACCGTTCTAATGCCCTCTTCCGGAGGAAGAAATGGGCTGCTGGCCAGCCAGGGTTGTAAGCTGGTGGCTTTTTTCATGAACTCGGTCCATATAGGTAACGCCGAATTGGCGCCTTCGAGATTCAATTCACGATTGTCATCAAATCCCACCCAGACAATGCACAGCAGGCCGCTGGTATAGCCCGCAAACCAACCGTCATGGGAGGTTCCTGTTTTGCCGGCTGCCGGCAAGGCAAAGCCCAGGCCTCTGGCCTTGGCGCCTGTTCCTCGATTGATAACGCCTTCCATCAGGTTCGTCATCAGATAAGCGACTCTGGGGTCTAAAACATCCTTGGTTTTTGTCTCGGCTTTCTCAATCAAGTTTCCCCTGGAATCTTTTGTAGACCGGATGAATACGGGCTCTACACGTTTCCCACTGTTAGCAAAGATAGTGAAAGCCCCCGCCATTTCGAGCGGTGTCACTTCATAGGCCCCCAGCGCGAGGGCGGGAGTCGCCAACAATTTTTCGTTCAATCCAGCTTCTTTGGCCAAAGCCACAACCCTATCCAGACCGATCATTTCGGCGAATTTGATGGTGGCTACGTTGAGAGATTTCGTCAGGGCCTTTCTCAAGGTTACCGGGCCATAAAATTTCTCCCCAAAATTATTCGGCTCATACGTTTTGTCATCAAATTGGAAAATAGTCCGCGAGTCATCCACAATGGTGGAGGCGGTAATTATGGGCTCTGTCCCGAACAGGGCCGAGTTTAAGGCGGCAGCATAAACAAAAGGTTTAAAAATTGACCCGGGCTGGCGCTTAGCCGTAGTCGGCCTGTTTAGCTGGCTCGTTCCATAGTCTCGCCCGCCAACAAAGGCACGAATTTCACCGGTATGGGGGTCCAAGGCAATTAAACAAGCCTGGACTCGATCCTGCGGTTCAATTTTCATTTGCGGCGGAGGTTGGCCCTTTTTGACCTTGACTTTTCTCAATCGCCGCTTAGCGAGGACTTCGTCTACATTTTGGGCGCCTTCCTTGACGGCTTGGTAGGCAAAGCGTTGCAACTCCAGATCCAGCGTCGTATAGATCTTATATTGCTGGCTGAGCAAAACGGTCTCGGGATATTTTTCCAGCAGGCGGTCTTTCACCAGGTCCACAAAATAAGGAGCATCGCTGACGTCCATACTGATGGGAGCCAAATTCAAGGGGGTCTTCACGGCCTGTTGATACTGCTCCTTAGTGATGCTTCCCGTTTCCAACATGGCCTGCAATGCCACGTTTCGCCGTTGCAAGGCTTTTTCTGGGTTCTTGAAAGGATTATAACGGCTGGGAGCCTGAATGATCCCCGCCAGAAGCGCCGCCTCCGGAACCGTCAAATTCTTAACCTCCTTGTTAAAATAGGCAGTCGCTGCTTCTCCAAAACCGTTAATGCTGAAAGACCCACGTTGCCCCAGGTATACGTCATTGGCGTAGAGAGTGAAGATCTCCTTTTTGTTGAGGCGGCCTTCCAGGATGATCGACATGTAAATCTCTTTGACTTTCCGAAGCACTTTGCGTTCCGGGGAAAGCCAGAAGTTTCTGACCAGTTGTTGGGTAATGGTACTTCCCCCCTGTGTATATTGTCCTTTGGTCAGGTCTATGAAAGCGGCCCTCACGATTCCGATGGGATCGATGCCTTGATGTTCAAAGAATCTTCGGTCTTCGATAGCTAGCACGGCATCACGCAAGACCTTGGGAATATCTTCGTAATTGATGAGCCTCCGTTTTTCCCGAGTCTTGTCAAACAGATTAGTAATGAGCTGCGGCTCTACTTCGTAAGAGTTTAAGCTTGTCTTGTCGGCCAGGGAGGAAATGTGGCTGACGGATTTCTCATCAAATTCAATTCGAACCGGCGGCCCAGCAGAACCATAGTAGGATTCCTCGTGAGGCGTGATATCGAGACCCTGCTTAGAATAACTGTACTCACCCCTTCGGTTGGGACCCTTGCCTTTTTCTGAATAGCCCACTTTCTTTAAGTAGCCTGTGATGTGCCAGGGACGGAGGGGCTGTCCGGGAAAGACCACCATAGGGGCAGCATAAACTTTGGCGGTGTTTTGGAACACTTCTCCCGAGATCTTACGGTCAATCATCCGGGAAAACTTGTAGTAAGCAGTAGTGAGAAAGATGCTGCAGAAGGCAACCGAGAAAATACCAATCCCCAATCCAACCTTGGACCATGAGGAAGAGAGCCATGGCCAACTCAACCAGGAATCCTTTTTCCCTTTTGCCTTTTTTTGGGGGGGGCGGGGCAACTTGAGGGTTCTAAGTTTGTTCATCAACCTGTACTTTCTTCCAACCTCGACATCCGGGATTATAACATGAGGAAGAGGATACCATTGCGGCAGCCAGCAAACTGGATGCCTAAACCGGGATGCGCTCCAAGATCAGGTTAAGTTATTGATTTAAAAATACACGGAGCACCCGTAAGAGAAAAAAATTCAGACCAGCAGTGGAGCAGGCCGGAGACCCAAATGTAAAAAGTTCCCGGGTGTTGAGTCTCCAATGCAGGCGTTTCATAGTGTCAAGGCTTTCTGCGATGGAAGCAGATTCAGGCAACTCTCCGACCCCGTTGCTAGATTGATACTAATGCTCCCAGTCGACAAACAAGTTCACGATCCGGTCAAGTTTGCAACCCCGTTAGAACCACGAAACACACGAAATATACAAAAAAGTAAACACAAAGAGATCCATTGAATACTCATAGGAGCAATTTCAGCCCACGGGAACCCGTTCGCCCTGCCCTTTTCGTGTTCTTTCGTGTGTTTGGTGACTGTTCGTCGGTATGAGGTTGCTCGCTGCTGTCAGCCTCAACTCAAGTTGGAGCCTTTTTTCTGAATTTTTTCCAATCCGCCGTACTTTGCATACCAAGGCTGGGCACCCTTCAGAACTTCATTGAGAGCTTTAATGTTTTTGACGCCACGATCATTCAACCAGTCTTCAAACGCTTTAATTCCCTGCCTGGAGTACACAGGGATCCCGTCTTTCCATGTGGCACGACCACAAAGAACCCCGGCAAAATTGACTCCTGTCTCAATAGCCAGTTCCAGGCTCTCGCGGAACTGATCATCACTAACGCCGGCACTTAAGTAAATGAAGGGCTTCGTAGCGACATCGGCCGCACGACGAAAATGGGCCATGGCTTCCTTTTTGCTGTAAGCCACTTTGCCATCTTTGTTAGCCCGTGCTCCCTCGACAAACTGCATATTGACAGGAATCTCGACCTTTAGCACATCCACGAAGTAATCGGGCTTGGAGAATTCCTCCATACTTTTGGCCACAACCTCCGGTTTCTTTTTGGCAAACTCAATCCCTTTCTCGTTACCGCCAGCGAGGTCATAGCCGACGAATTCAAGGAAAAAAGGAACTTCATAAAGCTCGCACTCGGCGCCAACTCTGGCTACAAAGGCATGCTTGATCTCTTTAATGCTTTCAGGCTCAAAAGGACTGTAATAAAGCAGCAGTTTAAGACAGTCAGCCCCGGCTTGGATAGCTTTTTTGACTGTCCAGTGAGGAATCAAAGTGGGAATCCGACCTGGTTGGGTTTGATCA
>QHZQ01000274.1 GCA_003224725.1 Acidobacteriota bacterium | reverse complement strand
CCGTTGGCCACGGCAATGGTGACTTGGGCGATGTTGCGGACCTGGTTGGTGAGGTTGCTGGCCATGGAATTGACGTTGTCGGTCAAGTCTTTCCAGGTGCCGCCCACACCCCGGACTTCGGCCTGCCCGCCGAGCTTGCCTTCGGTGCCCACTTCGCGGGCCACGCGGCTGACTTCGGAGGCAAAGGCGTTCAACTGGTCTACCATCGTGTTGATGGTGTTCTTCAGTTCGAGAATCTCGCCCTTGACGTCCACCGTGATCTTGCGCGAGAGGTCGCCGCGCGCCACAGCCGTGGTGGTGAGGTTGCTGGCCATGGAGTTGACGTTGTCGGTCAAGTCTTTCCAGGTACCGGCGACACCAGGCACCACCGCCTGGCCGCCCAGCTTGCCTTCGGTGCCGACCTCGCGGGCCACGCGCGTCACTTCGGCGGCGAAGGAACGGAGTTGGTCCACCATCACGTTAATGGCTTCCTTCAATTGCAGAATCTCGCCTCGCACGTCTACAGTGATCTTCTTGGAGAGATCGCCATTGGCGACAGCGATGGTCACATCAGCGATGTTGCGGACCTGGGCGGTCAGGTTGCCCGCCATCTGGTTGACACTCTCGGTCAATTCCTTCCACACGCCGCTGACCCCTTTGACCTGGGCCTGGCCACCCAGCTTGCCTTCCGTGCCGACCTCGCGGGCCACGCGCGTCACTTCCGAGGTAAACACGCCTAGCTGCTCTATCATCTTGTTGACGATTTTGGCATTGCGCAGGAACTCGCCCTCCAGCGGGCGGCCGCCCACATCCAACGCCATGAGCTGGTCGAGGTCGCCTCGGGCGACGGCGCCAATGGTGCGGCTAACTTCCGCGGTGGGCCAGACCAGGTCATGGATGAGCATGTTGATGGATTCTACCTTGGTGGCCCAGTCTCCGGTGGCGCCGGCGAGGACCATGCGTTGTTTGAGCTTGCCTTCCTTGCCGACGGCGCGGCTGACCCGCGCCGTTTCGTCGTTCAGCCTTTCGGCGATGGCAATGGTTTCATTGAACACGTCGGCGATTTTGCCCTGGACGCCGGTCCAATCCGAGGGCAGGCGCGCTCCGAAATCGCCGTTTTTGAAGGCCAGCATGGCGTCGAGTAGCGGCCTGGCGTAGTCGGCAGTTGGTGTTTGGCCTCCGTTATTAGGAAGGGTGCTCTTCCTCTTCTTCGTAGAAGTGCTGAGGTTGTTCATTTTTTCCACTCCACAGGTTTTGGCGGGCTTGCCAGAAATCGTTCTATCCTAGCAAACAAAGTTTGTACGACAAAGTCATTTTCGTGCTCGATGCCGGTCATCATCTGACCGACCTTCAGCAAGGCGTTTCTTAGAGTTGTTGACGTGCTTGCAGACCACAGTGAGTCTTCTGACGTATGGAGAGGAACGCCCACACTGGCAGGTTCACCACCGCCGGCTTCATCATGTGCGGTGTCAACAAAAAAAGAAGACAGCGTGGGCGCGCTGCTGGACAGGTGCCACAACCTCGCCAATGAAATGGCCGAGGGTATCGTTGAGTGAAGGGTCTTACGTGCCCATCGCCGGCGGCGGTTGAAGACTGGCAATTGCTGAGGAAGGGGGCCCGATGGGCAGCATTTTCGAGGTCTGCCAAACAAGCTTGCAGAGCGTCATCCAGGCGCGGAGTCCTTCCGAGCGAGTTGGTGATTACCGTCAAGAGGTTATTAAACTCGTGGGCCGTCCCACCCTATAGCGAGTGGAGAGGGGTATTCTCGCCCCGAGATGTCAGTCGGGCCCCCATTTTACCAAAGTCCAAATTCTTGCGGGGAACCTACACCGTTATCAAGTGGGAGTCAGCCTGAGTGTCCCCTCCTTTTGCTCTCTTTGTGGGCGTACATAGTCTCATCCGCTTTAGTGATCAGTTCGTCAATTGAAGATGCCTGATTCGGGTCGAAACGAGCTATACCCGTGCTGAAAGATAATTGATAACGACCATTTGTTTGCTCATTGTGGTGCTTTAGAGTCTCTTGCAAACGAGCGGTAATCCGGTCAACACTCTGATGGGTGATATCTAGTGCCAGAACTATAAACTCGTCTCCGCCCAGCCGAGCCAGAACCTCAGAAGCGCGAAACGTCGCTTTGAGGATCTCGGCAGTGCTGATTAATGCCCGATCTCCTTCTGGGTGGCCAAAGCTATCGTTGATCTGTTTTAGGTTGTCCACATCGATAATAAGAAGGAGTAAGCCCACCCTATTTCGAATGGCTAACTTCAAATTCTGCTGGGCTAAGGTTAAGAAACCTCGTCGATTGTACAGGCCTGTCAAATCATCGGTATGTGATAGGATGCGCAGCGCCGCCTCTGTCTGCCAGCGTTCGCTAATATCGCGGAAGGTCAGAACAACGCCCATGATGTTCCCTTGATCATCTCGGATGGGTGCAGCATTATCATCAATCGGTGTTTCCGTTCCGTCCCTGGCCATGAGTATTGTCTGACCAGCCTGATGGACGACGACACCCGCCCGCAACGCCTTTGCTACTGGACTTTCGAGAAGGCACCGCGTTTCTTCATGAATGATCTGGAATACTTGATTCAAATCTTTTCCCACAGCGTCCTCCAGCTTCCAACCGGTTAATGTTTCCGCAACCGGATTCATAAAAGTGATGCGTTCTTGGCTATCGGTCGCGATCACTGCATCCCCAATGTCTCTTAGGGTTGTAGCAAACCATTGTTCACTCTCTCTCAATTTCTTTTCCATCTTATGCTTGTAAAGAGCCATCTCGATGGTTGCATGTAATTCTCGTTCATCGAATGGCTTGATGAGGTAGCCGTAGGGCTCGGTGAGCTTGGCTTGCTGTAACATCTTGTCATCAGAAAAAGCCGTCTGATAGATGACCGGAATATTGAAACGAGTCCTCAAGTGGTGGGCGGCCTGGACTCCATTCATGCATCCAACTAACTTAATATCCATCAGCACCAAGTCTGGGTGTGTCTCTGCTGCTTTTTGTATGGCTTCTTCTCCAGAAGAGGCCACAGCCAACACCGTATATCCCAAGCTCTGCAGACTCTCGTGGATGTCCATGGCGGTGACTTTTTCGTCCTCCACCACGAGGATCCGGGCCTTAGTATGACTCCTTGCCTCGTTTTGAATAGTTCGGTCTGCCATTTCGACCTCGCCAAAAGTGTCTCTACAGCTCCAAGGCCAAACATTTTGTCGGATACTTCCAAGTGGTAAAAACGTCGGTAGCTTCCTCCCTCGCCTTGGCCCCCTCCTCAACCTTCCCCCAGCGCGAGCGATGCCCTCACTAGGAGCAAAGAACTCGCTGTCTTCGTTGGTACAAATGATCGCAAGGATCATCTTACCGTGTGAGCGCGCACAAGGGAACGTATTTTTCTAAACAGAGACCATTTGTTTGAGAATTAGGCTAGCCTTTCGTTCCCCAGCCCATCCTAAGTTCTTCGTGGGACGACTTGAGTCAGGCAATTCGCCACTTTTTCCTTTGCAGGAAGAAATCGAATCTTAACGCGCTTGTCGAGAGCGGCAGCGATCCGGCACAACATCGACAGAGAGTGCCGTTCGTAATCCGCATCTTACAGCCGACAAATCACCGAGGTGCTAGGGCGCACTGGGCGCCAGCCTCCGGCCGACGACGAAAAGCTTGGGATCTACTCCTCATGTCTTCTCACAAACCCGCTCCAGTCGCCGCCTGGAGCGGGCCTCCTATATTCTTAACTTAACACTCATGGGATTAGGCCATGTTGGCCACTGGCGGCTGACCACCAACCACTGTTATTTGAACTGGTTCTTTCCAGGGTCCGTTTCCACTAACGGCTTCTGAAGCGTACAGAGCTACCGTTTTTCAGAAACTATTTTCCACCCTCGAGGGCTCAGGACCATTCGGATCATCCCATCCGTCCCGAGCCTCGATCCGCGAAGGCGATCTACACCACATCGACCTATCGTGCTCAGATCCAAGGCTCTCAACGTCTTCTCTTTGGAAATGTCTTGCTCGGGATGACATCTGCAGCGGAGTTGGACCGAAAGTTGCCTTTCTCTAAGGAAACTCTATTAGTAGTGCAAAGGGGAAGGTTGGTCATGAGCGCTAGTATCGGGATCCAAACCAAAAGGTACGGAGCGATTACCACAATCGAAGTCAGTTACAACGGCTGCTTTACGGCCTGTTTAATCAAGGAGGCCAGTAACTTTGTTGACTATTCCCGCCAGCGAGTGTTTCAGAATTTGGATTCTGCCCTCAAGTTCTATTTCACTCAATTGGAGCCAGAGGAGAAGTCGGGTGTTTTAACCCTTCATTAACTGGCGGAGAGGAATGCTTTCGTTGTTCATGACTGCCGCCTTCGCCTGCAACTGCCTAGGGAGAAAACATTTCAAGGGAATAAAGGCAAAGCTTAGAATCACGCCGCAGTCGCCGGCTTTCGTTGGAGCGAAGCGGGAGCTGAAAGCACCATATACTGAAAGACGTAGTCAACAAAGGCATCCACGCAGTTGGGACAGAAGTATCTCTTCCCATCACTGACCACGAATGCTTCCTCCACTCTTACACGCCTCGTGCAGCAATAGCAGTATGTCAACCCCCTAGATGTATCCGGATGCAGGAAAATCACGTTACCCATTGAGCCACCTCAATCAAGATTCAGGCTGCCTATGCAGCGGGACCGATTCTGTTTTCAGTCCCTTCTAGGGCGTATTCCCTATCACGCACTGCCACAGACAAAGCCACGTCAGAAAAAGTCAAAGCGGACTACAAATGCGCAGCCTGGGATCTTAAGGAGGGAATCGTACTTCATAAGAGATTCACAGTTTCCCGTTACACAACCGGGAAACGGAGAAGGAAGGTTAATTTTGGTATTCGCCATGAAAGCGAATCCTTTCTCCAATTGGATGGGCGGCGGTAATGCCGTCGCTTTCTTTAAGGGCGCAGGCTGCGCTCAATTATGTTGTTTAACATATGGGGATGTAGCATGTCAAATGGAGGCGGTTGGAAGCGCACGATCCTACGTCACTGAAAGTGCGTTTGAAGGGATATAATGATGGGAAGGCTACTTGCTCTCGCTTATCCCCTTAAGACCGCCCCCGGGCGGATTTTTTGGGCTGATGGTGAGTGAAGGAAACTTCGATCAGCGAGAGACAGGAATGGTAACTTCCCGGTCCAGTGACATGGCAACTTCCGTACCCGAGGCGACCTCAACGTCATTGCCTTTTGACACCAGCGCGCCCAGAGTTCCAAGGCCGGCACCCACGGCAGCCCCAATCCCGGCTCCTTTTCCTCCCCCAGCCACGGCACCGATCAAAGCTCCAGCTCCTGCACCACCGCCGATGAAGACTACGTTACGCTTGGTGGTCGACTTGCCTTCAACTTCGCCTTCCTGCCCCACCCCCCGTTTCTCACCCCGTTCATCCCCCAAGCTGGCCAGCGATCCGTGGATTTCGAGTTTCTCTTTGGTCGTGAGTTCCAGTTGGTAAAAAGCGACGGCAATGCTCCCGTTTCGCCTTCGCTCCGCCTCGGCTACTTCAGTCACACGCCCATAAATGGTGCTCCCTTCAGGAACCACAACGCTGTTGTCCACCACCACGGGAGCCGTGACACGGGCGGTGAAGATATCCCCCCTCTGAGCCGTACGCGAGCTCAGTCCTTGATTGAGTTTCAATTGAACTATGGTGTCTGTCGGCACGGCGATTAAACGTTGTTTGGCGGGGCTGCTTTGCCACTTGTTTCGTACGGACAGGCTAGGCGCGGCAGCCACTGGAGCCATCGCAGCCGCACCAAACCAGCGCTTCAGGGCAGTTGTGTCTCCATTGGCAAGACGAAAATTAAGCCGGGATCTCTCCCCCGATCGGTCTTGGATCGGTCGGCTCAATTCCAGGCTTGCGGTCCTGTCCTGGATGCTGAAATTTTCGACTTCGTTCTTGGCAATGACAAATGAGAGCTCCGGCTTTTCTTCGTCAACAAAAACAAGATGCTCACCCGCAACGATGATTTTTCCCGAAACGGTTCCAAACGGTATGGCTAAATCGGCCTGCTGCATCGAAGCTGTGGTCTGTGCCCTGAGCAGGCTCGTGGTACCGAGCAAAAGCACGATAGTAAAAAGACTCTTTTTCATCATCTCATTCTCCTTGTAGAGGTTGGGGCCCAATGCAAAGTCCCCATAGATAAGCTTGTTTTAGTCTTTTCGAGTTGAAGGAGATAAGGAGATAGGGTGCCGGTCTGGAAGGGGTTCAAGCGATTCGTGCCTCAAAAGGGGGCGAGGGAACCCAGCAAAATCCTCAAGAGCTTCTGAGTCGCTGGAGATTGCCGGCGAACCAGAGACACTTTTGCTCTCTCCGAGGTCCGCATCCTTCGCAGTCTCCAACCCGACACGGGATCAATGTGCCATGGATGCCCTAAAGCAGTGGAACTTTAAGTCTACCTAAATGGGTGAAAATCCGATGGAAGTTCAAGCCTTGTTTGGTATTTCTTTTCGACCTCAACCGAGTCTGTAGACTCAGGTGCTGAAAGACTTGATCTGAGGTTCAGCAAACTCACCCTCGCCAGCCTCGAACTGCAGACCCTCAGGACGTCAATGTCTTAGCTTCTCCCCCAGTCGACCGACAGCCAGCAAAATCCCATGCAGCAACGCCTGGGGTGGGGGTGGACAGCCGGGGATGTAGACATCGACGGGAATCACCTGGTCCACTCCTCCAAGTGAGGAATAGTTGCAACCAAAGATCCCACCAGTGCAACCGCAGGCGCCCACGGCCACAACCAGACGAGGTTCCGGGGTGGCCTGGTATGCTTTCCTGAGAGGACTCTCCATATTTCGGGTGACGGGTCCTGTTACCAAAAGCATATCCGCATGACGGGGCGAAGCCACAAAGCGAATTCCCAGGCGTTCGGCATCATACACCGGACTATTCAGGCCAGTGATCTCGACCTCGCACCCGTTGCACGATCCGGCATCCACTTCTCGGATCTGCAAGGACCTGCCAAGTATTCGATGAATTTTCCCCTTCAGTTCTCGTTTCACAATCTCCTCTGATTCAGGAGCACTCTGGTTTGCAGAGGCCATCTTAAGGAACTGCTGTTTGCCGGTCTCGTCCAACCGATAATAGGCAGTGGAAACTAGATGAGATCGATCCCTAACGGCAAGCTCCGATTCACTGGTCATTCGAATGGCCCCGTCCGGAGAAGCTTCCGCGCACAAACCACAAAAAATGCAGCGCCCATAATCGAGCACCACTTCTCGAGTATCCAACTTATCCTGCACGGTTAAAGCGGCTGTGGGGCAGACCTGAGCCGCAGGCATGCAGTCCTCGGCCTTTTGAAAATCAATCATCGGCCGACCACGGTAATTCAGACAAGGGTCCATCGGTCTATCTGGATAATCAGTGGTGACGATTCCAGCAGCAAAGCTCGCTTTTAGGATTTTGAACATAAGAAAGCCCATCATGCCCCTTGGGGCAACCACGAGGCATGAAATTAGTCCCCTCCCTGGAGTAGGCGCCGGCTGTCCCGAACCGGAGGGACCCACCCCGAAGGCTGATGCCTTCTGCCCCTCCCGAGAGGGGATTTTCAAGGGACCCAACCCCAGAATTAAAACTGCGGGTCGATTCTTGATCTATTCCCCAAGATTAATCGTTTTCCTCTTGTCGCAGCTCTTGGCAGCCTCCCCTCAGTTCTACAAATTTATCTGTCTGTGCCTGAGTACGACAGATTGAAGCTTTTGTTAATTACTGGAAAGTCCGGAATAATATTCCCTTGGACTGCCTCGGGCAAAGCCGGCCAGTTATTTAGAGAGGGGTCCTTTATTTTGCAGCGGGAAATCCGTCCGTCTTCTTCCACTTGAATCCAGACTAGAATCTCGCCGCGCCATCCCTCCACATACCCCAGACCATAGTTTCGAGCGGGTGACAAGGGGATTTCTGTTCTCACCGGGCCTTCTGACAATCGGTTGGTGGCTTCCATAGCAATCCGGATCGATTCGTTCGCTTCATCCATTCTTACCTTCATGCGGCAAAAAACATCACCCCGATCATAGACGGTTACTTTCGGAGCAATCTCATCATAGGCAGCGTAAGGATGATCCCTGCGGACATCCAGATTTACACCTGAAGCCCGACCGGCTACGCCCACTACACCCAGGTCACGGGCTATTTGGGACTGCAAA
>QHZQ01000759.1 GCA_003224725.1 Acidobacteriota bacterium | reverse complement strand
GTGATCCCACGGGCGTGATCGAGGAATTTGCCAATGGCATGAAGGCGGGTAAGAACGTTCGTGGCGCCCTGGTCGGCAGAAACGTGACCTTTCCCGGCCAGGACGATCCCAGGGCCGTCGCCAGCGCTATCAACGGTATTGTGCATCAAGGTTTCAGCGCTTCCAAAGCCGTTGAACACCTAATGAAGGTTCGGGGCCAGGAGATGGATGCCCTGACGAAGTATCTGCTCAAGTGAAAAAGATTAGCAGAAAAAAATTGTAACCGCGAAGGCGCAAAGGACGCAAAGAAAAAGGACAAAGGCCATAGCCACAAACAACGAGGTAAACCTTCGCCTTAAGGACTCAGCCAATCTCTTTCTCTGTGGTTGATTCCTATTCTTTCAGCGATCATCTGATGCTCTGAGGAGTCCAAAGCAACTCTTCTTTTTTTTCCCCTTCTTCGCGTTCTTGGCGTCTTCGCGGTTAATTCCTTGAGAGCGTGACCATTCCGATCTTTAACCTCATTCACTTCCAAGGACGAGAACGCATCGGAGAATCCAATGAAAATTTGGCCTCGCCATGGGAATTTTGAGCGCTGCTTGAAACCCAAGTTATGTGCCGCCGCGACGACTGCCCCCTCACCCCCTGCCCCTCTCCCCCGATGGGGGCGAGGGGAGAGGATTTCTTCTTTGATAACCGCCCTCTCCAAGGGGGAGAGGGTGCCCGAAGGGCGGGTGAGGGGGGCGTTACCTGCGGAGTGCAGGTTTGGCTACCCCGACATCTTTTGTAGCCGTATAACTTGCTTGAAATGGTTATCCATTACCATTATTGCGACCCTGCTTGGTCTCAATGCTTGTAGCCAGCGGGGAGCCACAGAGAAAAACATCGGTGTAACCTTGTTGACCAAGGAACATGTTTTCTATCGTGACCTCGAAAGAGGTTTGCACAATAGCGCCAGGGAGAAGGGATTCAATCTGGTGGTCACTTCCGGCGACTGGGATTTGGCCAAGCAGCAGGCCCAAATCGAGAATTTTATTGTGCAGAAGGTTGCGGCCATCATTGTCTGTCCGGTCAATTCCAAAGGTATTGGGCCGGCCATTGAGAAGGCCAATCAAGCTAAGATCCCGGTCTTTACGGCTGACATTAAGGCCGACGGAGGGCAGGTGGTTTCGCACATTGCCTCCGACAATGGGAAGGTGGCAGTTATCGACCAGCCCATTGTGGAGTCGACCATCCAGCGAGTGCGCGGCTTTGAGGAAGTTCTGCGAGGGTCTCCAGAGATGCACATCGTCGCCAAACCTAATGGTGACGGAGTTCGCGACAAAGCGATGAAGGCTGCGGAAGATTTGCTGCAGGGGTATCCCGAATTAAATGGAATTTTCGGAATTAATGACGATAGCGCTCTGGGAGCGCTTTCAGCCATTGAATCAGCGGGGCGCAAAGGCATCGTGGTCGTGGGATTCGATGCCATTCCCGAAGCCCGCGCTGCGATTCTCCGAGATAGCGTCCTCAAAGCGGATGTGGTTCAAAACCCGCTGCAGATTGGCCAGAAAACCATCGAAACGATTGATCGCTATCTCAAAGGAGAAAGCGTCCCGCCGCTCATTCCGGTCGAGGTGAGGGTAGTGGATAAGGCCAGCTTGGAAAGGGAAAAATGAGATCACAACGCTAACTTCTGCAGAAAGCCACAGAGACCCGGAGGCACGGAGAAAAAACTTGGGACGTAGATAAATGCGGAACACGGATAAACGTTGATTAGGTCCTTGCTGCGGAAGACTGAATCGAGCAATGAATCTTATTAGGCGTTTCAATAATGCTTTCGCAGGGTTTTGAGTTTCTCTTGGTGCTCTTTGTGCCTTTGTGGTGAATGCTTCTTGGGTTCTCTGGTTGTTAGTATCTTGGCTTGGACTTTAAAGTTACGGGGATAGGGCATGTCCTTACTTGAAATGAGTGGCATCACCAAGCAGTTCCCGGGAGTGCTGGCGCTGGATAAGGCGCACCTGTCGGTGGAAGCGGGAGAATGTCACGCTCTGGTGGGAGAAAACGGGGCAGGGAAGTCCACCCTTGTAAAGATTCTCTCGGGAGCTTATCGGGCGGATTCTGGCTTGATTATGCTGGATGGAGAGACGAAACAAATCGATTCTCCCATCACTGCCCGCCGCTTAGGGATTACCATGATTCATCAAGAACTGAATCTCCTTCCAGAACTAACAGTAGCGGAAAATATTTTCCTGGGCCATGAAGTGGTGCGCGGTCCGTTGGGTTGGCTGGACAAACGGGCCATGGAAAAGAGGTCCGAGCAGTTGCTGGAAAGTCTTGGACAGAAGCTGAGCGCACGAGCCCTGATTAAAAAAATCAGTCTGGCCCAACAGCAAATGGTAGAAATTGCCAAGGCGCTTTCGGTGAAGTCGAAGATCCTTGTTATGGACGAGCCTTCGTCTATCCTGACAGACCGGGAACTCCATGAGTTATTTGATTTGATTGGCCGGTTGAAACGA
>QHZQ01000273.1 GCA_003224725.1 Acidobacteriota bacterium | reverse complement strand
TTATGGGTGTTGATGGCGCTGGTCGGCCTGGTCCTCCTGATTGCTTGCGCTAATGTCGCTAACCTTTTATTGGCTCGAGCCGTCAGTCGCCAAAAGGAGATGGCAGTCCGGCTGGCGCTGGGTGCGGGACGTGGCCGTGTCGTGCGGCAGCTTATGGTGGAGAGTCTACTGCTCTCGGCTATTGGCGGTGCCTCCGGCTTGTTGGTGGCGGTCTGGGCCAACCGTCTGCTGATCAGGTTTCTTCCCACCGGAGATTCACCGGTAAGCCTTTCTACCAGCCCGGATCTGCGCATCCTTGGCTTCACGCTGGTCGTTTCGCTCCTGACTGGCATTCTCTTTGGACTTGTGCCGGCGCTACAGTCGACACGAGTCAGCCTGGCGCCAACCTTGAAAGAACAAGCTGGGGCGGTTGCCGGCAGTACCCATGTGCGTTTCCGGAAGTTGCTGGTGATCCTGCAGGTCTTCCTGTCCCTGCTGCTGTTGATTGGTGCAGGTCTTTTTATACGCTCCCTGCAAAACCTCAAAACCTTAGATCCTGGCTTTCGAACCCCCCACGTCATCGCCTTTTCTCTCGACCCTGCACTCAACGGGTACCCCAAGGACCGAGGACAGCTTCTGTATCGTGAACTTACCGATCGATTGCACACGCTTCCAGGCGTGGAGGCAGCAGCGTTGGCGCTGGTGCGGATCCTGGACGACAATGAATGGGACAGGACAATTTCCGTAGAAGGTTATGAGCCCAAGCCGGGCGAAGACATGAACCCCTACTTCAACGCGGTTTCTCCCGGATACTTTTCAACTCTGGGCATCTCACTTCTCGCAGGCCGTGATTTCTTGCCCAGCGACGAACTCAACCGGCCAAAGGTGTCAATTGTCAATGAGAAATTCGCACGCAGCTATTTCGCAGACCAGAACCCGGTCGGGCGACGAATCGGATTTGGAGGCGACCCCGGCACCAAAACCGACATTGAAATCGTTGGTGTCATCAGGGACGCCAAATACATGAACCTGCGCGAACAGATTCGTCCCCAGGTGTTTGTTCCCTACCAGCAGCACGATTGGGTTCTCGAGATGACCGCCTATGTCCGAACGCAGCTAGATCCAGACCCAATGTACGCGGCCATTCGGAGAACGGTTCATGAATTGGACCCGAACCTGCCGATCTTTTCCGTGCGCACCCTGGAAGTACAGCTCGATCGCTCGATCGCGACCGAGCGTTTGATCGCAATCCTGGCAGCAATCTTTGGCCTGCTGGCATCGTTATTGGCAGCCATAGGTCTCTATGGCGTGATGGCCTACAACGTAGCCCGACGGACGCGCGAGATTGGGATTCGCATGGCGTTGGGAGCCCTCGGCCGCAATGTTACCTGGCTTATTATGAAGGAGGTGCTGTGGCTGGTGGGCGCTGGCGTAGCCTTTGCTCTGCCCGCAGCATGGGGTTTGACACGCTTGGTGCAGGCCCAGCTTTATGGGATCACGCCCAATGATCCGCTCAACATGGCTGCCGCTACCCTCGGGCTTGCCCTGGTGGCTTTGCTGGCTGGTTACATTCCGGCGCTTCGCGCCACGCACGTCGATCCGATCCAGGCGTTACGGTATGAATGAATTACGCTAAATCCAGCACTTGAAATTGTCACGGAGTCACAGAGAGCACACAGCAAGTCGAAAAAAAAGAGTGGTTTTTCAGGCGCTTTATCCTAAGAACGGCAGTTGGCCACAGAGGCTCCGAGACACAGAAGCGGCAGATAAGGAGCCACATCTTCAAAAGGTCTTGAAAAATTGTTACCGCATCCGCACCAGTTCGGGTGACACGACACTCAGCCGTTTCGTGCGGCCGCAGGTTTGGATTCCCTTGACTGTCCCATCTTCACGCCACTCGCCTCAAGAGCCTCTTTGACCTTGCGGGCGGCGGCAACAGGATCCAAGCCGGATACGTCAAGCTGCAAGTCGGCCCGTTCGTAGCTCGGGCGGAAGTAGGTAATGTCCTTCTTGACCTCTCGAAGGTAGGCCCGTTTTTGATCCTGTGTCAGCACCTTCTGAATGGGGCGGGAGTCTATGTCGTAGAACCTTAGCCTCTCCACGATATTCTCCGGCTTGTCGTTGAGCACGACGGTGATTCCACCTGCCCTCCTTACGACTCGCAAATAAGCACCCATCAGCCCGCTGGGTGGAAGGGCGATCACGCAGTCCCGCCTGTTCGGGTGGCTCAACAGATGGATCAGAGCTTTCGCAGCTTCCTCCCGGAAAGAGTGTATCGTGAGGAATCTGCTTTGAAGGCGCCCAATCTTTGTGCCGAAGAAGTCCTCGACCTCGTGGTCCAGATCGAAGAACTGGCACCCCAACAACTCAGCCAATCTGGCTCCGATCGTTGTCTTGCCCACGCAACTAACACCAGTCACAAATATCGGTGCTCGTATCACTTCTCCTCTGTATCTTGGCTGGCCTAAGGGCCTTGAGCTGAGCGGTACCCGCCGCTTTTGGCGGGCATCCGCCCAGCGAATTGTTAAGCGCGCCTTCTCTTGCCCATCTCTCCCGGTTGTGTCTTGCGCACCGTTCTGCTCTTGGCGGTTCTTGGCATCGTGGTAAGCAGCGCGCGAAGAACTGCGTTCACTGACTCCGGCGTAGTGAACACTTCGGAAACGTCAGGGTCAAGGACTACCACCAGGCGGTCTTTATCCGTTCGACCCGCAAAACGATTCGGACGTGCTTTCTGGTAGTCAAAGCGGTATTCCGCTCGCATACCGTTCGACGCGATAGGGCCGGATTTAGCGGTTGAGGTCTTCTTCATAGTCTTTGCGTTCCTTCTTGGTGGCCACGGCTAGCGCCTTTCTCCGCGACCGCCGTCGCTCGCCGTGGGCTTTTTCGCAAGGGTGGACAAATCCACGACGAATTAGAAGCAAATTCGTCGTGGTTACCAAAGCTGTTTCTTCGCCCTCCGTAACTAACGCATACGGGCTTCCTTTAGATTCACTACGAAGGTGATGCGCCTAACGCCTCCAAGATGAGCAGCGGCGTACTAGCGAGCGGGATACCTACGCCGTCCGCTCCATTGCGCCGTTCGGCGACTCTGCTCTGCCGGGGTGAGAGGTTACAAGTCTTCAGGCTTTAATCCGGATCGTTTGGCAATTCGAGCCAGCATCCGAGGGCCTATTTCCTCACCCTCGTGGAAGGCAAACACCAGGTCGGGCCAACCTGGGCGTTCCAGAGTGCGGTGTGAGCCCGACTGACGTTTAATACTCCAACCAATGCGCTGGAGTGCCGCCAAGACTCGCCTGGCCTTGGTCGTAGGCCATTGACTCATGCCGCATGAAAGGAGATGCTCATCAAATCAGGGGTGGCTTCTCCGTGTTCAAGCTGTTCCGCTAGCACTCTGAGAGCAAGAGCCTGGGCTTTGGCCATAGCCTCTCCCCGAGTCTGTCCGTAGACCAAGACACCGTGGAGTTCACTGATCTCGGCAATCCAGCGCCCGTCAGTTTCCTGCTCCAACTCAATGGTGAAATTCATAGCCATCCCCCAGGATGAACCCAGTCTGATTCCCTACTGAAAGAGTACCACAGCAACTAGAACAATTGCCAATGCCTATCGACTCCCGGCTAAGCTGCCCCACCGACTCTCGGGCAGGGACAGTGCGTTTCTGTTCCTGCCCGAGACCAAGGGGCGAAGCGGAGTCGCGATCCGCTGTATGGCGGAGGAGTGAGGTCAGCTTCATTAAGCTGCTAGTCGTTTACTTCAACCCAGCTAGATATACCAGTTCCTGCACGACAAGACTGGAGCAGGCTTATCTGCGGTATGGCCCCCTGTCGTTCCAGAGGTGTTCGGTTAGGAATGTGGGAAGTGTGCTCCGCGCGGCGACCAGCTCCGGTCTAACAGCAAATATATTGACTGTAAATCACCAACTCTTCATCGCCCGTCGGAGACCGCCTCCCACACTACAACTCTGTTCTCATGCCTGTCTCTTAACTCCCCCTTTCGAAAGCTCACCTTGGTGTCTTGGTGGTTTTGTCCCTGCGTCCTCCGCGTCGGTGATTCCAACTGCGAATCTAGGGCCAACTCTGCCTTGCTCAGGGCATGATCGGCAAAACGATCTGAGAGGGATGGAGGGCGTCCAGGTAAATCGTATTTTCCGCGATGTTCAGGCGGCGGTGTCGCTGCAACGGTTCACCCGAATTAGGATTGAGGTCAAAGCGTGGGAAATTGCTGCAGGCCGCTTCGGAGTTATCCGTCTTCACTTGAGTCCGACCACCATCGAATCAGGACCTGCAAGATGTTCCACCCTGGTTTCGCGAAAGCCGGCGTCACGCATCCATTTCGAACAATCCTTGCCCGTGTAGTCAAATCCACCAGGAGTCTCGATCAGCATGTTGAGGCTCATCAAGAGGCCGAAGCTGTTCTGCCGCCGCTCGTCGTCGATCAACGCCTCGAACACTAACAATGCGCCCCCCTCAGCCAGGGCTCGGTATGCTTTCCCAAGGAGCATCCGCTTCTCGTCCAAGTTCCAGTCATGCAGGATGTGACCCATCGTAATCACATCCGCCGAGGGAAAAGGCTCATCGAAGAAATTGCCGGCTTGGAAGTTGATCCTATCGCTCAGTCCATGCAAAGCTGCGTACTGTTCAAAGACCGGGCCTACTGCAGCCAGGTCGAAGTTGGTCCCACGAAGATGAGCATGAGCAAGACAGAGCTGAACCAGCAAACCTCCTTGCGCTCCTCCAACGTCGACAACCGTTTTGTAATTCTTCCAGGGGAACTTCCCGGCGATGGCTTTCGACGCGCCCATGCTCAACCCCGTCATGGCGCCAAGGAAGAGGCGCAAGCGAACTGGATCTCCGTAGATTGCTTCAAAGAGTCCGACACCGCCGGTCTTCATTTCATTCTGAGGCTGGCCAGTTCGCAACCCTTCGGTCAATGAACCCCAGAAAGGGTAAAGCCGCTCATTGGCCATCTCGAGCAGGCCGCCGATGTAGGAGGCTTTGCCACGGACCAGGAACTGATCCGTCTCAGCAGTGTTGCAATAGCGCTCGCCGTCGCGTTCGAGCATGCCCAGCGAAACCAAGGCGTCATAGAAATCGCGCGCGCTGCGTGAATGCAGTCTCAGGCGCCGGGACAGGTCCGCAGAGTTCAACGGACCGTTCGCAAGTTCGGTGAACAGCCCGATCTCGATAGCACTCAAGAGCGCCTTCGAACCCCAGAATCCAAGTCCGAGTTGCATGATCCGGTCCGGCGTAACAGCAATGGCAGTTGACATGTCAGTAGACTCCCTGTCTTGATGAGCCTTCAGTTTGTTCTAGTGCAATCGTTCCTTTCTTGAGCTTTTCAGACTGGGGGGGACGGGTTCGATGACCGTTTGGCTTACCCATCGATGCTCACGCTCTGCAACACTTGGTTGACCCCCGCGTCTTCTACCTCCGGGAACAAGCCTCGACATGAGCGGCGGCCGTAAGACGTCCGCCCGATGGAGGGGTTGGGCGTCATGTCAGGCGCGCCTGGAGTTACTTGGTGGCTAAGAAGTTCAAACTTCGGTCAAATTTGTTAAGCTGCTGTCCCCTCACCCAGGGAGCTTTCTCAAAGCTCTCATGCCTCTCCCAATGGGAGAGGGTGGCCGAGGGCCGGGTGAGGGGTCCGTGGCTGATGGAGCCGCACTCCCCGGCGGTCTGAGTTTGCTCGCTACCTATTGCGTCCGCGTTCGCAGGAGCCGCCACGCCCAGAACGATAGCACTGCCGAGGCAACCGTGATCAGGACAAACCAGGGCTCCTTCGCCAGCTGCATACCCTCCGCAATGATGCGCAAGAGATGCGCGAGCGTCAGCAAACCAAACACCGTTCCCGTCGTCACGACGTACGCCTTCATGCTCGAGCTTCCCAACAATCCGGGACACGCGCTTTGCGGGGCAAGCGCACGGCCAACGGCAGCAGCCGTCTTGCGCAACCTTTTGAAGTGCGCTCCTGCATGCAATGACGGCCAACGACTCTCGGCTAAGCTGCCCTGCCTCCCACTGTGGGTGAGGCGGCCATGACTTTGAAAGATGCCAAAGCTGCTTCCAAAAAAAGAGCTAAGGCGGGGTCAACTTGAGCCACCTGTCAGACCGCGCCCGCCTTGCGGCGTCGAAGCGCGTCGATGCTCCACGGCCCCGGCCCAGCCGCGGACAAATAAAGCCAGAGGAAGCAGAAGGAGACGGCCGGTCCGCCGCCATTGAGAACCGGCCAGAACCCTTGAGGGGCGTGCCCGATGAAATAGGCCACGGCCATCTCGCCCGACAGCAGGAAAGCTACAGGGCGAGTGAACAATCCTACGAGCAGAAGCGCACCCCCCACCACCTCCAAGGCGCCAGCAACGCCAGGAAGCGATGTCAGCGATGCTGTGCCACCGCCCGGCATCACGGCCGCGGGAAACGCGAAGAGCTTCGCCGTTCCGATTTGCAGGAAGAGGAATGCCGCAATGATGCGGAGGATGCTGAGCAGGTACGGCGCCCAGGAACTCCAGCGCGCTCTGAAACTGGTATTGCTCATGGTTCCTTTCCGGAAACGAGCAGCGAGTGCTCTAACGGCGAGCATTCAGCCGCGGGTGCTTCCGCCAGTCGGCTGGAGCCCAGGTTAGGCATTATCGCGTGCCGTCTCAGGTTGAGGCTCTATTCTTGTAAGGCTTACGACTGGCAGCCGAAAGCGATTGGCTGCTAAATACACCAGGGCTCCAACCATGCCTAGGAGCATGTCAGACAAGGTGTCATTAAGGCCGAGCTGAGCATGAGTGCCCAGGAAGCGGTCCGAGAGAAACTCAGCGAACTCCCAAAACACTGCGGCACTGCAAGCCGTGAAAAACACAAGAAGAAGTAGCACGGTGCGATTGGGTGAACCAAGGAAGCCAACTGCAGCAGCGACTGCGAAGGCATAGCCCAAAAAGTAGGTGATGGCAATGCCACCGAAGAAGTGCATCGGAACATCGAGGCGAGGAAAGGCCAGATACGCACCGAGTACACGCGAAAAGATAACGTGAAGACCGAAAACAAGAATGGGAGCCCACGCACCGTGGCTAGATGTTAAGACCCAGACTGCAAGAGCTGTTTTCGGTCGCTTCATCATCTATTACTCCTTGTGGCCTAACCATTGAGTCGACCGCCGACATGACGTCTTCATTTGCGGCGGCTATCGAACTAATACACGCATCAAATTCTGTTTGCATCCGAGATGCCACCTACTGTCGTCCCCCTTGACAAGGGGGGACTTGAGGGTGTCGGTTCTGGGACTCGTAACAATTCTTAGTGCGTTTGTATTGGCTCCTAAATGAGGGATTATTTTGCGTTGTTTAGCGTGCAAAAATCCAGAATAATCGTTTCCTCCGGAGGTTGGTCGCCCCTGGGACCTGATGCAGACCAGTCTTACAGCTCACCTCGAGCGTAATGCGCGACCTACAAGTGTCTGCTAGCACGCTTCCCACGATGCCTTTCGAGCGAATATCAAGGGCGTTGCCCTTGACTAGCAAGCCACTTAATGAGATCTAGAAACTCGTTGTGGGTTTTGTAGGCAATCTCCCCTCGGCGCGGACCCTCGCGGTGCGACGGACCCTTATGGCAGCTCGCGGATCCGGATGTTCTTGAAATCCACTGGCGCCCCTTCAGATTCCAGGCAGATGTAACCCTCACTCGGGTTGGCTTCGGTTCCGCCCGACACTTCTTCGCCGTTCACCCACAGCCGCACTTCGGCGTTGATGCACCGCACATAGTAGTGGTTCCACTCGTTAATCCCCTTGCTTAGGTGCTTCCTGGGGAAGCTGCGCGATCCATCGGGAGAGACCGGCGGGAACGGCTTCAGCTTTGACCCGCGAACCGGGAAAATGTCGCCGTGCGTGGTGAACCAGTCGGCCTTCTTGCCGCTCGACTTTTCGTATTGCTCGGTGTAACCATGATCGAGCACCTGCACTTCGATCCCGATCGAGGGAAGCGCATCGGGCTTCAGGTCTTTCATGCCGTCGTCGGTGGCCCAAACGAAAATGCCCGAGTTGCCACCCGATTTCTTGAGTTGCCATTGGGCAACCAGCTCGAAGTTCTTGAACGTCTTCTTGGTGCGGATCACACCGATCGGTTTGCCCGTGCAGTGGACAGTGGCGTCTTCCCAGGTCCAGGTGTCTTTGTCGCAGTTGACGTTGGTGAAGTCATCGCCGCCAAGAGATCGCCACCCGAGTCCTTGACCGTCGATGAAGGCCTTGGGATGATTCTCCGATTCGTCGGCCGGCGCCAGGTTTGCGACGATGGCCAACATGCCGACGCAAGCAAAAACAAGAAGCGAAGCGAACGATTTCATAGTAGCTCCTCGGCAGGCAGGTTTAAAAGTGAGACCCCAAAGTAAACGGAAAATGACGCACTCAGCGAAGGGTTGTCGACGGTTGCTGGCCCCGGTTGGCTCAGGCTTTGAGATTCCAGCCCGAACGGTACTTGCGGCGGAGATACGGTTCTGCCTCAGGAGCGTTCGGACACCGGACCGTAGCCGGGTCCCACTCCAGCTTCTTGCCCACGCGGTAAGCGACGTTGCCCAGGTGGTTGGCTTCCGTGAGCCAGCCCGAATACTCGAAGTTACAGGTGGTGGGCACCCCCGTCTTGCAGGCGTTCAACCACTCGGCGTGATGCCCGATCGAGTTCGGGATCGACGGCGCCGGGCGCTGAAACCCGCCGAATTGTTTTTCACGCAACAGCGTATGCTTGCCGTAGTCGGCGAGCAGCATTCCCTGATCGCCGATGAACAGCACACCGGAATCCCATTGCGGAATGCCCCCTTTGAACCAGATCGCTGGCTTGTTGACGCCCTGATACCAAGTCAGCTTGACGGCCGGTTGCTTGCCCTGGGCGCCATATTCGTAGGTGACCTGCATCGATGCCGGCGCTAACTCGGGGTGTGGCGGTGGACCGGCGGCTTCGATGGTGAGCGGTGCCTTCAGATCCAACGCCCAAAACGGTAGATCGTTCCAGTGGCTGCCGAGATCCGACATTGTGCCGTTGCCAAAATCCCACCAGCGATACCACTTGGGCCCGGGCACGTACACCTCGTGGAAGGGGCGCTTGGGTGCAGGGCCCAACCACAAGTCCCAGTCCAGTCCCGCTGGAACGGGCTGTTCGTCGCTCGGACGGCCTTGCACGGAGACGATGTCCTGATGCTTCTTAGCCTCGTCGGCGCTTTGCCGGCCCCAGGCGCGCGCCACCCACACGTGCACTTCGCGCACGGCGCCGATCGCTTGCGACTGGACCAGTTCCACGACGCGGCGATAATTGTCGCCCGCGTGAATCTGAATGCCCATTTGGGTGGAAACCCTGGCCTTGGCTGCAGCCTCGCGAATCACTCGAACCTCCCACACATTGTGCGTGAGCGGCTTCTCGCAGTACACGTGCTTGCCATGCTGCAACGCCGCCAGCGTCACGAGGATCCGTAAACTTGCGGGCCTGGGGATGTTTGACGGCGGCCTGCTCGAGCGCGCTCTGCGAAACGTCGCACAGCGCCACAATGTTTTCGCCGGCCACGCTCTCCAGGTTCTCCGCGCCGCGACCGCCGACCCCCACGCAGGCGATGTTTAGCTTTTGGTTCAGGTTCCGTGCCCGCAACACAGCGGGCGCTCCGCAAAAAGTTGCTCCGGCAGCCACGGTAGCTTGCAGGAACTGACGGCGAGTCGTAGCCGATACGGTCGAAATGGGTCGACTTTCTTGTGGCATGGTGCAAGCTCCCGTGACGCGGCACCCCTCGCCGCTGGAATTGAGGACGTGTTCTAATCCAAAACAACTACCCCTGAGGATATCCGCTGCTAGCAAAACTGTCAATTGATCGGCTTAACGATCCCGGGGTCAGCCGCCGAGCTTTTCAGCGGTCGGCTGGAACCGGCGGTTTAGGCATCTTCCGCCTGGCAGCTCAACTTATCTCGCGCCCCGATAAGAGGGGCGACCCCCAGTGGCTTCGGAGCTGGCGATTCCACATCGTCTTCGACGGAGCCGAACCCTCGCCGGCTGCGAGCGCCGAGTTTGATTAAAAGCTTGATACCTCTGTCAGGAGACTCTTTTGTAACAGTTTTGGTATTGTTTGTAAATTTCTTCGAGCTTGTCCGTAACGTGATCGGCGTGAGCAGAAAACGCGAGCAGCAATGGAAACGCGAGAAGGAAAAATTTACTCATATAATGCCGAAAGAGACCTAACGCGCCAAATGAGCCGCGCGTCGCAGTGACATGATGGCACGGACCGTCGAAAGCGTCGGCTCCATTTGGATGGCATCCGGTCCTGTGATTATTGGCGGCGTTCCAGGGTGATTTCGAAAAGCTTTGGCCACAGCTTACCCGTCACGAACAACCGACCTCGCTCGGCGTCATAGGCAATTCCGTTGAGGACGGCCTCAGGTTCAAGCTGATAAATCTTGGACAACAATCCCGTTAGATCGATCCATCCGACGACGCGGCCTGACCTGGGCGAGATCCTGGCGATCCGGTCGGTCTGCCAGACGTTCGCGAAGATCTCGCCGCGAACATATTCCAGCTCGTTCAGTTCGTCGACGGAGGCGCTGCCATCTCTCACAGTGACGCGTCCACGCTCTTGAAAGGTTGCGGGGTCGAGAAAACGGAGCGTGTCACTTCCATCGCTCATGATGAGCCGGTTCTGGTCACGTGTGAGACCCCACCCCTCACCCGAGTAACGAAACGTGTTTTGTAGCTTGAAACTCACAAGGTCGTAGACAAACCCAACATTGGACTGCCACGTGAGCTGGACCAACCGGCCGTTCCAGTCCGCCAAGCCCTCCGCGAAGTATCTCGGATCGAGGTGCTCCAGCTGGAGCACCTCGCCCGTTTCGAGCTTCACCTTCCTCAGCGTCGAGCGCCCGTTCAAGCCCGTACTCTCGTACAAGGACCCGTCACGGTAGATCAGGCCTTGCGTATACGCCTGCGGATCATGCGGGTAGGTGTTCACGATTCGGTAGCCATACACAGGCGGCCGGCTCTGAGTGGCTACATTGTGCCCACCGACGCCGACCAGAAGAGCGATCGACACCGCCAGGATAAGCAGGGCGTACCGGTCTTTCGCAGCCATCACAATTGGATCCGGCTAACGATCAGGCATTAGCCACCCGCCGCTGCTTCTGACGGCGGGTCGGCTGCACCCTGTTTCGCCTTAGGTTTCATGGTGGTGATCTTGTATACGTCGCCGTTCTTGTCGTAGGTAGTCCACTCACCCGTTTGCTCGCCGTTCTGGAAATAGCCCGAGCGCATCTTTGTGCCATCCTTTCTAAACTATTCCCAGTAACCGGTAGGCACTCCATCGATTGCTGGTCCCCTTGCCCAAATACTGCCGTCCTTGTGGTATTGAACATGCTCCTTCGCTATCGATGTCTTGGTGGGCACTCTATCGGCCTCCTTAACTATTGAACAGGCCAAAACGCAAAATGCTTCCTGGCTTCAAAAAGCCAGTCTATGCAAATCTGCCGGTCTCAAGCAAATCTTAGCAGAAACTCCCGCCAATGACAGGCATGAGTCAAGTGCCAAATCTGCCCGCCCAGATAGAACCATTCTTAGAATGGCCTCATTTTCCCAACCGAAAAGTGAGCTTCAAGCCTGGAATTCCGCGCTTTCTTGCAGGGATTGTATCAACCACTCCACTTGGTCCGACCGCACCCTCGCAGTCGCTCTACTTCCGATCCCGAGATTGGTGCTCAGCTATTAGCTTTCCAATCGCCGGGACCAGCTCATTGGGCACAATCATTACCGTTTGGGAAGGCGTCTCGTATGCAGCTTCGTCTTCTGCAACGGCCTCCTCCTCCGTCTGGGTCTCGTAGTGAGCGAGAACCTTACGGACACGTTCTTCATCCCAGCCCTTCGGAAATTGCTTGGTTTTCATGTCTTTCGCCTCTTTTGGCGTCTCCGGTATGCCTTTAGCGGCTTTCCCGTCAGCTCGTAAGCAGTGATGACAAAAACACTGTCAGGTTCCGAATCTCGAACATAAATTACTCGAAGATATCGCCCTGCTTCCGTTTGCCCAATTGCGACTCGAGATCCATCCTTCCCCGGACGATCCTCTCCAGGCCGATTAAGTACGTCCTCTACTTCCTCCTCAGACACATCATGCTTGAAAATGTGAGGAGAGCCAGTCTGGGGATCAATGTAATAGTTGATGTCCAAGAACAGCTCCCTCCAATGATAATGCCACTATCATCAATCTTTGTGAAGAGAACGATCAGACGCCTGGCTTAACGACTCCAGCATCAGCCGCCAGGCTTCTCAGCGGTCGGCTGAATGCTGCGGTTAGACAGCATTATGTTCCGCCTGACTAGATGCCCACTGAAACAGCGCCATCTCGATATCCGCCGCGCGCCATTGTCTTTGAACCTCGCGCTCATGAGGTAGCGAGATGCCTCTGGCTCGAAGACCAGATGCTAGACCCTCGATGTACTCAACGAACTTGCAATACCCGCCTACCATGCTGGGTGGATTGCCATCGTAGATGTTGGGTAAAGGTGCCGGGCTCAAGCGACCTAGAGCCTTTCGAATTCGACCATCTAACGCGCCGTATCTTTCTGGATCCAGAAAACGCAGGAGTTTTGAAGCATATGTCAGCCCCAACCCGGGAACATCTAAGGCAGCTTCAATGGCGCGTTGGGGAACGTGAATGCTTTGTAAAACCGTATTAAGCTTCATGTGCAAGCAGTACGAGCCTAAAGCATTGTCAAACTTTTCGAGCACTCCATTCTGGCTGCCACCCCACTGAATCATTTCTTTGATGAGAAAGAGCGGGACACACCCTCGGCCTCCGAGGATTGAAGCACGGCAGAAGGCAGCGGTCTACTTGCCGCTACCGCACCAACAGGGGTCCTGGTTCATGCTGACGCCACTCACGACAGTACTTGTTTGCCCGCTATGCTGATCTAGAAGTTTAATATCGCTGACCCAAACGTTGCGTTGTGCATCCAACGGGCGTAAATCCCTTCCATCAGTCGCGTAGATTAACCGACCATCCCCTGACCAGCCTCCCCACGGATGAAGATTCTCGTCCACGATGCTCCATTCGCCGCTGGAGGTCATTCGCCAGAATACGGCCGTTCCATATCTCCCCCCATCGGTTGATAGAACGATAGTCGATCCGTCCAGGCTTGCTGTGAGGTCGTATACCTGTGTTGGCATCTGGATACCCCTTGTGAGCTGAACCTCTTGCACCCTACTCTTGATTTTGTAGTGCACGATGTCAAACTGATCGGATCCTTTGTTAGAGCGCGCAAATAACAGCTGCGTTCCATCGAGCATGAAAAATGGCGCAGTTCCTTCCCCAAGATCAACCGAATTGCTGCCATCGATGTCGGAGAGGAGTATGTGCCTCTTCTGGTCGGGGTTCGAGATAGTGTCCACGGCCGTTTGCCACGCCATGACCTTTCGGTTCGGAGCAATAGTGGGATTGACGCCACTAATGCGGCGCACCTTCTGCCCCGCGGCGATGTCAACAATTTCAATTACACCGCCGTATTCCTGAACGACGATACGTGAATCGTCGAGAGCACCGACAATAGCAAAGAGATCCTGCTCCAGCATGACGACAAAAGTCTCTTTCTTTGTGACACGATCGAAGTGGAATAGGGACTTCTGATGGCCAAATGTGCCCGGAGTAAAAAGAATTGATTTTTTGTCCGGACCGCACCACGGATTCGAATGGTTGTGAGGATCTGTCGTGAGTTGCGTGTGCCGACCAGTCGCGAGATCCACTTCCCGGATATGAAACCAACTCCGACCCTGTTGAAGGAATTCACGGCCGCTGTAAATTACGGTTTGAGCGGCCACAGGTCCAGTGATGCCGAGTAGACTCAGGATGAAGAAAATCATGGATCGAGGCACAGACATCGGGCTCTAATACAGCAGTTACCACACACCTTTGCCAACAGAACCCAAACTGGTATCGAAAGGTACCTCGCGAGGTCCTGTGCGACCGAACTGCAGTGTTGAGAGCCTGTCTTTAGGGTTCTGAAGGCCCGCATAAATGGTCATGTCCCCGGCAAAGAAATAAGATGAAAACGACAGGATACCGAGGGGAATAAAGCTGCAGATGAATTTTTCTCTCAATGGCTGAACCTCATACAATGACTGCCAGCAATGGACCTAAAGCTCCGGTTGAGCCGCCGCGCTTCTCAGCGGTCAGCGGTGGCGATTTCTTGAAAGCGGGTTTGGGCGCGGCGGAAGAGGGCTTCGACGCGTTGGCGGTCTTCGGGTTTGGCGTAGCGATTGCGTCGGCCCATCGAGTCGATGAGGCGGTCGATCCATTCGACGAAGAAGGCGGCGTCTTTCTTGCTTGCGATCGGTTTGCCGGCGACGGTGACGAAGACTGGGCTGGAGTGCGCCCAGGCCGGGCCGTCGAAGACGTGTCGGCTCTCCGGACCGCGAGCCCGCAAGGCCACCCAGCCGGATCCCTCCATCGCAATGTCTGTGACCAATTGTTTGATGACGATGCCGCCGCCGTGTTTTGCGGGGCAAGGTTCGCTGCGCACGGTGTTACCGCCCACGATCAGTTCCAGGGCGCTGAGCGGGCAAGCGCTCTGTACCTCCGCCTCGACGCGCACTTTGCCGGGTGCATCCAGGCGAACGGTCTCGCCGATTCCCTGGCCGTTGACTCGCAATGCGAGCGCCGGACCGTTGGTCACGAAACTGCGGCCCGCTTTCAGGCCATCAAGCCAACTCTCCAACGTGAACTTGCCGTCCACCTTCACATAAACCCGCTCGCCGCCCAAGGGAAGCGTGGGATGATCCAGCAGGGCGTCCGTCCCCACGGACGCCGCCAGCCGCAGACCGCAATTCAGGAGGCGATACCAAAGCTGGGCCGACAGGTCCTCGTCGCTGCCGTAGCACATAAGATCAACCGCGTGTACCTTGCCCAGAATCGCATCAATCGGCAACTCGCGGGCCGCAGCATTATGCACCAGAGGATCGACCGCGAAGGGATCGGGCTGGTTTGTGAAGATGGGATGCCCGTAGGTGACGACGCCACCCTGGCGGACCGCCTCCTCGGCCTGTTCGAAGTTGGGTGGATAGTCGTTCGAGAGCGGCGTGTTGTCGAAGCCGGTGTACTGCGGTTCGACGAGCTTCTTGATACCGAAGAACTGCATGTGGCCGTAGATCGAGCTGCGCATCTCTTCGCCGAAGACGAGCAGGTGCCGTTCGTCGGAAAGGGCGTGCGGCTTGCCGGTGATGAGTTCAGCGTCGCGGATGTCGTCACCCACGTTGTTGGAGACGCATAGGTTGGAGTAATTCAGGTCTTCGGCGCGTGCGGCCAGGAGGGCGTCGGCGATCTCGACTTTGATGGGGCCGCCGGTGTGCAGATGGATGTGCGAATCGCCAGAGTACCAGCCCTGCTCGGCCAGGTGCACCCAGCGGACGAGCCGGACGGCGGTTTCCGCGTCGGATTGCAGGTCGACGTCGACGCGCACCGGAAGGTATTCGACACCCCGCCAGAACTCCAGGCGGGCTGCGCCCGGCGGCAGCGTCACGACGAACTTGCCGTCTGTGTAGAAATACGGCGTCGCTCCTTCGGGCTGACGCAGGATGCTCCCCGCCGGCGCATAAG
>QHZQ01000195.1:5339-11297 GCA_003224725.1 Acidobacteriota bacterium | reverse complement strand
TCATAACGTTTCCCGCACTCCACCGGATCTCCGGCATCAACCAATCCAACAAAATTGACGCCCTTCACCACCCGGCCCCCATCCACGTCCAGACAAGGAATGATCCGCTTAGCCAACATAAACGTAAATTCTAATGAAAGGTCCTCTATAAGACAACGAGATTCACTGTGTCAGCGTTAGATGATAATGTGGGGAAGCCAACTGCGGCTGCTTCACGCTCGCAGCCTGGAACCAGACAGAACGAACTACCCGGCACCATCGACTGTCGGGAACTAGCCAAGGCGCAGCACATTGCTTATAGCCAGCGACCTTACGGGAACGCCTCTATGACGAAATGCACCTAAGCGCCTCCTTTAGAGAGAATCTTCCTTCATACAGAGCTTTTCCAATGATGGTCCCTTCCACCCCGTAAGGCTCCAATTGCTTAAGGCGACTCAAATCTGCCAACGACGAAATACCGCCAGAGGCAATGACTTTAAGACCACTCGCTTCCGCCACTCGCCGAGTTGCCTCAAGATTGGGACCCGTCAAAGTTCCATCCTTGGAAATATCCGTATACACAATCCTCTGAACACCTCTCTCTGCCAAGATTCTGGCGAATGGGAGCGCCTCCAACTTTTCAACTTGACTCCAACCCTGGGTGGCAACGAATCCGTCTTTGGCGTCGAGGCCGACGACGACTCTCATGGAGAATCGTGCTAGGGCGTTTGATAGGAAATCAGCCGCTGCGACGGCCGCAGTTCCTAGAATGACTCTCGCTGCGCCGGCCTCCAACAAATCCTGAAGATCAGACATCTGCCGAACCCCACCGCCAAATTGAACCGGGATTCGCACGGTCTTAAAGATTTTTTTGGCTAGGGCTCGGTTATCAGCGCCGGAGGACATAGCGCCATCCAGATCGACCAAATGCAACCATTCAGCTCCCTCGGACTCCCACTGTTGGGCCACGGCAACAGGATCTTCGAAATAAATGGTCTCTTCCTCAACCCGTCCTTGAAGGAGACGGACGCACTTGCCATTACGTATATCCACTGCAGGAAAAATGATCATCCTCGATTCCTAGAACTGTCACTTCTTAGGAGTGGGGGATTACGAAATTGGAAATGTCGGGATTATAAAACAGATTGGGCGGGGGTGTCCCCCCAAAAATCGTGCAAGGTTACAAAAGTGGCTGTTACAAGAACAAGCCGACCCATAGAGTACCGCATAAAGCAGACTACCGTATCACAACGTAGTCGAACTTTCATCCGAAAAGTCAATCATCCCAAATTTTGAATGTTAGATCATGGCAAAATTCCGCAAAAGCCGCAAACCGACCTCTTGACTTTTTTCCGGATGGAATTGTGTGGCCCAAACATTGCTTTTGCGGGCTATGGCAGTAAATTCCAGGCCGTAGTCCGTGGTCGCTAGTACGTCGCCAGCCTCCTCGGCTTCTGCATAATAGGAGTGAACAAAATAGACAAAACTTCCCTCTGAGATTCCCTCCAGTAAGGGATCTGGACGTTTAACATGCAATTGGTTCCAGCCGATATGAGGTACCTTCAGATCGGCGGGAAGGCGTTTCACCTTGCCGGGAATGAAATCGAAGCCCAAGGTGCGCCCGAATTCTTCGCTTTCGCTAAAGAGCAATTGCAGCCCGAGACAGAGTCCCAGCAGCGGGGTTCCATACCTCACTCTATCGCGTATCAATTCCTGCAACTTCTTGGCCCTCAAGTTATTCATGGCGTCGGCAAAAGCACCCACACCGGGAAGAATTAATTTTTCAGCGGCGCCGATCTTGCGCGGATCATCTGAGGCTTCAACTGCGATTCCCAGGCTCTGAAACGCCTTCTCCACACTGCGCAGATTATTAATGGCGTAATCAATGATGGTAATCATTACAGAACACCCTTGGTCGAAGGAACGCCCTCCACCCTCGGGTGCTTACTGACCGCTGCACAAATGGCCCTGGCAGTTGATTTAAACATGGCCTCGGCCTTATGGTGAGAGTTCTTGCCGTACAGAACTTCAATGTGGAGATTGGCTCTCGAGTGCATAGCCAGGGCGCGGAAGAATTCCTCCACTAATTCAGTGCTCATCTCTCCAACTTTCCCGGCAGAGAACTGAACCTTGCAAACCAGGAAAGGTCTCCCTGAAAAATCCACGACAGTCCTGCAGAGTGTTTCATCCATGGGAACGTACGCCGTTCCATAACGAGAAATGCCTTCCTTGGGTCCCAGAGCCCGATCGAACGCTTCACCCAGGGCAATGCCGACGTCCTCTACGGTATGATGCCCGTCTACCTCGAGATCACCCACACAGTGGATTTCCAAATCAAAAAGACCGTGCCGGGCGAAGAGTGTCAGCATGTGATCAAAAAAGTGAATGCCCGTGGAAATCTGGGAGTCACCTTTGCCATCTAGATTAAGCTTGACGGAAATGTCAGTCTCTTTGGTTTTCCTCGAAACTTCCGCAAGTCTTTTCTTGTTCAACATCGACCTCCGTTTTTTGCCTGCCAAGCTCAGTCGGCAGGTTGATAAGCAAAGGCCTTGGCTACTGTTAAGATCCTTCTCAAGGACGCCAGGAATCGATCATTCTCGCTGGGAGAACCTACACTCACTCGGAGAAACTTCTCTAGCATGGGGTAGCGGCTGACATCTCGAACCAGAATACCGTCCGCGTATAATGCCTTGAAAACCTCCGTGGGATCCAAAGCTGTCTTGAAAGCGATAAAGTTTGCCTGGGAAGGAAAGGCTTTCAAGCCTGAGATATTTTGCATTTGGCCGTAGAGGCGCTCGCGCTCTTGAATGATCAAGTCAATCTGCGGTTGGAGCAAATGAAAGTGTTCAACAGCCGTTTCTGCCGCCGCCATTGAGAAAAGATTGAGGTTATAAGGAAGTTTGGCCTTAGAGATTTCCTGGACCAGTTCGGGATGCGCCAGGAGATAACCAACTCGCAATCCGGCCATGGCCATGGCCTTTGAGAACGTTCTCAACACTACTAGGTTCTTAAAATCATTCAGCAGGGGAACAACAGACTGTCGACTAAATTCGTGGTAAGCTTCATCAACCACCACCAAACCGGCAGCCACCTTGAGAATGGCTCTCAAATCGGATAGCTTGATGAGAGATCCCGTAGGATTATTGGGCGAGCAGATGATAGTGACGTCGGCTCGACGAGTGGCCTCAAGCAGTTTTTGGACGTCAAATTCCAAAGCATGAGTCAAGAAAACCTCTTCGCATTCACCTCCCAGGATTGTGGTTATGAGCTTATAAAGAGTAAAGGTGGGTTGCGGAACGACCACACGCTTTCCCCTTTCCACTGTTACCATCAGGACCGCTTCAATTAATTCATTCGATCCATTGCCCATCAATATGCCCTCACTCCTCCAGCCAGTGAAATCTGATAGCCGGGATATCAGGGTGGAAGGGACAAACGCTGGATAGCGCGACCAAGCCTTTTGATTCATTCCACGATACACGGCGGCTTTAATAGCCTCTGGCATATCAAAGGGGTTTTCGTTCTGATTGATCTTAACAGGCGCATCTAAAGGCCTCAGAGTGTAGGCCTGCACCCCGCGAACAGAGGGTTTGATTTTTGAAAGAATGTCGGTCATCCCGTTGAGAGGGTAATTCTATAAGGTAGGAACCGCCGCAGCCAACAAACCCGATTCTACAGGAAAAGCCCCAAAAGATAAACTGCAACTCATTTGACCCCTTGATTTGACCCCTTAAAACGTGGGGCGCCACTTCATGCTTTTTGAAACTGCATCTTCGTAGCGGCACGTCCCTTTATGACGAGTTTGGGTAATTTTTTCATACACAAAATTCCATTTCACACTAATCCCTTGAAAATAAGAAAGTCGATAGATGTCGAAATATTAGGACCTCCAACTTTTCTCAAACCTCTGGCAAAGCTATTGCATCCCATTAGGAAGCCACTGTGGTGTCAAATGTTTTGGAAGAAAGACGTTGCAGATGTGCAGGTCTCTTTCTTCTCGCGAAATTAATCTAAACTTCGGAGGAAAAATAGATGAGAAAGGCGCTTATTACCGGACTATTCCTGTTCGCAAGCTCCATGTTTTCACTCTCTCTTTTGGCTGCTGATGTGACGATATACACAGGTTTTCAGAATCCGGGCAAGCTGACAATAGATAATGTAGTGAGGGACACCAAACTGGGTGCGGTCGTGGGCGGGAGAATTTCGGGAGGCAAGATCATCGGTTTTGAACAGACCTTCGCTTTCAGTCCTAACTTCTTGGAATCGGGGAACAGGGCCTTCAATACTCAAAGCAATCTGGTCTTAGGTATTCCTACCGGCCACATTACTCCTTATGGAACTGTTGGTGTGGGTTTGATCACAACGAGCGGCAAATCCATCTTTGACTTCCGTGAGTTCGGCACCAAGTTCACTGTTAATTACGGCGGAGGAATCAAGTTGAACAACCTAGCCGGGCCTGTGGGCCTTCGTTTTGATATACGAGGCTACACAGTCCCAAAGGTTTTCAACCAGACCTTAAATTTTGTCGAAGGCACCATTGGGATTATGCTTTCCTGGTAAGAGAGAAGACCGGTTGTTCAAAATTGGAATCAGGAATGGTGCTGATCGTTTTGGCTCCACTGGCTGATGCGCCAATCAACGTCTATCATTGCTGATTTGCGGACAGCTTATAGTTTTGGAGCTGGTGGAGGAAGTTGTCGAGCTTTTACTTCTGACTGAAATCCGGTCCTTCTGTGGCTCCCATCGCAAAAGGGTTTATTCTCTGAATGTCCGCAGCGGCAAAACGAAATGACAGTTCGACCCACCAGGTCAAAAGCCTTC
The DNA here is from genome assembly GCA_003224725.1 of Acidobacteriota bacterium. Classification (GTDB taxonomy): domain Bacteria; phylum Acidobacteriota; class Terriglobia; order Versatilivoradales; family Versatilivoraceae; genus QHZQ01. The sequence continues at coordinate 6,497 of QHZQ01000195.1, read as the reverse complement.
CCTTCGGCGTCGCAAATTGTAAATAATCCCTCCACTCTCAGTGGGCCATTGTTATTAACTGTAATTTTAGTCTCAGCCATTAATTCCTCCAAGTAAGAAAATTTTATTCCCGCTACAAATTTAAGGATGACATAGACGCCTTTCGGGGATCAAGCGTGTTCCATGAAAGGACGCGCGGTTTCATTCCGACCCTTTCGGAAACCCGCAAATTGTTTACTTCCCAAATGGATGATATCATCCCAACCTCATCCGGGGTCTTGCCTTCCTGCTTTTAGCTCAAGCGACAATTTGCATGAGGTACGATTTCGCCTAATGACCCGCACAAAATCAAGCCTTGGCCTGCCTGCCGCCCTTGCAGCAGCAACGCTTTGGGCCATTGCAGGAGTATTTGGAAAAATCCTAATGAGGAGTGGATTGTCTCCAGCTCAGCTTGTTTTCTATCGATCTGCACTCGGGTCCGCCGTCCTTCTGATAGTGCTTTTCTTCGGTAATAGGATTCGGTTGAAAATTGCACTTCATGATTTACCTTTTCTAATTTCTTTGGGCATCCTGGGACTTGCCCTCACTCAGTACACCTACTACGGAGCTATCCAATTGATGAACGTCGGGCTGGCAATTCTCTTGGAATATCTTGCGCCTTTGTGGATCCTTCTATTCGAGCGTCTCTGGCTCAAACAACCTCTCACTCCGGCAAAAATCTTGGCCCTCTTACTGGCGTTATTGGGATGCTCCCTGGTTTCTGCGGAGGCTGCTGGTGATGCAAGGATCAGCGCTCATGGCTTATTTCTGGGCATTGCTTCAGGTGTCTGTTTTGCAGCTTACGGATTGATGAGTCAGAAGGCGTTGAAGTCCTACCAAGAAATCACTGTCCTTTTTTACAGTCTGTTATTCACTGCGCTCTTTTGGAGATTGGTAACCTCTAATCATTGGGCGGCATTGCAGCGGTTAGACAATTTCAAGATTGGGTTGATATTATATGTAGCAATATTGGGAACTGTTGTGCCCTTCTTCCTCTTTGTTTTTGCGCTCAGGCATCTGGAGGCCAGTCAGGTTGGAATTGCAAGCACACTGGAACCAGCAGTGGCGGCTGTCATTGCTTGGCTCTACTTAGGCGAAAGGTTAACACCATTGCAAATAATGGGAGGATTCTTCGTTTTA
>QHZQ01000195.1:0-5285 GCA_003224725.1 Acidobacteriota bacterium | reverse complement strand
CGCCCTAATGGGTTGAACGGGCACGGCCAAGATCACATTGGCAAGAAAAATTTGTGAGACTGAACAATGGGACAATACCAGCGGGAACGGGTAGTTGTCCCAGGAGAGAAGAAGAGTGGCTGAGTCGACGACAAAAGGACCTCCGATGCTCTCACACTCTTACCGCGTGACGCGAGTTTTCGCAAATCGAGCATTAGTTTAGCCTCCTTCACATCACCACTTGAATCCCCGCTCTCCAGTTCTCATTAATTCCCACTTCGATCATGGGAATGGAGGGATCAATGTATTTCACAATTTTGGGAAAGGTATTGTGATAACAGAATTGAGGGCTCACAAAATAGAGTAACGGCGGATCCGTGCTGAGTTCTACATCATGGAAATATCCTTTGCGAGAAAACTCATCGCGAAGCTGATGCCAACGCACACGCAGCCAGTAATCCAGTCCTTGCATGGGCAGTTCTATGTCGGCATTCACTTTCAGCTCCAACACGGCTAGTCTTCCAGGCTTGGTTACGCCTAAAATATCGATCATCCCTCGATCTGCACCCCAAAAGGCCGGCACTTGCGGATAGACATGGTGAGGATTGAGTTCTGTGTCAATGATCTGAATGGCCGGCACAATCAAACTTTCCAACCAGCGTTCGGCTTGAAGACGATAGAACAAATTGCGCCTGCTCTTAGGCGTGGCCTGGCGTTCTCCTATAATGCGATCGACTAATCTTTTCAATTCGTTCCAGTCGGAGGCAGTGTCAACGGGCTCTTGTTTGCCGACTCCAAATGTCAGCTTTCCCGCACTCCCCACATGAAGAGAGGCAAACTCCAAGCCTCGAATGCGGAAGGAGACGCAGTTTGATCCAGTCCGCAAAACCGGATTGATGTGTTGGGAGGCAAGACTCATCACCCGTTTGAAGGTTTCCGTTTGAGCCAAGTCAATTCTTGGCCCTAAGCTGTACACTTGGGTCAAGAGGGTATCCACATTGCCGCTGTCTTTGATGTCCACATGAACCAGCGAATCCTTTTCAGTGTCCATCTCCATTAGATAGATCTCTTTCCCAGCGCCTCGAATCCATCTCAAACGGCTTTTCAGCACGTGTCCGCGTTCCACAGGAACTACTAAGAGCAATTTCCCTACTGGGCGCGATTCTTGCAGCTTCAAGTGCTCTCTCCAAATCAAACCGTTGCTAAGAATTCCATCAAGAGTGCTCTGGTCTTCCAAAGGATTGGCGGCCAAGGCTGCCCAGCGGTTGCGACCCGAAATAAAGAGCAATCGGACATACTTGCCGGAGATCGAGTGTTCCAAGTCGGTGTGAACGACTGATTTAATGATCTTAGCTTTGGGAAAATTTCTGAGAATCAGCTGCTCGACGTACTTTTGAAATTTTTTCCGTGACTCCTTGAAAAAGTTGAGAGGAGTTGCACCTTCAACGGACCGAATCTCAAATAATTCTGACAGGTTGAGATGTCCTGCCTGAATTTCAAGACACTCGCTGCCCTGTCTGCGAACATCGACGATTTTTCTTTTTACCTGCCTCGACCTGAGTTGAAAACACAACAACAAACGGTGGCCAAGGAATCCCAGCGTGAAGTTTAATTCTTCGAGTAATCCGATTTTCAATCCATCCTGATAGAGCGCAGGCGCGGGAAGAGAAAGAGCAAATTGCTCAATTTCCTCTTTCTGACGGGAGAGTTCCAATTGCCAGGGCGGCTGAGGACTTCTCTCTCTAATTTGACTCGAGACATGACCACCCCGGAGTGTCGCATACTTTTTCCCTGATTGGAGAGGACGTCTCACGGAAAGAACCTTTTTCCTTGACCCAGTTTCAGAAATATTGATATACACAAATGCGTCGTTCCTATCCGCTTGCGCGATTACGACAAAGTTTTGTAGTTAATCTTTCCAGAAAAATCCTGCATCAAGTGTAGCATCACGGCTTCGAGAAATACCATCGGAAAAAGGGGGATTGCAGTGACTCGAAAAATCAATGTGGCCCTAATCGGCTACCAGTTTATGGGAAAAGCCCATAGCAATGCCTATTTGCAAATGCCACGCTTTTTTGAGAGTGACACCGTGCCTGTCATGAGGGTTATCTGTGGTCGCCATGAAGCCAATGTCCAGGCGGCTGCGACAAAATTCGGCTGGCAGGAATGGAGCACATCCTGGGAAGCGGTCGTAAAGAGAAAAGATATCGACTTGGTGGACGTTTCCACTCCCGGAGACTCGCACATGCCAATGGCTGTGGCAGCGGCCAAGGCAGGTAAAGTGGTTTTCTGTGAGAAACCCCTGGCCAACAATCTGAAGGAAGCGAAGAAAATGCTGGCGGCTGTGCAAAAGAGCGGCGTGTTGCATATGATTTGCCATAATTACCGCAAGGCCCCGGCAGTTACACTGGCGAAGAAACTGATTGAAGAAGGAAAGCTGGGGGATCTTTATCATTTTCGCGGAACCTATTTGCAGGATTGGATTGTCGATCCAAAATTTCCTCTAGTCTGGCGGTTGGACAAAAGGAAGGCTGGGTCGGGGGCACTGGGGGATTTGGCTTCTCATGTCACTGACCTGGCTCGATTCCTTGTTGGGGAGATTAGCGAGGTCTCAGCAGTCCTGGAGACTTTTATCAAAGAACGACCCCTGGTGGACAATCCCAAGAAAACTGGCACTGTTACGGTGGATGATGCCAGTTTAGCGATTGTCCGTTTTGAAAACGGTGCGATTGGTAGCATTGAAGCGACCCGCTTTGCTCCAGGCCGCAAGAATTACAATGAACGCTTGAACGAATTGGAGCTTTATTTGCGCGATGATCCACATTATGTCCAGGGCTTCCGAAACATTCTAGTAACGGAGGGTGGAGGAGTTCATCCTTATGTGGGGGCCTGGTGGCCACCTGGACACCTTATTGGTTACGAGCATACTTTTGTGCACGCGGTGTATGATTTGATGCAAGCAATTTCCAAAAACAAATTGCCTTCACCCAATTTCGAAGATGGGGTAAAGAACCAGGCAGTCCTCGAGGCCATGGAAAGCAGCTCCAAATCGAAAAAAAGGGTCAAAGTATATTGAAAGCTATTAGCCTATATCTCAACCAGAAGGAAATCCGAAAGGAGGCATATTATGCCACGGCCTGTTACTTTATTCACTGGTCAGTGGGCCGACCTGCCCCTCGAGACACTAGCAAAGAAGGTCAGCGAGTGGGGATTTGATGGTCTGGAGTTGGCCTGCTGGGGAGACCATTTCGAGGTGGAAAAGGCCTTGGAGAAAGACAGCTATGTACGGTCCAAGCAAGACCTACTGAAGAAATACGGTCTGAGATGCTTTGCCATCAGTAACCACCTGGTAGGCCAGTGCATTTGTGACGATCCCATTGATAATCGTCACAAGACCATTCTACCGTCCAGGATCTGGGGTGACGGCGCCCCTGAAGGGGTCCGACAACGCAGCGCTGAAGAAATGAAGAATACAGCGCGAGCCGCCAAGCTGTTTGGCGTAAGGGTCGTCAACGGCTTCACTGGCAGCAGTGTATGGGGCAAACTCTATTTCTTCCCACCCACCAGCCAGGCGGATATTAACTCAGGCTATAAGGATTTTGCCAATCGCTGGACTCCCATTCTGGATGTTTTCAAGACGGAGGGGGTTAAATTTGGTCTGGAGGTACACCCAACAGAGATTGCTTACGACATTATTACGACCCACCGGGCTTTGGAGGCGGTTAGTCATCATCCAAACTTCGGCTTCAATTTTGATCCCAGTCACTTCGTGCATCAATTCATTAATCCGGTCTTCTTCATCAACGAATTTGCTGACCGGATCTTCCACGTTCATGTGAAAGACTCGCGGGTCCAGCTTAACGGTCGAAACAGTATTCTTTCCTCTCACCTCGATTTCGGAGATCATCGCCGGGGCTGGGACTTCGTCTCACCGGGTCGGGGAGACGCCAAATGGGACCAAATCATACGAGCCCTCAACCGAGCCAATTACCAGGGTCCGCTTTCCATCGAATGGGAAGACAGTGGCATGAATCGAGAATGGGGCGCCCCTGAAGCCTTGGCGTTGGTGCGCAGGCAGGACTTCGCTCCGTCGTCGGTCGCCTTTGATGCTGCCTTTGCCTCTCGCTGAATCTCTGGCGTAGGGAAACTGTGGAGGATTAGATGAAAATTGGAGTGCTCACCGTTTTGTTAGCCAATCGGCCTCTTGAAGAGGCATTAGATTATCTGAAGGATCTCGGCCTCGAGGCTGTCGAAATTGGCTGTGGGGCTTATCCTGGAGAAGCCCACTGCAAGCCCTTGGATCTGCTCTCCAGCGATAAGAAATTGAAAGCCTTCGAGCAGGCCATAAAGAGCCGAGGCTTCATTATCAGCGCCCTGAGCGTACATGGGAATCCTCTCCATCCTGACAAAAGAATCGCCAAGGATCATCATAAAGCTTTTGAGAATGCTGTAAAACTTGCCAGAAAACTGGAGGTCGATCGCGTCATTACATTTAGTGGCTGTCCAGGGTCAGATAAGAAGGCGGTTTTGCCGTCCTGGATTGTCGCCCCCTGGCCTCCAGAGTTCTTCGAGGCCCTGCAATGGCAATGGAAGGAGCGTGTCATTCCTTACTGGAAAAGCGCTGTCAAACTCGCCCGCGGTCATGGGATTAAGAAGATCGCGCTGGAAATGCATCCCAATTTCGTGGTCTACAATCCCGAGACACTACTCCAGTTGCGCAATGCAGTCGGACCAGAAATCGGATGCAATTTCGATCCTAGTCATCTCTTCTGGCAGGGAGCGGATATCGGCGCTGCCATTCGTGCCTGTGGAGATACGATCTACCACTTCCACGCTAAGGACTGCAAGCTCGATCCTCGTAATATCGCCGTCAACGGAGTCCTCGATGCAAAAAGATATACGGACGAACTCCATCGCTCCTGGATCTTCCGCACCGTGGGATACGGCAACGATCTGTCTCAGTGGAAGGACATCATGAGCAACCTAAGATTGGTCGGATATGATCACGTCGTCAGCATTGAGCATGAGGACAGCCTGATGTCACCCGAAGAGGGCCTGAAGAAAGCTATCCAATTCCTAAAGGGAGTTGTCATCACGGAGAAGCCCGGAGAAGCCTACTGGGCGTGAGTTGGGGCTGGCAGTTGCAGTGGAGATGTCGGAAGTCCCAGTGGATCTGCACTGGAAGACTGGTTGTGACTTGCTGCTTGTCAGGTTTGATGTTCAGGGTGAGTGCAACCTGGAAATTCATCAAGAACCGTGTTCCCAATATACCCGAGTTCTTCAATACCGATCTTGGACGTATAGAA
>QHZQ01000009.1 GCA_003224725.1 Acidobacteriota bacterium | reverse complement strand
CTTGGCTGACCGTCGTGGGGGTTGTTAAGGATTCTTCCTACTACGAGCCAGTAGAAGGTCCAAGATTGCAGATGTACGTGCCTTTCCTTGCAACGCCCTGGGACGCGATGTACCTGGTGGTCCGCACTGAAGTGGATCCTACCTACTTGGTGGGCTCCGTGCGGAGAGAGGTCTGGGCGATCAACAAAGACGTTCCAGTTGATAAGCTCTTGACCATGGATCAACTCCTCTCGAGCAAGCTCTCACTACCTCGTTTCAACATGCTCTCAGTCAGCATTTTCGCTGCTCTCGCGTTACTTTCAGCTGTGGTCGGGACGTATGGGATCATGGCCTACTCCGTTACTGAGCGCACGCATGAGTTTGCCGTCCGCGTGGCACTGGGGGCCGGCCCAAGCGACATTTTCAAATTGACTATTAGGCAAGGTACGATACTCGCCCTTACCGGTATTTCAATTGGCGTAGCTGCCGCTTTTGCTTTGACACGCGTAATGGCCAGCTTGCTTTACGAAGTGACCACCAGTGACCCCTTGACTTTTGCGGGCGTGTCTCTGCTATTGGCAATGGTAGCGCTATTGGCGTCTTACGTACCCGGTCGTAGGGCGACCAAGGTGGACCCACTGGTCGCGCTGCGGCAGGAGTAACTGGGGTCCGAAGGAAACCAGATTGACTGTATTGAGTGACAGGTGCGGGTCGCTTTATCGGCGGTTACCTGACCGAATCGTTGTGGCGTAGCGGGGCCAACGTTCGTGCTTTGGCACACTGCAACAGGCGAAGATGCGAGGGATATCTCAAGCATTTAAAGCCAGATTCTCCGGAGAAGTTGGAGGTCCGGTCCGGCGATGTGACTGATCCGTACCAGGTTCGAGCTTTGGTAAAAGGGCTCGATGTTGTTTTTCATCTCGCCGCTCTGATTGGCGGATCTTCATAAGTGCCCGCACCCACCATGGCAACCACACAAAGAGGACGCTCATAAGTGTTTCGCAATTCCACCCGCCGCTGGCTCCAGGCTGGTGTGGTACAAAAGACAATACTGCGGATCAACAATAGCCGTCGAGACAATTGAACAAAGGGGTAGTGTGGAAGGCGCGCTCCGACCAGCGATCAAAAGGTGGTTTACAGTCCCTGTTTCCTATTAAACCCGCACCGGTCGCCGCGCAGAGCGCGCCTCCCACATTCTTGACTTAACATCTATAGGTGGGTGGGTCTACCCACCGTCAAAGAACTGATGGGACACTCCACCATTACCATGATGATGAAGCCTATTCACCCTACTCGGGAACACAAAATTGAGGTGATGCGCAAGTACACAGCCACAATTTTAGCTACAGTGGGGTAGAATAAGTCCGTGAGTTATTGCGGAGGCGTGGCCGAGTGGTTGATGGCGGCGGTCTTGAAAACCGTTGTACCTTAACGGGTACCGTGGGTTCGAATCCTACCGCCTCCGCCAATCTTTTGAATAGCTTGAAGTAATTCAGACCAAGAATTTTCCGGGCGATATGGCTTCCCTTCGTCATTGGTGAACTACTCGACTAATTTCTTAGCAAACTTCTTAAAGTCCAAGTCCAGGATCTTCCCGGGCAGCAACACCACGATGACCCGCAGTTTTCTGCCCGTCTCTATCTGGCAAACCCTGACCTTGTAACCATAATCCTTGACAAAGAGAAAAGCCGTAGGGATTTCTTCCAGGGAATCCCCTGGTCCGTATTGCACTCCCGTTGTCAAATAGGCCTCACAATTAGGACAGGCTTTGCTCAACCGCTTTAAGCTGGCTCTGACATCTGGATCATCCAGGATTTCATTTTTGGAAGGGATATGCCCCAGCAGTTGCTCATCGGCACGCACACTGATCAACAGGAAAAAGATAAGAAAGAGCAATGGGAATACACCTACCAGCACAGCCCCCAGTCGCACGCTAATTTGAGACATGAACACCTCCGTTTCTCAAGCGCCCGCTCCAAGGCGGTTTGCTCGCTTTAATGTGATCCTGCGTAGCGTGCCGGCTTTATTCACCAGGTGTCCCGGCACGCGCCGGGAATCTCTACTGGATTAATTGGGCGCGGCTCTGTCGGCTGACTCAAACCCGCTCAGGCAGCGACCCATAGGTGTGGTTACGCAATTCAGGGCGACTGAATGACAAAACCAAGTTGTCTTCCACCGCTATTTAGATGTGCAATTCTTGTTCCACACTTCCCTTTCCAGATGATCTTCCCTAGTTGCCCTTCATTCGAAACAATTGAGGAGGTCGCTATAGAAAAAGTGAAAAGAGGAACTCCCGGAAATTTTTCCCAGAGTGAGTCAATTATTCAAGCTAATCCGGAGAAACGAGGGGAAGTCCCTGCCTTGATGCGCTGGTTGAGATATATTCTTAAAGACGGGTTGCCGAACATGGGCAAACTCCGAGTCCCATCAACAGGCATCAACAACTGGGGACAAAAATAGAATAAAATAAAGTCGGCTTGAGGAAGGCGAATAAGAACCAGGCAGGCCTAGAATCCGTTGAACGTCCGAAGCGTGTTGTACCTTAACGGGAGCCGGGGAGTCGAATCCTGCCGCCTCCGCCAGGGATTCGAAGGCTTCCTGCTCCCTTGAAAATCCCCTCTCGGGAGGGGCAGAAGGCGTAGCCTTCGGGGTGGGTCCTTCCTTTTGTGCCCACCCCTGCACCCCTCCCGTGGAGGGGAATAATTTTCATCCCCCGTGGTGCCGCGACGCGGCATGGGAAAATCCTCAGAAATTTCGGGCCGATTGCAGTCAAGGCCAGACTATCTTCTTTTTCTAAAAAAGAGGTCTCTTGAAACCATCCCGTAGCTTTGCCAGTGATAATAATGCAGGAATTCATTCTGAAATTCTAAGAGCCGTTTCAATGGCTAATACCGGACACGTTGTGGCCTATGGGGATGACCCTTACACGCAGGCTGCTATTGAGAAATTCAAGCAGCATTTTGGAGGAAAGATCGATGTCTACTTTGTTTTTGGTGGAACGGCTGCCAATGTTCTTGGGCTAGAAACCATAACCGCACCCTTCAATGCCATTGTTTGCGCCGAAACCGCTCACATTCAGGTAGATGAGTGTGGAGCCCCCGAAAAATTTACCGGCTGCAAGTTGCTGACTATTCCCACGACGGACGGGAAAATCAGGATTGAAGCCATTAAACGCCATCTCCATGGAATTGGTGACCAACACCATGTTCAGCCCAAGGTAATCTCGATTTCTCAATCCACAGAAATGGGAACCGTTTACTCCCCGCAAGAGATTAAAACCATCGCCAATTACGCCCACGAAAACCAGATGCTGCTCCACCTGGATGGTGCGAGATTGTCCAATGCCGCAGCCAGTCTTGAAGTTGACCTGAAAACACTCACTGCTGATGTTGACGTCGATGTCCTCTCTTTTGGTGGAACCAAGAATGGCATGATGTACGGAGAGTCGGTCGTATTCTTTGATAGAACCCTGTCCGAAAGCTTCAGGTACATTCGAAAGCAAGGCATGCAGCTTGCTTCTAAAATGAGGTTCATCGCAGCGCAGTTTGAGGCACTCTTATCCAATGACTTGTGGCGTGAGAATGCACAGCATGCGAACCGGATGGCAGAACTCCTAGCTCAGGAACTAGAAAGAATACCGCAGATCAAGATTACGCAGAAAGTGGAAGCCAATGGTGTATTTGCCATTCTGCCCAAAGGGTGCATTCCAATCCTTCAAAAAGAATACTTCTTCTATGTCTGGAATGAAGAAACTTCTGAGGTACGTTGGATGACTTCATTTGACACGACAGAGGAAGATGTGCAGAGCTTTGTAAGCTTGATAAAGAAGGTCATCGAAAGGCAGGTGGGGTAAGGCGTGAAACGTGAAGAACGGCCGAGAGATTAACATTCACGTATCCTGCCTCACGTTTCACGCATCACGTCTTTTGAGGAACATTAAGATCGCGACTTCATGAACCGCGTGTATTTGAGTCAAATCTCGGGAATAGCCAACCCTTTTGCCCCCACTTTCGAAAGACTGGCTTCGGGATAGTAGCGTTGAATCATGTCCGACACGATCCTGGCCCGACGGACCCTTTCTCTAGTCAGAGCAATGGCTGTCGGTTCGATATGACTGCCACTAGGATAGATGTCCGGGGCGTTTCTCAATCCTAGCTTGATGTAGACGGGCGAGAGCGTGCGGATGAATTCCGGAACCTCAAAGTGGCGAATAAATCCTCCAAAGGGATCAGGTGTTTCTACATAAAGGTCGAGCGGGATCGAGACAGCCTGCCGAATCGAAGCTAGCAAGGGTAAGGGCAAATCGGAAGAAACATTGAACGTTCCGGCTCCAAGGTCTTCCAGGATTTTCACGGCCACAGGATTGGTAGCGCTGAGCTGAACAGAGATTTTAGCTACCAAAGCCGGAGGGAGCTTTCCTGCTTTCTTCATCTCGTTAATTACCCACAGCAGACCCAGATCCGCCACCAGAACCCCTCGCAATCCCAGGTCGCACCCCCGCCTGATGTCCTCTACAGCGTAGACGATTTGATCCATACCGCGCAGCCCTAACCCGATGATCTTTCCGGCTGGAGTGAGTGGTTGGGCTCCTATATCAAAAGTGGCACGAGGGCCCACAAACAAACTGACTTCCATTTGCTGGTCCTTGGCCATCCGCAGCATGTCCTTGATTTCCTCATCGGTCAGAAGCATAATGCCACTGCCCTGGCTGACGCGATGTATGGTCAAACGATACCTTTGGGCTTCTTCAATCACTGCCCTCAGGCAACGGGGACCTTCCACGCTGGGGATCTCGAAGCGATACTGAGCCTCATCTGGAAAGCGTTTTGGAGAGCTCGGCAATGCGTAGAGGTCCCGCGAGGGAAAACCAAGCTCGGCTAGAAACTTTCGAGTAGCTTCCATTCCATTTCTCCTTTCCCTTCAAAAATCGAGTGACCGACAAGCTGGGGTCCTCCTCCTACTTCCACGGTTGCCAACCGGAGTGCTATGGTCGGCTGCTACCTCCTGCACTTTCCGAGGCCGCCTTCAGCCGATCCAGGACGTGGTCTTTAATCCACTTGTCATCCCACCACTCGTTGGGATTGACGGGCACGCCGTGAAGAAAGAGGCCAAAGTGAAGATGGTCTCCCCCAGCCAGGCCGGTGGCACCGCTCCGTCCCAACACATCCTTCTTCTTTACCTGCTGCCCCACTTTGACGTTAATGGAACTGAGATGCCCATAGAGTGAGAGGAGACCACATCCGTGGTCGATCATCACGCAATTTCCATAAATCCCAAAGTAGTCGGCATAGACGACTAGGCCGTCATTGGAGGCTTCAATGGAGTACTGCTGTACCACCGAAAGGTCAAAGCCCACGTGGTCCTGGCGATCTATTTCCTTTCCTTGGTAGAAATAAGTCCGATGATCCGCGAACAGGGATTCTACCTGAGAATTACTTAACTGTAAGAAGGCCCCGTCCCACAAAAAGCGTGGAGCCGATTTTTGGGCCAGCTCGGCAATGAACGCGTGGTTCAGTCGCCTGAGTTTGCTGTTGAGTTCTACAAAGGTCTTGACCAAATCCCCTTGATCTTTGATCTCAGGCGTGTGCGACATAATCTCCGGGACCACTTTTTGAAGGAAACTATCTTCCACCTTGATATCACGGCTGCGAAATTTCTTGGGGAATAGTTTATACCAGAAACCGGTAACCGCTTCGTTGCCCGCGGCGTCACGAGCTACCATCTTGAGTGGACTGTCTGGCGGGATATTGTAGGCAAAGGCAAACAAACAGAATTTCACATTCGGATCGGCCAGGTTTGCAGGGTACCCGGGGAAAAAATGAGGGCCCGCTTGAACTCCAGAAATTTCAGCATCCGGAGAAACTCTGTAGACGACACATTCAGAGCTACCTTGATTGATATAGTGCTGGCCGGAGAAAACTTCCAGCCGCGGCGGATAAATATCAAAAACGAAATCGCGCTGCAGATGCGTTTGATTTCCTCGAAAGAAATTTCTTAGGGCATGATCTGAGGCCGCAATGACCAAGCTGGCAGGACCGTCCTGGACTTTGTATTTTTCAGTGATCAGCCGTCCGAGCTCCAGGCTCTTGGATTTTTGAATGCCAGTTCTCCAAAACGTAAAAAAGGATGGCCCAGGATATTGTTCTTCAACCAGGGGCACTGACTGGTCTTTCTGTTTCAAAGTCACTGAAATGTTCTTGAGCCCGCATCCCGGGTCTTCTATCGAGAGAGACAATGAAGGACTTCGACCCAATGCCTTAAAATCACGATCAAACCGGAGCGTGGGCGATTGTCCTTCCCAACGCTTCCAGGTAAGAAATACGCTGGAGAGCAAGATCAGAAAGATGAAAATCAACAAAACAAAGAAAACTCCGATCCCAGGCTGACCCCTTTTCGTTATTTCCTTTCTCAAATGCATCTCATTCCCTCTTTTTTAGTGACGCGAAGCCTATTTTCCCGACTGGCTATCAAGTTGCCAACCTTATTATGAGTTTTCAAAAATGTCTAAATAATTTATGGGGGTAAGGGCACAGCTGAGACCCCTGTTAGGTTTCAGGTGCCAGGTGTCAGAAAGCCTTGCTTATAATCAAAGGTCAACTACCCAGTGGTGACTCCGCTTCGCTCACACCTGACCCACGTTACGTTATGCCCTGGATTTCTTCAACGGAACAATCCTCGGGATTGGCGGGAGCGCATCAGGAAACGGATGACGCATCCAGACAGTCCGCTTTGGTGGCGCGCCGAAGTTGTCCGTCCGCTTCTCCCCACTGCTGGACACTGGAGATACCGAGGGTGCGCGACAAATTTGTGGGTAATGACAGGGCCAATCAGCCTCGTAGAGGCGAAATATTTATAGATCAAGTCTTTCTATAAAGATACCGCCTCTACGAGGCTCCATTCGAGTCAAGCTTGCACAGCCTGCATCTCAGGAAATAATCCACAAATTTGTCGCACACACGGATACCAATAAGTCCTTGACAGATATAGGGAAAAGGCGATATATGTTAACGTTTGCGTCTAGGCATCAGGTCATGGCTATACCACAAGACGCGCTGTTCTAACTTACCGGGAGGAACTCCAGTTGAACGCAAAAATGAAGAAAAAAGTTTTGGTTATCGGCGAACTAAATGTGGACCTCATTGGAACCGGTTTGCAAACATTTCCAGTGTTAGGCCGAGAGGTCATGGCCCAGGAGATGGTGCTGACTTTAGGTAGTTCATCAGCCATTCTTGCCTGCGGACTTGCCAGGTTGGGAGTTCCGGTAACCTTCATCAGCAAAGTAGGAAGGGATGATTTTGGCAAATATTGCCTGCAAGCCTTGGAATCAAAAAAGATAAAGACCCTTAACGTCATTCGCGATGGCAAGCTGCGAACTGGCCTGACGGTTTCTTTGAATTTCCGTGATGATAAAGCCCAGGTCACTTATCCGGGAGCCATCCCTCATCTCTATTACAAAGATATTTCGCAAAAAGTCTTTCGCCAAAACGATCACCTTCACATTTCCTCCTTCTTTTTGCAAGACGGTTTGGTCAGTTCCTTCCCCCAACTTTTCCAGGACGCGAAACAGATGGGCATGTCCACTTCGATGGATCCGAATTGCGACAATAGAAACCAGTGGAATTCTGGCATCTGGAAATGCCTTGAATTTATTGACCTCCTCTTATTGAATGAAATGGAAGCGATCAATATTGCTAAAGCGAAAAGCGTCAATCGCGCCCTGGAGATTTTCGCGCAAAAGGTGCCAACCGTGGTTATCAAGCTTGGTTCCAAGGGAGCCCTCGCCAAGAGTCGGGGTCAAGTCATTCAACTCCCCGCCTTCAAAATCAAGCCGGCAGACTCCACCGGGGCGGGGGATTCGTTCGATGCCGGTTTCCTATTTAGTCATCTTAGCGGTTTTGACCTGCGAAAGTCCTTGACCGTTGCCAATGCTTGCGGAGCCCTCTCTACCCAGGGTCTGGGCGGTACAGCCACTCAAGCCGATTGGGACGAAATCCAGCGTTTCGTGCGCAAGCAGGCACAGAGCCTCTGATCTTTTTGCCTCCCTTGAAAACCTTCTCCCTTTACCAAGAAATGCTGACGCCTGGGTTAGAAAACTATCTCAAGCAGAAGTTGGGTTTCAAGACAGCGTTAACCCGGCTCATTCATCGATCTGAAACGATCAGAAACCGCACGGGCACGTCACACACTCCAAAAGAAATCCTGCAGCAACCCTGGACTTGGCTGGAGACAGCTTGGCGAATCAGCCGGCAGGCGCAGCAATTGAAGGCCTTTCTACGGAAGGCAGGAGTGACCCATAAGTTAGCGGCTCAGCGATCCAGGTTAATTTTGGTGGGGGCGGGCACTTCCGATTATGTGGGGAGGTCCATCCTTTTTTGCCTTCGCCGGCGGCTACAGACGGAAGTGTTGGCTATTCCCTCCACCGATATTCTCACTAACTTTTCTGACGTTTTCCTGCCTCAATTCCATTATCTCCTGGTTTCATTTTCTCGTTCCGGGGAAAGTCCCGAGGGAGTCAAAACGATAGAAATCGCGCGCCGTCATTTCCCTCGCGTATCTCACCTCATTATTACCTGTAATGCCCAAGGAACGATGGCTCGGTCCGCCATGGCAAAAGAAGACACCTATACGCTAGCTCTGCATGAGTCCATTCATGACAAAGGGCTCGCCATGACCAGTTCCTATTCGAACATGGTTTTGGCCGGGTTGGCGCTGGGATACCTGGATGAATTGGGACGTTACCTGCATCAGGCGGAGTTGCTTTCGATCGCGGGTGAGAATATTCTGTCGAAATACGCCGACCTGGCCAACCAATTGGCCAGGCAAGGATTCAAGCGTTATTGTTTTTTGGGAACCGGTAATTTGTCAGGAGCCGCCCTGGAAGCGCAGCTTAAGTTACGCGAACTGACCGACGGAAAATTAGTGACCCTATCAGAAAGTTTCCTGGGCGTGCGACATGGTCCGCTAAGCGGATTAGACCGACACAGCCTGCTGGTCGGCTTCCTTTCCCAGAGTTTGCAAAAGCAGAAATACGAATTAGATTTGCTAAAGGAGATTAAATCCAAAAAGATCGGTTCGACTCAATGCATGCTCTGCGAAAAAATCCCCAGGGGACAGCAGTCGCTGGCCCGTCACTGGATTGAGTTCGGATTGGCCAAACGCTCAACCCTGCTTGACGAATTTCGGCCCCCACTGGATATTCTCTTCCCACAGATGTTAGGTTTGTTTTCGTCCCTGCGCTATCGTCTCCAACCCGATCGACCCTCGGCTCGAGGTGTCATCAGCAGAGTGGTCCAGGGGGTGAAGATTTATGAAGAAGAAGGTACTTAAGTGAGTCATCGAGACCTCCAAAATCGAGTCTTGATTATTACGGGAGCTTCAGCGGGGATTGGAAGAGAGACTGCACTTCTCTTCGCCAGGGAAAGATGCCGGCTCGTACTGGCGGCCCGGCGCCAAGATCGACTGGAAAGCCTGCTTGCGGAAATTAAGTCGTTAGGCGGAGAAGCCGTGTCGCTGCCAATCGATGTTTCTGACCAAGACCAGGTCGAGCATTTGGTTCGTGCTACTGCTGAACGTTTCGGTCGTCTGGACATTCTCGTCAACAACGCCGGGTATGGATTATTTGCCACAGTGGAAGACACGACGGTTGGAGAACTGCAGTCAATCTTTGCCACAAATTTCGCAGGACCTTTTTATGCGATCAAAGCGGCCCTGCCCATCATGCGCCGGCAAAGGTATGGCCACATCATCAATGTTTCTTCCATCGCCGGAAAGCGCGCTTTCCCCTTCTCGGGAGCTTATTGTGCGACCAAATTTGCCATGAATGGGTTGACTGAATCCCTGAGAACGGAACTCATGGGCAGTGGAATCGACGTAAGCCTGGTGCTGCCCATCGGCACTAACACGGAGTTCTTCGCAGTGGCAAAGAACAAGAGTGCTCGCCCCGCTAAACCCCTCGGCATTGTCCAGTCTGCCCAGCAGGTCGCGGAAGCCATCGTGAAGTGTGCCAAGAATCCGAAAGCAGAAGTCCTGCCCTATCCTCCTTCCAGAGTTCTCATCCTGCTAAATTCAATTTCCCCACGTCTCGTGGATTGGGTGGGAGCAAAACTCGTACATCGGTCCCAAAGGAAGTAGCCCAGAGGTGAATTGCAGGCCTTAACGACACTTTCAGGCGCCTCAGCTAGTCCGTCGTTGAAGCGCGGGGCAGGAGTTTGGACATTTTGGGGGCTTGCATTTGGAGTGCGCTGGCTTGACAGCGCTTTGTTGGCCTGCGGCTTTGACGCAGGCCCCGACTGCCGACGCGAGCAAAAATTCCCAACAAGCGTTTTAGGTGCATTTCGAAGATAAATCATTACGAAACGTGCGTTTCAAGAACGTAGCAAACTTTTCGCTCCTCGTTTGGAGGCGCTCTCAAGCCAGCGCCAACGAAAGCGGCGTCAAGCCGCCGTACTCCAAGAAGCCGCGACCGCTGGTCGCGGCATTGAAAATGTCCAGACTCGGGGCCCCGCGCTTCAACGCGGGCTAGGAGGTCCCTCCACAATTTTTCTCGTCCGGTCCACGACCGAAACGAGCGTTTCACCTTCTCTTTCAGGCAAGTCTTGGACGAGATACTGGATAATCATTACAGGCATCAAAAATTCCACAGGAGGGCAACTCCGTAGCTATCTGTGCTCCGGTCATAGTGCGGTGTTACCAACGGCATCCTCCACGAATTAAGATCCGACCTGGACCCGACAGGCCGATTGTGATGGGTATGATAAACATAGCGTCCAATGAACCATCCCATCACGCCCCCAACAAAGACATCTGAGGCGAAGTGTCTACGAGCCGTGAAACGCGAGATCGCCTCGATTGAAGCTAAGGAATAAGCGGTGATCGGAACCAGCTTGTATTCCTTGTACTCATTTGCGATTACGGTGGCGAGAGACCAAGTCATAATGGAATGACCCGAAGGAAAAGACGTGCCGCCTCCTGCGAAGGACGTATGCCCTTTCCAGAATCGGCCTCTGCCATCTCCTTCGAAAGGCCGCTCTCGTCTGGTTGCCATCTTAATGCCCGTCACCACCACGAACGAGTCCACCAAAGCCTCTGCCCCTAAGAGTCCTGTTTCGCGCAACCGTTCATTGTGAGATAGCTGTCCGACCACAAATAAAATGCCAGCTATCCCACCCGTCGAATAGGTTTCGCCGAATCGAGATATATAACGACTTATCCTAAGCTGGTCCTCGGTGTTTGCCAGCGCACCAGAGCTACGGCTGTCGGTTCCAATCAGAACTCCGGTGCCGGCGGCCAGCGGAATCAGCCACCGGCTGTCTTCTCGAGTAATGTGACGGGGGCTGGTCCAGATGGCCTTCTGGTCGCTTAAGAAGTTTTGGAGGACTCTGCGTTGAGGCGATTTTGACCTTTGATTCCCGATCGACGCAGACGAACTATTTTCTGTACCTGCGGGCGCTGGAGGTGGCTGGGAACGATCCTGTGACGTGGCCTCCGGATCATCCTCCGACTGGGTTACGTCCACTGGAAGTTCAATATCACTCCTGTGGGTTGGTGCTTGCGGATACTGACCGAAGGCGGTGCTTGATACCGCTAAGAGAAAAACCAGCCACAAACCTTTTTCGAGAACGGATGGGATAGTTTGTCGAATTTTTTCTTTCATCCCGCTCTTCACGGTGCAGTCCGCCAGATCCTTTTCACCCTTCTGACACTTCGATCTTGCCAATACTTTGTAGTGCTTGCAACTAAAGCAGTCTATGTCGATAAATCTGTAACCTTATCCAGACGGAATTGTGAGCTTTGCCGCCTTTGGCGGTCATTGTGATTCCAGCACGCGGCCCCGTCTAAATATCTTACCAACAGCGTGGGTCAATGGGTCACGCCTGACCTCAGACGGACACTCTACCACATATGCCGCGTTTGTCGCTGGCCTATCATGACCAGAAGAGAACAGGCGAGGGAGGTCTCTATTTAGAATATTACGAAATTCAATTTCGCAAGGAAGAGTAAGAAACGGCCGAGAGCTCAGTCGACAACCCATTATAAGTTATTCAGCTCCGTGATTCTCTCGCGCACTTTCTGGCTGAACCCGGCTACCTCATGAGGCGAATACCCACCCGCGCGGAAGGCATCCTGAATCTGTTCATTCGAAAGCCTTGCGAGGAGTTGACCCATCCACCGGGCGTCGTCGCGAGGAATGTGCTGGAAAATTTTCTCAATTCGAGATCGGTCAAAATAATAAAGAACACGGAAGAAAAAGAAGAAAGGTGGACGGCTATGCATAACGAAATCTGCATACCCTGGTCTGACCCTCCGGATGAATCGTGACTCGACATAATCATCTAAATTGCCGATCGACTGAGTAAGGATATTGCCGGTTTTGCCGAAGCTAGCCCCAAGATCACTGACAACGTAGCGGTGCTCCAAGCCCCGTTCATTGTAAACGCTGTTGTTCTCTTTCTTCAAATCACAGTTGTTGATCAACGCCATCATGACCTTCAATCCATTTAGCTCTCTGGTGCCGACAAAGGGATTTTCAAACCAGCTCCAGTTGCCAATTTTCTTTTCCCCTTTGATATGTCGCTCCAATCTTGCGCCTTGCATCGTCCCCCCCGCGGAGATTAGATTCTGGCCCCGTTTGAGTTTTCTCATTCCTTCCACGCGTAATGCGCGGAGATAGTAATCTTCGTCTGCAAAATAACCCACAGCCCATAAGAGCCGTGTGGCGACTGTTTCGGGTTGAGCTTCTACGCCCAATTTGACCTTCCACTGGATACCCTGTTCGTCTTCAATTTTGAACTTGGGGTTCGACCCGCCCATGTCCTCTTCTATGAATTTGAACCCGCCTTTCGGCTCGTGCTCCTTCCCCCCCTGGCCATAGAGCAGATCGCGTGTCGTGATGTCCGCCGGCTCATGCCATAGCACTGCAGGGACACGGGCGGGTCCACCTTTTCCTCTTTGATCAGTATTCTTTGGTGCTTGAGCCACCAGGGGAGCCCAAAAAAAGACACCAACGACTATGGGAATTACCATTGAAGAGTTCATCCGATCCATTAGGACTCTCCTGAAAATCCCCGCTCGGGAGGCGCAGAAGGCGTCAGCCTTCGGGCGTGGGTCTTCCGGTTCGAGACAACCCACCCCTGCACCCCTCCAGCGGAGGGGACTAGTTTTCATTGCTCGTGGTGATCCCCATTTTCATCGTGGCGCCGCAACGCGGCATAAAAAACTCCCCTGAAAATCCCCCTTATCAAGGGTATCAAGGGGGGGAAGCGCCGCAGGCGCTGGGAGTGTCCCCAAATTGAGTGGGGCCGTCCACGACGCAATAGAAACATCCCCCTACACCCCCTTCGAAGGGGAATCAAATTTTCATCCTTCGTGCTGCCTGATAGGAGCATGATGGGCTCTCCTCGAGAAAAATCTCCCCACGAGGACGGCTCCAAATTAAGGCCATGATAAGTATTTGACGGTTTAGAAAGCAAGATTCATGCCACGCCTTGTTTGGCAAAATGTCGGAACGGCGTGTCCTGCCTTATGAGTCAAGCAAGAGAGGCCAGCGCAACTTTCTCTATTGTCAACCTATTCATAATGAGAGAAGGGATATGAGGAATTTCAGAAATGGTAGCAGGGTCTTACTTGGTGCAGGATTGGAGGTTCAGCTTCCCGACCCCTTCTTGACTTGACTCACCAAAAGCCATACCCTCATTGGTGCGGCGCACTATTCGGTGCCAACAACCTACCCATGGCGAGCAAGGGGTGTGATCAAACTGCTCCCTCCCCATCTAAGACCTTGGCAAACCTTTCTTGGGGATTGGCACCATTACTAGGGCAGAAGGACACGCAACCGCCAATGGCTTTGAGACATCACACCTTATGTCGCCGTGGCTGACCCGGTGTCATTCCTTAATTAAAAGTTTGGAGATCCGATCTTGAAACTGATAATCCAACCTGAAGCTGGAATCTCCGCGCTGCTTGAAGGAATTAATAGCGCCAAGGAAAGCATTGAACTGGTCATCTTCCGTTGCGACCGGGGCGAGATGGCGTCAGCGCTGAAAGCAGCCATTGCACGCGGGGTTTTCGTCCATGCGTTGATAGCTTATACCAACCGGGGCGGCGAGAAGACCCTGCGAGAGCTCGAAACGCGTCTTCTGGCGGCGGGGGTTACCGTAGCGCGCACGGGTGACGACTTGAGTCGATATCACTATAAATTTATGGTCATGGATCGCTGCCTGCTCTACCTGCTGGGGTTCAACTACACCTACTCGGATATCAACCATAGTCGCAGCTTTGGGATTGTCACGGAGAACCCCCAGTTTGTGCAAGAAGCCGTAAAATTGTTTCAGGCCGACACGATGCGTCAACCCTACACGCCAGGGATGGGTACTTTTGTCGTCAGCCCAATCAACGCTCGAAAGCAACTCTCCGAATTTATTGAGGGTGCCCGGAAGCAACTGCTGGTCTATGATCCAAAAATTTCCGACTCACAGTCTATTCATTTGCTGAAGGAGCGCGTCAAAGCAGGTGTCGACGTTAGGATCATCGGACGGGTGGGGAAGCGGGCTGCCGCCAATTTGTCAGCTCAGAAACTTACCGGGATGCGGTTACATACGCGAGCCATGATTCGGGACGGTGAGCAAGCTTTTGTCGGGAGCCAGAGTCTGCGTAGAGTTGAGCTGGATTCACGTCGCGAAGCCGGGATCATCGTGAGTGATCCTGAGGTTGTGATTCCCCTCCTGACGACGTTCGAAGCCGATTGGGCATCGATAAAAGCCGCCAAAGATCAAGCTGCTGTAGAACGGCAGGATGCAACGCCGCTGGCAAAGGCAGTAAAAAAAGCACTCAAAGCTGTTACCAAGGACTTGCCTCCCTTGACCCCGATTGTCGTTGAAGCAGTAAAAGAGGCCGTAACAGAAAACGGGGACGCGGCCTTAGATGTTAAAGGGGCAGAAAAGAAAGTTAAGGAGGCTGTCAAGGAAGCTGTAAAAGAGGCAGTCCTGCACATCGTAGAAAAGAACTAGCGTTTAACCTGAGCCAAACGGTTGACCACCGGCAGCTTGGATGACCCGATCCAGGCGAGTCGGAACCTCAGGAGGATTCATGAAGTCACGAATCTGGATTTCTTGCCTGCTCCTGTGCCTCTGCGACGAGATTACATTCTTGCTCGGGGCTGGGACTGTTCGCAGAGAGCCAATCAGCGAGGCAGGGCAAGTCAACGAGGACACGCGTCTCCTCAAAGATTTCTCGGATCGTGTGCAAGCTTACGTCAAGCTGCACAAACGTCTGGAAGCATCGCTGCCGCCCTTGAAGCCAACCCCAGATCCTGCGAAAATTGTCTCTCACCAGCAAGCCCTCGCCAAGAAAATCCAGGCGGCGCGCCAGGATGCGAAGCCAGGAAGTATTTTTACTCCCGACATCACAGAACGTTTTCTGAGACTTATCCGGAATGAATTTCAAGGACCCAACGCTTCCCATGCTCGTGCCACCTTGAGGCAAGGAGAACCCGTAAAGATCCGCCTGGGCGTTAATGCCGGCTATCCCAAGGGTGTCCCGTTGACGACGGTGCCGCCGACATTATTGCTCAATCTTCCCCGGCTCCCCCCAGAAGTCGAATACCGCATTGTCGATCACGAGCTCATTCTTCGCGATATTAAAGCCAATTTGATTGTCGATATTATTCCTAAAGCCATTCCGTAAGCCGCAACCCGCGGGCCAGACATGCGACGTTTTATTCTCTTCGTACCTTTCATTGCGCTGACCTGGAGCGGTTGGGTGTCACCGGCTTTGAGTCCTCCGCCAAAGTCTGTTCCGACCCTCTCAGCGGAATCGCAAGAACTCTTCCTTCCGCTCAGGCCCAACTCGGTTCGCTTTGCCGTCATGGGTGATAATGGAACAGGTCACAGGAAACAATATGAAGTGGCCCAGCAGATGGTGGGGTACCGTCAGAAGTTCCCCTTCGAGTTCGTCCTCATGTTGGGAGACAATATTTACGGACCGGATACCCCTCTTGGGTTTCACAAAAAGTTCGAACGCCCGTACAAAGCGCTGCTCGACGGAGGCGTGAAATTCTATGCCGCACTGGGGAACCACGACGATCCCAACCAGTGCTTCTACAAAGGGTTCAACATGAACGGGAGGAAATATTATGCCTACACGAAAGGCAACTGCCGTTTCTTTGCTCTGGATAGTAATTATATGGACCCGGAGCAACTGGAGTGGCTGGAAAAGGAGCTCCGGAACGCGGGCTCGGCATGGAAGATTTGCTACTTTCATCATCCCTTGTATTCCTCGGGGCGACATGGTTCGGCAACCGACCTGCGGACCCTCCTCGAACCGCTATTCTTGAAGTACGGGGTGAATGTAGTGTTTTCAGGGCACGAGCATCTTTACGAGCGGATAAAGCCCCAAAAGGGGATTTACTATTTTACCTCGGGCGCAGCCGGCCACTCGCGGCGCGGTGACATCCGCAAAACGGGCTTGACGGCAGCCGGGTACGATCAAGATCTATCCTTCATGCTCGTCGAAATCACCGGCGATGAACTCTATTTCTTGAGCATTTCCCGTATCGGAAAGACCGTCGACTCAGGGGTCATCCAGCGCCGGGTTACGTCCCATGTCTCAGAGCTCTCGGGCCAACTGTGGCTGGCCGCACCAATCCCTGACTTGCCAAAGAGGCAGATACGGAAAGTCGAAGCACTCCACTAGCTATTCACCTGCTCTGTTCCACCGGCCAAGATGCTGCGGTCGAAAACACGTTGCCATTATCCTTGGGGAATCCAAGGGCGTCTTCATGATTCTGGGGATCACCTTGGCTGAGGAACGCGAGTATGCCTCATGGGTGCAGAGTCAAATGTCGGGCATAGACCCCTTGGCCGATGGGGATCCGCCCTACTTCTAAGAGAGCAATCGTGGGAAGCTCGATTTCATAATTACGAACACCTTCCGTTTCCAGGGTCGATTCTTCTTGCTCTTGCTCGAATAGCTGGTGGAAAGCCAAGCAAGAACGGGAGCACCAATGAAATACGTCACCCTATTTCCAAAATTTGACTTAGTATTGACATTTCCATCGGGAAGGCCTATACATTTTCTATTTCTGGTGCTGCTGACAAAATCATGCCCTTTTGGCGATCTTTAATTTAATTTTCGGATGGATGTAAGCCATCAATTCATGGAATAAGGAGGAAAAGTCAATGGCAAGCAATCGTGGAGTAGCTTATATGGGGACTGGTGTGGTGGAAGTTCACAGTATGGATTTCCCCAAGCTGGTCCTGGGAAGCAGGAAGTGCGATCACGGAGTTATTCTAAAAATTGTTTCCACCAACATTTGCGGCAGCGATCAGCACATGGTCAGGGGCCGTACGACCGCCCCCAAGGGGTTAATTCTGGGGCATGAGATCACGGGTGAGGTGATCGAGGCGGGTCGGGATGTGGAATTCGTTAAGGTCGGCGACCTGGTCTCGGTTCCATTTAACATTGCCTGCGGTCGTTGTCGTAGCTGCAAGGAGCGCGCCACGGGCGTGTGTTTGAATGTTAACCCGGCTCGCCCCGGGGCTGCCTATGGCTACGTAGACATGGGGGGCTGGGTTGGCGGCCAAGCCGAATATGTCATGGTTCCTTACGCCGATTTCAATTTGCTCAAATTCCCTGATAAGGCTCAAGCCATGGAAAAGATCCGGGACCTGACCTGTTTGTCAGACATTCTACCCACCGGTTACCATGGAGCTGTGAGTGCCGGAGTTGGGACTGGATCCATCGTTTACGTTGCCGGGGCAGGACCTGTCGGCCTGGCGTGCGCAGCGGCTTCGCAGCTCCTGGGAGCAGCCTGTGTCATCGTGGGTGATTTGATCCCCGAACGCTTGGCGCAGGCTCGAAGCTTCGGCTGTGAAACCGTTGACGTGTCTAAGAGCGCCACGATCGCCGAACAAATTGAAGCCATCGTCGGGGCTCCGGAAGTGGACTGTGCGGTGGACTGTGTGGGTTTCGAAGCGCGCGGCCACGGCAAAGACGCTGCCAGGGAGGCGCCGGCCACTGTGCTCAATTCTTTGATGGAAATCACTCGGGCTGCAGGGGCTATTGGCATTCCGGGACTGTACGTGACTGGAGATCCTGGCGGGATCGACGACAATGCCAAAGTGGGCAGGCTGAGCATCCGTATCGGTTTGGGCTGGGCCAGATCTCACGTCTTTACCACAGGGCAATGTCCGGTGATGAAATATAATAGACAGTTGATGCAGGCCATTCTCTACGGCAAGATTAACATTGCCAAAGCCGTCAATGTCGAGGTTATTACATTGGACGATGCTCCCAGGGGGTACAGGGACTTTGACAAAGGCGCCGCCAAGAAATTCGTCCTCGATCCCCATGGGGTAGTGCGGAAAGCTGCTTGAGTGCATCGCGGCATGACTCTCTTTCACTAATGAAGGGCTAGTAAGAAAGCGTGTCCTTGGGATCTTTTCTCTCAACAGCTTTCGGTAGTTAAGTGTCTGCGGAGCGCCCGTTTGGGTAGGACCGGGAGACCTCTAGGGTTTCTTGGTGGCGACGAGGTTCAAACTTCGGTCAAGTTTGTTAGCCTGCCGCCCCCTCACCCCCTGCCCCTCTCCCCTCGGGAGAGGGTGGCCGCAGGCCGGGTGAGGGGTCAACTGCTTTAGGAGACCCGACCCTTGGCGGTAAGAGGTTGCTCGCTAGTTTTCGCTTGCACGAAGTAGCGAAATTGGAGGTCTTCCTGGTCTCCCGGGACTTGTTTCCCGGCCTTGCAATTTCAGCGATTACGTTTCTAAACAGGCCACAACCTCACCCTTCCGCCCCACATAATTTTCACGACGCAAACTTAAAAAAGGATTCCCGAAAGTTGCAAGAACGGATTTTGGGTTAGGCCTCAGCCCTCGCCCTTTTGTTGCTCTCCCAAAAGTTGAACGGAGAAGGAATTTGGCTTTCTCCTCCGTGTTCTGTGGGGATGTTTCGACCGTAGATATCATGGGCAGCACTTTGGACGTTCATCCTC
>QHZQ01000194.1 GCA_003224725.1 Acidobacteriota bacterium | reverse complement strand
GCGAAGTTCCCGGCGTGCCCCGGCGGAAATGACCCGAAGGCCCTTCAGTGAGGTATTCAGAGAACCAGGCCTCATGCTCAACTTCCTCGTGCAAAATGGCCAGGGCCAGATCGTAGGTCCGGTGGTCCTTCCCAAAGGTCATGTTGCAGATCTCCGTGTAGGTGCGGACCGCACAGCGTTCGGCCTCCACCAGCACGTTCAGCATGGCCTTCATGTCGCGCGGATTGGAAGGCAGATAAGCATCCGGGCATCCAGCAACATCGGCAAAGCCACGGATGTCACGGGGTAAGGCTCCTCCCAGCTCATAAATGCGGGGAGTCAGGGCTTCAAAATGATTGCGGTCTTCAATGCGGGCATCCTCAATAATTTCCTTCAGTCCTTCCCCATCAAAGCCAATCGAGTTGACTCGAAGGATCGTGTAGTAGTAAAAGGTGGTGAACTCGGCTCCCGCCGCGCGCACCAGTTTATCGAGCAACACATTGACTTCAATTCCCGCCTGTTCGACCACTTGTCGAGCGACTTTTCCCATGATAGTTCTCCTTTCTTTTCTGGAAAATGTTATCTGCAAACGTTGCAAAGTCCCCGCAAAACCAGCTCATAGGTTCGAACGGTTCGCGGTCCCAGCGCGGCCCGTATGGACAAATGGGGAACATCAAACCATTCGATGTCTTCCACCTGTCCGCAACGCTCGCAGACGAAATGATGATGCCGCTTGGTATTGGCTTCAAACCGGACTGCCTGGCTTTCGAGAACCATTTCCCGAATCAGTCCCGCTTGTTCGAGGACGTGCAGGTTTTTGTAAATTGTGGCCAGGGAGGCCCGAGGATCGGATCGATTCACCGCCTGAAAGATCTGCTCGGCCGTCGGGTGGCTCCGACTTTTCATCACATACTCCAGCACTCCGTACCTTTGAGAGGTACAGCGGATCCCCTTTTCCCTGAAAGCCGCCAGAATATCTGCACGAAACGACGTCATAGCGGAAAGCAGTCCAGATAAGAATAACTCGCAAAATAAAGTAGCTCTCTTCTACAAATTAGTAAATAGAAAAGGAGCCCTGAAGATTACCGGAATCAATGTGCCTGCCGTGGATGTTTTGCAGCCCGATATCTATCAGGCTCTGGAGTTTGGACATTTGGGGTCCGACCAAGCCGGTTGTCAATTCCCTCAGTAGAGGTGCTCGGCGGTCTGCCGCATAGCGGCATTCTGATTTTAGCCCGGCCTTTCAAGGCCGGGACAAGGGAAGCAGCCATAAAATCAACCGGCGCTACGCGGCGGCCTGCTGGAGATTGGACATTTGCGGCAGCGAAGAACGCGGTTGACCCTCACCCGTCGCTTCGCGCCACCCTCTCCCACAAGGAGAGGGAGTGGGGGTGTGGCTCAAACCGACGTTTCATGCCACGCTCTTGCCACTCTGTAATGAAACGTCGGTTTGTACCCTTGAAGTCAGCGCTCTAATCCGTGGATCTCTCCCTCGCCCTTGGGGAGAGGGTGGCCGTAGGCCGGGTGAGGGGCAACCCACGGGAATTGCTGCCCAAAATGTCCAAAGTTGAGGAGACCGACGCCACGCGGCGGCCTGGATAAAGCGAAGAACACAACAATAAAAGTCCCCTTGCCGAAGCACGGGCTAATGAAAAATTAAGAGATTTTCCATCTGAAAGACACAGAAATACGTCGCTGTCATGTGCAAAGGCTACTTGAGCTCCATCATGCCAGCTCTCGCCAGATCCACCAGCACTCTCAGCTCAGAATAGTCTGCCAGCAGCTTATCAGGTAGAGCCACTCGGGACGCAGCGACGTTATCCCTCGATCCACACCATCGCGCCGGATCGAGCTCTTTACCCAAGCCCGTCGGCCCCATCCTGGCCCAGACCGCCTGCGCGCCTTCACAGTCGCCTTGTTGAAGCCTGGCGACTAGTAGAGGAGGGTATACTTCTGGCTGATTGGAGGCCAGCTCCAACGATTGTTGGAATTCGGAAACAGCCTGTGATTGGCTGCTTCCGCCGGTTTTCGTTAGAGCCAGCCCTTTAAGCCAATGTGGCCAGGGGCTGGATGGGAAGAGGGCTGCAGCTTGATCTAGCGCTTCCAAGGCATCGGCTGCGGCCCCCATTTGGCGGAGCAGATTTCCTTGGGCCAGATACGGTACCTCCCACTGCCAGCCCAGGTCTGCCGCTTGTCGGAAAGCACTTGAGGCCTCGGTCATGCGCCCGGAGACTTGAAGCCAAATCCCCTCGGCAAAACGAATCCTGCTGCTGGCGAGCCATTTCGTTTTTATCTTCTCAAAGAGGCGTCCTGCCTCCTCCATTTGACCGGCGAGGGCTGACTCCAGCAGCAGATCCGACAGGTACCCCTCGTGGCCCGGCTCCAAGGCTACCGGTCGTTGAAGTTCCTGAAGGGCTTTCGGAAGGTTTCTTTCACGAACTAGAATTCGTCCCAGCAGATTGTGGTAAGCCGCAGAACTATCAGAGCCGGCCGGAGCTGAGGTAAGAACGGATAAAGCCTCCGAGTTGCGCCGGGTCCCGTAGTAAAGCGATGCCAGCGCAAAGCGGGCTTCGTAGGAGTCGGGAACCTTGTGGAGCACAGCTTCGAGTTGTTCTTGTGCCTCGGGATAACATTTAAAAGTGGTCAAAAGGGAAGCGGTCCGCAGGCGCACGGGCGTGTCATCCGGGTTCAAGGAAGAGATTCGCTCGAGCTTTCGAAGCGCTTCTTCTTTTTGTCCCAGTCTGAAATAGACCTGAGCCAGCATGAAAAGCACATTCAAGTCGTCCGGTTTCATCTCCTCGGTCCTCAAAAGCTCCTGGCGGTAGCGCTGCAACTGCTCACGTTGGGGAAGCTTTTGAGTTTCCTGCACAAACTCGAGAACTCCATAAGGGAAGTATTTTCGTTTTTCCGCATCCAGTTGCTCATACTTCTTAAAGAGGGCGAAAGCTTCGGCGGCCCGCTCCGGGTCTTTGAGTCGTCGGTAGACCACGGAAAGGCGATAGTAAACTTGAGCGAATTTCGAATCAACCGTCTTGGCTCTTTCGAAATAATCGCGGGCGCGCCGGTCATCGTTCAATCGCAGGCAGTTCACTCCCATGTCGTAAAGAGCCGCCAGGTAATTGGGGTCCAACTTGATGGCCTGGGTGAACCAGCGTTCGGCTTCCTGATAGTCCATCTGGTCGGCGGCAACGACCCCCAGATAGTAGTGGGCCGGCGCATTGTTGGGATCGAGTTGCAGCGCCCGGCGCAAAACCCGCTCGGCGTCCGACTGCTGCCCCATGTATCGAAGTGTTCGACCCAGCAGCAGGTGTGATTGCGGATTCGACGGATCAAGCTTCGCCACCGTTTCGTATTCCTTAAGTGCGTCCGGGAATCTTTTCTTGGTGGTAAAGGCTTCCCCCAGTAGCAAATGGGGTTCGACCTTATCCGGGTCAATTCTGACGCATTCCTGCAAAACCTCCAGGGCATCGTCTACAAAGCCCTCATGGATACATTCTCTTCCCAGCAGAAGGAGCACATCAGGCCTTTTGGGAGCAAGCTGGCGAGCGCGTACCAGGATTTGGATCGCCTGGTCTGGATGCTCACTCTGAACATAAACCACGGCAAGCTGGTACATCGTTTCTATCGAATTGCTGCGAATCGAGAGGGCCTGCAGGAACGCGTCTTCCGCTTCAGAGTATTTCTTGAGATGGGTGTAAGCCTGGCCCAGATTGTGCAGCAGCTCGAAACTCTTTGGTTCAGCCAGACGGGCGCGCTCCAGATGTTTTGTGGCCTCCGCATATTGTTTCCATTCGAGAAAGAGTGTGCCGAGCGAAAAGTGGATCTGGGGGTTGGCGGGATTCAGCGAAACAAGCTGGTTAGCCGTTGAGAGGGCTGGCTCATGCTTGCTTGCTCCCAAATAGGCTCCAGTAAGAGCCAACAGAGTGGGCGCATCCGAGGGTAATAGCTGACGGGCTTTCTCAAGATATTGTGCGGCCTCGATGTAACGTCTGGCGTCGCGCGCCAGCAGCCCCAGGTTGTAGCTGGCGGTAAAATTTCTGGAGTCAATGAGGAGAACCTGCTTAAATTCCTGCTCCGCCTCCTGAGTCATCCCGCGCTGGTAGAAGCTCCGGCCCAGATCATTATGAGCCGGGATGAATCTGGGATTGAGCTGCAGGGCTTGCCGGAAAGCCTGTTCAGCCTCAAGAGGACGTTTCAGGCCATCATAAGCAATCCCGAGCAGGTCGTAGCCCGCCGGTGAATTTGGATCGAGTCTAAGCCCAGCTCTGACGAGGTCCTCGGCTTCCCTGAAAGCGCCGCGACGGATTGACTCCAGCCCCTTCTTAAAGTAAGCGGCCGCCGTTTCTTCGCTCAGCGTCAGGCTCGATCCGCCAGAAATCAACATGAGGCATACCGCAGGCCGTAACCAAGAACTAAGAGCGCGAGGACGCGAAGGACGTAAAGAACACCACCAAGACACAAAGGCACCAAGGGCAGGAAAAGGGATGAGAATCCCAACAAGACTTCTCATTTTCGGAATCTGTGCTGAACTGGCATTAGGAAAATCTGGTCAAAAAGCAAGAAATGACAAACTTGCTTAGTAGGGAAACCAGAAACAGTGGGACACGGATGAACGCGGATAACACGGAGCCTGGATTGGAATTGTTGTACTGAAGAAAATGTCGTGTCATGGCGGTTTCCTTAAATGGAGGCAACGACGCGTGACCTTGTTCCATCTCACGTATCACGTATCACCCTATCTCCTCTTTGCGTCCTTGGCACCTTCGTGGTCTAAGTGATCCGGCCGTTGCCGAATCTCTACGATCATCCGTTTCATCACCTTGTCGCGCTCGTTCTCTCGAATTTTTTCATGGGTTTTTTGAGCTTCTTGGCTTTTTTCTAATTCCCCTCTTTCCCGGTAAAGACGCGCAAGGTGGTAATAGGCTGGACCGAAATCCGGATGGACTTGAACAATGTTCTGCAATTCGAAGAGTGCGTCTTGTTTTCTCCCCTGTCTGGCCAGCAGCTTTGCCAACTCATAATGGGGCTCCGCCTCGGCGTTGCCAAGTGCCAACGACTTCCGGAGAAGTGCTTCAATTTCGGCGTCATCCGGCACCTTCGAAGTAGAAGCTGACTGAAGGGCCAGCGCCTTGTAGTAATAGCCGGTAGGGTTATTGGGGTTCAAATCGATCAGTTTCTGAGCGGTCGCGAGAAGCTCGCCCCAGCTTCCGGCTTCCTTGTGGCTCTGACCTAGAACGACGTAAGCTAAATCCAACTTTGGATCCAATTCAAGGCTTTTCTTGAGGGCAGCTTCTGCTGAAGAATGGTGTTGGTCAGCGAGGTAGGCTGTTCCCAAGCCAAACCAGATCCGCGATGAATGAGGAAACGCTTTGGCGGCCGTCTCCATCAGCGTAATGGCAGCCACTGCGTTGTTGTGGCTCACAAAGACTTCAGCCAGCTCCAGCACGTACTCTTGATTGCGTGGGTCGCGATCCATGGCCTTCTGGAGTTCCTCGACCGCCTCGGCAGCTTTCCCTAGCTTGAAGTAACTATAGCCAGTCAGCTCGTGCCAGGTTGCAGAGGCCTGCATCGCAGGTTTGAGGGTCTCGAGAAGCAACAGAGCGGCTTTATAATTTTGTTTTTTGAAATAATCGGTAGCCAGGGGTTAAAGAATTTCCTGAAATTTCGGATTGGCTTTGAGCGCGCTGCGAAAGCGGTCCTGGGCGGCGTCTTCCAGGCCATAGCCCAGCAAGAGGTTTCCAGCTTCCAATTCAGCGGATGCATCAGGGAGCTTGGCTCCAGTCAGGGTTTGAGCGATAGGCCGGCCGAGTTCTTTCTTGCCCTGTTCCAGGTACAGTCGTGCCAGTGCCAGGGCAATCGACGCATTCCCAGGGGATAGATCGTG
>QHZQ01000193.1:16383-19773 GCA_003224725.1 Acidobacteriota bacterium | reverse complement strand
ATGCTGAGATGGACGGGACAGCGCATCTCCTGCTTTTGGTATTCCCGGGCGATTCTCTCTTCGACGAGGCGGATCCGGAGCATGCCGTAATATAAGTGCCGAAGAATCTCCACATCTATCTTGAGGGCCGCTTCCAATTCCATTGATCAGGTGCCTCGCTTGGGACTGAGGGTGTTATTTAAGTTGCTTGACCTGCATGGTCTTGATGTTGTAATAACGGATGTTCGTCATTGAATCTGGAATTTTTCCAGCCTTAAAAGCCGCCAGCAAATCTTCGATGGCGTCTTCAATTGTCCGCTGGGTCACAAACCCGATCTCCCGCTGTATCTTCGCCGAAGAAATGTGATAAGAGCGATTGTCATTGGTTGGAGTGGTGACGATTTCAACTTTTTCCTTACCCACAATGTTACGGACACTCGCGGCAATTTCCATGACTCTCTGATTTTCATATCCAGCATTGAAGGTTTGACCTGCAATCTTGTCGCTGGGAAGCTCTAGAAGCAGCAGGTACAGATCGGTCATGTCTTCGATGTGAATATTAGGTCGCTTCTGCTCACCACCAAAGACAGTGATCTTTCCTGTGTTGACGGCCAGGTTCGTAAGGAGATTCACAGTGAGATCCAGCCGCAAGCGAGGAGAATACCCGCAGACGGTGGCTGGGCGGATAATCACCCAGGTCAATTCATCAGAACGCTCCCTCCGGAGAACGTCTTCGCATAAGGCCTTGTATCTCGAGTAGTCCGTCAGCGGCTCCAGCTCAAGGTCCTCGGTGACATTCTCAACTTCCTTGATTCCATAGACGCTGGAAGAAGAAGCATAAATAAAACGCCTTGCCTTCGCTGCTTTGGAAATCTCCAGCAGGGCAAAGAACGCGTCATAGTTGATTGATTTCCCAAGCTGCGGATTCAATTCGAAGCTGGGGTCGTTTGAAATGCAAGCCAGGTGTATAACGGCGTCGCTGCCGGGAATGATCCGTTCCAAAAGGGCGCGATCTCGTATATCCCCTTGGATGAATTCTAAGCCGGGATGGCCTTTGACATCGTCGAAAACATGCTCTCCGTATAGGAACAAGTCCAGGACTCTCACGTGGTAGCTCTTCTTCAGGAGCTTGGGGACAAGCACGCTCCCCACGTAGCCTGCGCCTCCAGTTATGAAAACAGTCTTTAATGATTCCATACCCTGTTGTTTCGAGTATCCAGTCAATTGCTTCGCTGAATCCATCCGCGCCTACGCTTTACCCTCAGCCCCGAGTCTTCCCATTTCAGAATATGAGACGTTCTCCGCCCAAAGCGAAATTCCTCCCAGCAGGGATTGAAGAGCATATTGCCATCCGTGTAACACCAAAGCATAACTCATTGCCTGACCTCTTTCGACGAAATAGGCGCCCAAAGCCAAGACGACCAGGGAATGATAGACCCCGACAAATCCCGGAGAGGAGGGGATTGCTGCTCCCAAGCTCGTCATGCAGACAACTAAGACGGCTGCAGAAAAGGGAAGCCTTATCCCAAAAGGGAAGAACATGGCGTACGCCAGCATGGTGACGCACAACCAAGAGGAGAAAGACCATCCCAAAGCTTTACAGATTGCCCAGGGGGAACGCAATGGCGCAAAACCTTCGAAGGCAGACTCGATTTTCTTAACAACTCCGGTTTTGGCCTTCAAGAATCGCCAACGTTGGAGAATTCCAACCAACGTGTAGCGGAATCTGCTGGAGGAGGTCAACATCACTACCGCAATGATTACAGAGGGGAGAACGGTTGCTAAGACCCTTACGCCTCGGCGCAGGTTGGATGGAAGGGAGGGCAAGGAAGGCAATGTTCCCGCCAGCAGGAGAAGAATGCTTATCAAGTCCAGCGTTCGTTCAATAAGAATCGAGGGCAGCACTCGGGCTGTTCCTGCTCCGGTCTTTTTCCCCAAAAGCAGCGCCCGAACAAAGTCTCCCGCACGCAGTGGAAAAAGATTATTGACCAAGTAACCAATGCTGATGATCGAGAAGCACTGAATCCTCCGTAGGTTTGGGACATTTCCCAAGATGACTTCCCAGCGGGCTCCTTTCCCCCATAGGTCCATGAGGGTCAGGAGCGATATGGGCAATAGCGTTACGTAGCTGACGTGACGCAGGCTATGCCAGATTTCAGCCAATGGAATACCGTGCATAGCCCAAATGAGGGCCGCCACACTGATGATAATGCCAAGCCAGAAGCGGGGCTGGGTCATAGGAAGCAGGTACCAGGACTCCTTGGTGGTCTCAGGAAGACCGGAGGCGGTCTGGAACACGGCCCGCTGTCCGGCGGATATGAACCGCGGCAAACAACCTCAGGAAATCTCGAGTGACTGCACACAATGATCTAAATGAAGTCGCTTTCGATCGACCTCCGCCCCGGGCCTGCAATTGAACTGGAACTTCGGCAAACACAAAGCCCATCCGGATGGCTTTGACCAGACACTCAGCCTGAAAGAAAAATCCGTCTGATGAGGGCTGAATTTTCTCCAAGACTTGTCTGCGGTAAATTGAGTTCCCGTTCGTATAATTAAACATCGTACCAAATGAGAGGTTAATGATCCAAAGATATAGGGTTGACAGCAGACGACGGCCCCAGGATCGAACCCCAGTGTTAAGCACAAATGAGACTACAATATCTACGTGCTCCAGCAGCGGCAAGTACTTTAATAGTTCGCGAGGGTCGTTTTCCCCATCCCCCGGAAACCACGTTATCGATGCTTTGGTGGCGGAACGCACCCCATCCCAATAGCTGCATCCCACGCCCATCGGCTTCTCATGATGAATGACCCGAATGCGGGCATCCCCCTGCGCCCACTTCTGCGCAATGGCTGGTGTTTGATCGTGGCTGCCATCGTTGATCAGAATGATTTCCCAATCGCTGCCAGTGGCTTGCAGTGCAGAGACAATGCTGGCCATAGCGCCTTCTAAATTCGACTCCTCATTGAGGGCGGGAACAATGACAGAAATGGAAACGGGCGCTTGTGCTGACGTGGAGACGCTCGACACTTTTTCAGCCCTCGCTTGCGAAGAAATCATAGTGGCTCCATTAATAGTTACTTGAGAAGCGCCGTGATAAACTTAAAAAGCGGCACTGGTTCAACCGAACTCCTGTTGCCCACAATCAGGACTGCCATTGCTCCCACTGCATTTCCGACAAATCCGACAACTGGCATCGGGAATCCGGCCGCAACACAGGGCGCCGTCACTGAGAGGTAGGCGTCCCCTGCTCCAACAGTGTCCACCACGTTCTTGGAAAAGACCGGAGCTTCATAGAAGCCTTCCTCCTCTGAGAAGGAAAGCGACCCACGATGTCCTCGGGTCACGATAATTCGATCGCACCGAAGCTGCTGCGTGATTGACATAATAAGGTCTTTCAAGTCTCCAAA
>QHZQ01000193.1:10619-16337 GCA_003224725.1 Acidobacteriota bacterium | reverse complement strand
TGATACTTGGTAATCAGGTTAAAACCGCTGTTGGCACTGTTGGTTTGGGCGTTGACGGCCAGAAAGTTGGATTTGGAGCAAATAATATTGATCATTTCGCGGTCGATAAATCCATGGCCAAAGTCAGCAACCAGCACCAGATCGTATTCCGAAGTCACTTTTTCAAAATACCCGCAGACTTCTTCCGAAAGCTGCGGTGGCAAGGGCCTGTCTTCGATGAAGCACACTTCAAACATCTTGGAAAGGAAAGAGGGATCGATAAACCGCCGCTTCACCACGGTCGGGGCATCCTCTCTGTAGAAAAACTTGGGAGTAACATTCAGTTTGAGATGATTTCGTGCAAATTCTTCCCGACTATCCTGCAATCCCAGGCAGGTGACCAAGTGAACCTGCCCGCAGAAACCAGCCACATGGTTGGCTGCCGCCAAAACGCCACCGCCGAAAGATTCCTCTCTCAGGAACTTCGCTGCGATCATGTTTGCCTTGGGAGACTTCCCCATGACGGAGCAGTAATGATACTGGTCGATAATGGTATCGCCGATAACGAGCACCTTGAGCTTGTTTAGATTCCGCAGCCGGTCAATGATATCGGCTGCGACGTAACGCTTGCGGAAGTCTTCGAGATACTCTTCGGCTTCTTCAGGGTAGACGTGGAAATGAGAGTTCAGCAGCTTAGAGGAGCTGAAGGTAATGCCATCAGTAAAGTGAATCCTGCCACCGACTGAGCGGACGGCATCTTCTTCATCGGAGATTTTCCCGGTCAGATCATTGTCTTTTATGGCATATTCATTCCCCTTCACAAAGACATCAGGCTTGAGCTTCTTAATGGCTTCCACGGCCACGGGCCCAGGGTGTATGGCTACATAGTCAACGCACTGCAGCGCGGCCAGGGATTCTGCTCGAAGCTGCTGATTAAACACGGGATGACCTGGCCCCTTTCCTACAAACTCATCTTGAGTAATAGTGACTATTAGGATATCGCCTTCTCTCCGTGCCGCCTCGAAATGGCGAATATGCCCTGGATGCAACAAGTCAAAAACTCCATGGCATTGCACCACTTTTCTGCCCTCAGCCTTGACCTTCTTTATCAGTTCTGCCAGCTCGTCTTGAGATTTAATTTTCTGAGCCGTGTTATATGTCTCCAGTTTCGTCTTGGGCCTATTGCCACTGATCATCCCAGTCTCCTCGAACTTTCACAAGTCTAGCCTGGACCAGACTTGCGAGTTATGTTTTAGCCTTGCGGTAGACATCCAAGCAGTGGAGAGCATGGTCAGTGATATAGTGACACAGTGCTGTGTGGGCCACTTCGACCAGGCCATAAACGCTGGAAGGAATGTAGAAGTTGATGTCTCCGATAGACCGCAACGGATTTCCCTGAGCAAATCCCGAAAAAGTCACAATCGAGCAGTGAGCGGCACGGGCAGCACTGACCGCCTTCAAGATGCTTTGGGAGCAACCGGAACTGCTCACAGCCCACAGAACATCCCCACAGTCGGCAAACAGCTCGACATGCTTCTCGTAGGCGTCCTGATAGCTAAGGTCATTTGCAAACGCGGTTAGCAATGGCAGCTCCGTAAATGTCATGGCCCTAACTCCCAACGCTTTACAGAGGTCATTCACTAAATGGCTGACAATAGCCGCACTGCCCCCGTTGCCCACAGCCATGACTTTCGGCGGTTGCCCTGACAGAGGTTGCAAGAGAGAAATAACCTTGTCTACAGCTGCGTCAATATCGATGGGCAGACCCTGCCCCTCTGTAACTTGTGTCTCGGACAACAAACAGTTCAATCGATTAAAATATGTCTTCGCGTCCATGATCGAAATTACCCATAGCAACGATTACAGCTTCAACCAGCGCCTCCATTCAGCCACAACCAGGGCCGAATAATAAAGCCACGAGTTCTTCGAAACATACCTATCTCCCTGCCGGAGCAGTTGACCGATTGCAACAAGCCTTTCCAAGCGTACCGCGATCATGTCGCCTGCGCCATACCTTCCGGCAAGTTCTGTGGAATTTAGCCCGCCAGATTCATCGATCTCACAGAGTATGCGGACCCGCCGTGCGGTTTCGCTCATATTGAACAGGTGAAAATAGGAGTAACCCAGAGCGTTATATACGATCAGAAAATAAAAAGCCCTGGCGAGAGCTTTACTGTCTAGCCAGTCTTCTGCTCGAGGGGAGACAAGGGATATCCCTAGCAAAGGGAGATTTCCTGCCAAGACGCAGCCAAGGGTCACCAACTGACGCGAAACAGGTCTCCTGAGGAAAGCGAAAAACCTCATGGCGAGAATGTGAACGATTAAAAGGCCAAAGGTTGAATAAGCCACTAAGAGAAAAATCGATTCGGTTTGCATAAAAACCACAAGGACATTACCCTTCCCCCACTCGCAGGCCAAGCAGTCTACGGAAAAACCGGAAAAAGCGGGCTAAAACCAGCCCCTGCCAAGTCAAGTGCAATGCATGGCTCTTCTCATAAGCCAGCCCAGAATCGATCAGGTCCTGAAAGCGCGGTGCTAAAAGGGTCTTTTCCTGAAATAAGGAGTTAAGATCTTCCACTCGCACTCCCTCGGGAACTTTGCTTGCAGCCAAGATAATATCTAAAGAGGGACTCGAAGCCTGAGCGGCTGGATAACTCATGACGTAGGCCAGCCCGAGCGAATAACAAAGCACAATGACTGCTGGGAGATCTGAGTCAAAGCAAACAGGAACCAAGCTATTGAACAGAATTCCTACTTGGGCACCTAGAGCGACTCCTCCAGGCACGAGAAAGAAGACCAACAAAAGCCCCTTGAGGTCATTTTTCGGACGCCAGACTCTCCATATGAGGATGTGCAGCGCCAACGTCAAAAAAAAAAGGAGGAACCCAACCAGAAGCGTTCTGACTTTCATTCCACCGCCCCAGCTTTGCCTAGAAACTGGAACCAATCCTTTGTAGCCAAAGAGATCTTTTCTGGGGTCCAAACAGGGGCTTCACGCCAGTTGTCGATGTTGTCAAGAAGTACTTTGACACCTTCTTCAAGTCCAACTTGGGGACGCCAGCCCAGCCGGGAAGAGATTTGGCCGATGTCGGCCAATGTGCAGTCAGGTTCACCGGGCCTCTTAGGGATATGGGTAACTGGGCCTCCTCCAAGCAATTCGACAAGCCGATTTACGCTATAAGTTTTTCCGCTGCCAACATTGAATATTTCACCTGCGGCAGATGACCGGGCGGCTGTCAGGCAAGCTCTTACAACGTCTGTCACAAAGGTAAAGTCCCGGGTCTGTGTTCCATCTCCCACCACGGTGAAGGGCTTATTATGCAGTTTCTGAGCCAGGAATACACCAAAGACAGCGCCATATGTTCCCGAAGTTCTGGATCTGGGACCATAAACATTGAAGAACCTGAGAGACACCACAGGAAGACCGTAGACCTCGTGCCAGTGCATAGCATACCGCTCCCCCACGTACTTTGTGAGGGCATAAGGGTATTTGGGCCGTATTTCGGCCGTTTCTGAAGTTGGGCAATGGTCGGGAACACCGTAACATGACGAAGAAGCCGCGTAGACAAAGCGCCTTACATTGGCCCGACGCGCAGCTTCCAGAACGGTGAACGTGCCGTCCACATTGGTGCGGTGGTAATCCATGGGGTGCTGCACAGAAGGCACAATATCAGCCAGAGCAGCCAAGTGGAATACCCAATCTACATTCTGAAACAATGGCTGAATTCTCTCCGCATCACAGATGTTGGCTTCCTGTATTTCCAAATGGGGAGATCGATAAAGAGGCTCCAAATTCGCAGACCTTCCCGTGGAAAAATTATCAATAACAACAACTCGGATCCCTTCCTTAATCAGGCACTCGGCCAGATGGCTACCTATAAAACCGGCTCCACCTGTAATCAGGGTTTTCATTGTTTCGATGCATTAGGAGAAGGGAGTTTTCCCTTCATTTTTTTTTGGCGCCTGAGCAAGGCCTCTTTGACACGTGCTAACTCCCTTTCCCGTGCCGACAGCACTGGCTTGATTGAGGCTAGTTCTTCATCCCGCGCCTTAAGTACTGGCTTGACAGATGCCAATTCCTCGTCTCGGGCACGAATGATTCCTTCTAAGGTTTGCACGTCCTTCTGCCTTGTGCTCACCTGTATTTGCAGGGCTCTTCTAGATTCTTCCAACTCCCGTTTCGAATTCAATAAAGCCAGAACTAGCCATCCGAACTTGGAGGCTGACAAAGACTCAATGATTTCGTCACTGGTTTTTCGGATCTGCGGCACACGACTTGCGACCACGCACAGCTTGTGCGGCATTCCTATTTGAAACTGGAACCATGGACAGCCTAGTCGCTCTAACATCAATGCGACTGACCGCTGGCAAAAAAGATGGAGATTAATCTCCTTTTTGAACTGATGGAGAGATGTATCGCCAGTCCTTAACATCTCCTCATAAGTGAGGCCACCGATATCAGCAGCCGTCTGAATCAGCAAAACCCCATCAGGCTTCAGGAGATCGAGATAATAACCCAATGCAGTAACAGGATCTGGATACCGTTCAACAACATCCGTAATGACTATAGCGTCAAAAGAGCCTCCATCTCGTGGCGGATCTTCAAACCGCCTCACTAACATTCGAACCCCAAATTCCTCAGAACCGCGTTTAGCCCGTTCCCTGGAATCCTCCAATCCGGTTGCTTTAAAGCCGCTCCAGTTCAAAAGAGCAGTCAGAACGCCGTATGGAACCCCAACATCCAGCGTGCTCTGTGGTGCCAGTTTGTAGCTCAGGAGCACCTGGAGCGCGACGGCACAGCGGGAGGATAGGTCTTGTCTAGCTTGTTCAGAAAAGGATGGCGGGATCGATAGAGGTCCCGCAGCAAAGAGAACAGGATCGCCAGAAGATCCGGATTGAATGGAACGAGATACATTAGGCTTAAGCCCAGGGTCGAGGTAATTATCCATTCCCTCGCCAGACTCCACAGGGCCAGAAACTATCCCCCTAGAAACCAAGCTTCCACAGTTGCTACACTTGAAATAGTCTGTTGAAAAAGAAGAAAGTTCCTCACAAGCGCAC
Source organism: Acidobacteriota bacterium (assembly GCA_003224725.1). GTDB lineage: Bacteria > Acidobacteriota > Terriglobia > Versatilivoradales > Versatilivoraceae > QHZQ01. Next base: position 11,297 of record QHZQ01000193.1, on the reverse strand, counting down.
CAGCAATGAAGCCCATGAATCTCCTCTCTCAAGAGAGCTTGAACTTTCTTCGTTGATGATCCAGAAACATTCTTTATCCTATCTTTAAGAGAATACCCCCAGAAAGACATCTCCTCCCCACATAACTGGTCTGCCATTGCAATACTAGTTGCACCGGCTTGGTCGTGATAGGACTTCTGCAAAATACCGTGCAATCCGGCGCTTTTCCTCTTCTCCAAGTCCAAGGAGTCTCCTTAGATCCTCCGAAACTCTGGCGGGGTCAGAAACGATATCTTCCTGTTTGATCTCAACCACACGTCGGAGGTCAAGGAGCGGGCGAATTGTCTGACGATATTCTCTGTGGAGCTCTGTCCAGTGCCTGAGCAAATTCTCAAGAGGAGCTGCACCAGGCCACACATTTGATATCGAAAAAACAACGTCCAACGGGTTTCTGTATGTGAAGATCGTATGACCTAAAGGGAATATCCTTTGAAGGGTCGGGAGAACACGAACTTGGTAAATGTCAGGAGTCTTGTCGATCCAGCGACCAGTTTCGATGCCCCCTGCTATCTCTCTCTCAAACCCATCAATGCAACGTGCAAGCCATTCTAAGAGCTTTTGAAAGTTGTTGCCGTGGCAGATGGAAGTGGGGAGAAAGGGCAGACTCTGAGGAGAGGAATCCTTAATGAGGTTGTCAAC
>QHZQ01000193.1:0-10557 GCA_003224725.1 Acidobacteriota bacterium | reverse complement strand
TGCCGGAGCGCGGCGAACCAACAATAAAAATAGGTTGAATGGACTGTAAGTCTCCTAGTATTGGCATCCTGTTATGAAGAGGCTATCTCATTGGGTGCTGTTCTAATGGTCCCTCAAGTTCCTCAACAGAGATTTCTGGCTCAACAAAGGCGATACCAGAGAGAGATTTTGAGTCTTTCGCCAAAACGCGAACCATACAGATGTCAACTCTCCTCTGCAGGAATGTTCTTTCTCCATTGACGATCCCATCTACACCTGAGTTTAGGAAATAGGTTTCAGGTGTCACGTTGAGCCTTATGGCGAAAGATACTTTCCTAATTGTGGCTGCTTTAATGAAGTCGAAAGACAACCGCTGCAACTGGCTGGAGATACCCACAACTTCAAGCCCATCGATCGTTTTGATCATCATTCCAAAGTTCACATCATATGCATCGCGGTGAAAGCGAACGACGTATGTCCAGGTGTAGGGCTCCCCTACCACTAAGATATTGACATGCCTACCGTCTGCGTCATGCATGCCATAATCGATAATTTCAGCGTCTCCGTTCCCGTAAGTAACCTCACTGGTCTTCGGAATACGCGGATCGAAGAAAGCTGATGGCAAACTCTTAGAATGCACAAAGGAATCATTTGAGGAAGTGCCGTTTCGGCCATACCCGTTGGGCTGAAAGTGATTGAGCGCATAATCCAGCCCGCATTTCCGCAACTCAGCAACGATTTTTGCGGATTTTGCGGGGTCGCTGAATGTTATCTTTTGATATAGATCCGTTACCGGTTTACTCTCTCCATCCGCTAGCAGTTCACCTTGATGCAACAGCAAGCATCTATTGCACAAGCGAATTACCTTTTGAGTATCATGAGTTACCAACAGGACGGTACCGCCAGCATCCAAGAACTTCTCGAGTGCAGCCATACATTTTCTTTGGAAGGCTTCATCCCCCACGGCCAAAGCTTCATCGACAATCAAGACTTCCTTTGGAACGAACACCTGTACTGCAAATGCCAATCGAAAAATCATTCCGTTTGAGTAAAGCTTTACTGGTTGATCCAGGAACTGGCCAATATCCGCAAAGGCGGCAATTTCCTCGAAACCTTCTTTTATTGCTTTATGACTTAGACCGAGGACGGCGCCGTTGAGGAACACGTTTTCCCGACCAGTAAAACAGGGGTTGAATCCGCTTCCAAGTTCCAGCAGCGCAGCTACCCGACCGTTCACCCGAACTGCGCCAGCGCTGGGCCGGAGTGTCCCAGCGACGATCTGTAATAAAGTGCTTTTACCACTTCCGTTGCGACCGATAATCCCCAGACAATTGCCTTTTTTCAGATCGAACGAAACATCACGGAGCGCCCAGAATTCGCGTCCGTAAGTGCGGCCAAACCGAGCGAGGAACATGAGCTTTAGGCGTTCCTGAGGGCGGTCGTATATGCGGTAGACTTTGGAAAGATTGCGAACACTCACAGCCATATCGAGAACTCTGTCCAAAGTTGCATCTTGCTGCGGGGCTAAAACAAGATCGTTAGACATTGCGGATACGTCGCATTGAAATTGAAACTGCCCTCTTCTTAACCCAAGGGACAGAAAAGACCCAGACTTTAGATCACGTCTGCGAATCCTCTTTTGGTTTTCATGAACCACCCAAAGCCAAGGATCATCATGATGGCAGTGAAAATGAGCCAAAGGAGGAATTCTCCCCAATTGGGAGGCTTATCCCATAAGAGAACTCGACGGAAATTCTCTACAATGGACGTTAGAGGGTTGAGATGTATCAACGGTCTGAAAGATGCGGGGACAGCCTCAACAGAGTAAAAAATCGGTGTCAGGAAGAACAACATCTGCACCAGCAGTACAACCGTCTGATTCACATCTCTGATGAAAACTCCGAGGCCTGCAAGAAACCAGCTAAGTCCAAGGCACAGCAATAGCAGGGGCAGCATGACCAGGGGGACGAGAAGCAAAGTAAGATTGACAGTCCTGTGTACGGTGAGAATCGCGACTAACAGTACTCCCAAGCTTACGAGGGCGTGAAACACTGCTGAACCTAATACGCTAAGGGGGAGAATCTCCAATGGGAAGACCACTTTTTTTACATAGTTTGGCACGCTGATAACAAGACTCGAGGCACGGCTGGCGCATTCACTGAAGATTGTGAAAGGAATGATACCGCAAAAGAGAACCAGGGCGAAGTCAGCCAAATTATCTGCATTGCTCTTGGCCCACCGCGATTTCAACACGACGCCAAAGATAAAGGTGTAGATCGAGAGTTGCACCAAGGGATTGACGAGAGACCACAAGATTCCTAGGAACGAGCCTCTATACCGGCTTTCGACCTCACGCCTGGTGAATTGCCAGATCATTTCACGGTTCACCCACAAACTTTCAATGATGGCAGCGGGATTTAAGTAATGGGCCAGGCTTCCCTGGCGCACAGGGCCTAGAGGTGACTCAGGGAAATCAACTGAGGAAACCATATGTTACGAATCTGTGAACACCCTTCGAGTTTTCGATAAGAAAGACCGAAGCACAGGAGGAGTACCTCGATTAAGTGGTGGCAATTCCTGGGCGGCGTGTCAGGGAATGCAACTTGGTAGATCTCAGAAGCCAGATTGGGTTTTCGAAAGCAGCTTTGCTCCAACCGCTCGACAATCAGTCTCCACCATTTCATCAACTAGCTCCTGAAACCCGATCTTGTACTCCCACCCCAGCTTAGTTCTGGCCTTGGCTGCATCGCCTTGTAGGAGATTCACCTCTGCCGGCCGATAGAGTTCCGGATCTGACACAACATACTCACGATGATCTAACATCACGCGGGAAAAAGCCCGTTCGACAAACTCTCTAACGGAGTGCGTCTCCCCAGTGGCCACTACGTAGTCATCGGGTTCCCCCTGCTGCAGCATCAGCCACATGGCTTGCACGTACTCCCGGGCATGTCCCCAGTCGCGACGCGCCTCCAGATTGCCAAGGGGTAGTTTCTGAGTCTGGCCTGCCAGGATCCGGGCAACGCCCGAGGTGATCTTCCGAGAGACAAACTCATGTCCCCGACGCGGAGATTCATGATTAAACAAGATTCCGGAACAAGCAAACATCCCATAGGCCTCGCGGTAATTGCGGGTCAATTCATAGCCGGCAACTTTGCTGATCCCATAACTGGATCGTGGATGGAATTTAGTAGTCTCACGCTGCGGAACTTCTTCGGCCTTTCCGAACATCTCACTTGAACCAGCAAAATAGAACCGGCATTTCGGAGCTAAATTCTTCAATGCTGCCAGTAGATAGTGCGTCCCGTTGATATTGGTGTTTAGGGTGGAAAACTCGTCGTCAAACGAGTAGCTGACAAAGCTCTGCGCCGCCAGATGATAACATTCGCTAGGCCTGACGCTCTCGACCACCTGATGCAGGCTCGCATAACTTTCCATTGAGGCGGCATGAAGTTGAACCTGATTCCGAATCGCCAGGATTCTGGACAGGCGATGCTCCGGGTCGTGCAAGGCCACACGCCGGACGATTCCATGCACATCGTATCCCTTAGCCAGCAGGAACTCGGCCAGGTAGGAGCCATCTTGACCGGTAATTCCCGTTATGAGGGCACATTTTTTTGTCATGGCAGGTAAGGGTACCCTCCAGATGAGAATCTGTCAAGACGACAGATCGGGCCTGTGGTAAACAAGTGAAATGTCCGGTGGCTGTAGCAAATGAAATGTCCGGTCTGAGAGTTGGGGCCGAGATAAAGGGACATCTGATGAGGAGGTGTGACGATGTCACTTTATCCGGCCCGAGCACTGGAGCGGGCCATGAAGATACAGGAAGTGATTTTGCGGGCAGCCAGTGGGAAGATTCTGTGGATGCAAGCGGCCGAGATTTTGGGGATTTCCCCTCGCAGTCTGCAGCGCTGGAAGCGGCGCTACGAGGAGCACGGCTATGACGGCCTGTTTGACCGGAGACAGAAGCGGCCCAGTCCCAAACGAGTCCCGATGGCCACGGTGGAGAAGGTGCTGCGACTGTACCGGGAGCAGTACTTTGATTTCAATGTGAAGCACTTTACCGAGAAGCTGGCCGAGGAGCATGACATCGAGCTCAGCTACAGCTGGATCAAGATGGCGCTGCAGACGGCGGGCTTGGTGGCCCGGCAGCGCAAACGCGGGCGGCACCGTAAACGGCGGCCGCGACGCCCGCTGCCGGGGACTACATTGTGGGTTTTGCCATTTCTCATGCTGGTTTCATCTACGAATACTGGAGGCCGCCATCGCAAGATCAATTCTTCATTATCTTGAGTTCGACAGTTGTGCCACATAGTTTTGAGCGTCTTTGACCAATCGATCATTCTGGTCTCCCTCCCACATTTTCAGGAAAGCCCCGAAACAGTTTCGGGCGTTAGCATAGTCTTGAGTTCGCAGGTAAACCAAGCCTAAATTGAAGTAGGCTTCGGCGTAGTCGGGTTTTTGGTTAAGGGCGAACCGATAAGACTCTGTAGCCCTGGCTAAGTTTCCCTCCTTTGCATAAATCACTCCCAGGTTAAAAAAGACATAGGGGTCCTTCACATCCTTCGAATCAACATCCTGGACCCACAGGACGTTGAGGCAGAGGATAGCAAGATTAACTCTGGCTTCTATTCCTCTTGGATTAAGCCGGATCGACTCGCGAAAGGCGCTTTCCGCCAAGTCCATTCGACCGGATTGGGTGTGAGCCGTGGCAAGATTGTTTTGAATTCGGAAACTCGAAGGGTATTTCTCGAGGGCGTCGAGCCAAAGAGTTGTGTCATCTTGCCAGACCTTGTTACGCTCATAGGTCATCCAGACCGAAAGACAGATTGCCAGCGATGCGACCATGATCGGTAAACTGAAACGCCCCAAAGTGATAGATAGCTTGGCGCGGTACACCAAAGGAGACAGGAGAACGGCAAAGAAGCCAATTGAAGGCAAGTAAACACGGTGTTCAAAGATTAATTCCAGCGGAAGAATGCTGGACTCGATCACGAGGGTTAAGAAGAACCAAACAATGAAAAAAGATACAAGGGGCCACTTTTTTTTCCAGAAGATGGCCGCGCCGCTACACCCCAGTATCAGCAACAAGCTTAACAGTGTGGTTGGAGGCACAAGTATCGAGCGTGACTTGTCAAACTCATGGTGTAACGAAAGGCGGGAGGGTAGCGGGAGCAGTAACTGGGACAAGTGGAATACCACCACTCTGAATTCCGTGAGCACACGCTCGCCCATGGAAAAGTCTCGTCCAGTATAATCGTCCTGAATCCTTTCAATAACTCGATAGTGGTGGATCCCAAAAACGATTAATCCCAAGGTGGCAAAAGCCAGCAATCCTATAAATCGTGCCCTGGATCTCAACTGCTGAAATCCTTTGATACAATAGATTTCGTAAACGAGCAGGATAGCGGGAAGAATGAAAGCGTTCTCTTTGGTAGCAAAGGCTAGAATCGCACACAACAAGCATCCTGCCAAATAACCCCAACGTTCTGCTGGCTGCTCAGAGGATCGCCACCGAATGTAACAGAGTGTAGAGAGTAGAAAGAACAATGCGGCGAGGGAGGTCATCCTTTGGACGATATAAGTCACAGCTTGGGTCTGTAGCGGACTGGTCGACCACAAGGCTGCTACCAGGAGTGAAAAAACTCGGAGCTGAGATCTGGCAATCTCAGGATGCCACCGTTCGGCTAACATTACTACTAGGGCGTACACGAGAATGGCATTGATTAAGTGAATCGTGAAATTCACCAGGTGGTATGGAACAATATCAGGGCCTGAAAAATAGTAATTGAGAGCAAACGTTAGATAAGCAATAGGTCGAGTACCTGCTATCTTGGTTGTGACGGCCGAATGAAGGCTTGTCCCGGAAAGGTCCTTGAGGTGGACATCGCGGTTGTTCACAATGTTAGACAAGTCGTCAAAATGCCACCCCGTGGTAAAGGAGTTTGAATAAGCCAGCAGATTGATCAAGAGCAGAAGACCTAATAAAGCCCATTTCTGCGGAACCAAAGTCGACTTTCCCAACCCATTCTGGCTGGCGGACCGAGAACGATTCTTATTGAGTTTCTTCTTTCCTTTTTTCATCGGCAGGAACAATAGCCCTTCTGATGCTTACGAAATTTTCCTTCTGCCAAGCAGGCAAGGGCGGAACGAATTGGTTTCAATTGCTGTCTTTAGGCCCCTGCGGCGATCTCTTTGAAAATGCATTGATTGAATGTTGGACGCGGTTTCCCACTGGCGACAGGACGACCGGTCGTTTTGAAGAACGCAGCTCACACTTTCATAAGAATCATGAAAGATTCTCTTGCAAAAAGGGATGGTTTAGATTTAACTCCTGGCGTTTAGGAGCCTTTTTGTGTGCTCAAAAAAAACTCATTGCCCCATTTTCCTCAGCGAATAGACACATGCGACACTGCTGGAGCGTTGCTCCCCAGCAGTGTCTTGCGGGGAGCTAATGTTGTATAGCCAATCGGTTGAACTGAAGCTTCAGCGTCACCCACGATTGCCGCTGGCCAGCCAGGTGATCAAGGCGGCATGCCAAAACGATAGAATATTCAAGACAGAGCTGACAAGCAAATGCGAGACGCCTCATCCATCTACCATTGGGGCAGCATCAGCGATGGAGCTCAACCTGTGGGAGCGACGAACAATCTGTTCTTGAACCGATATTCTTCAACCCCAATATGATCTTGAGTCATCCTATTGATTACTCTCCCCAGCTCCATAACGGGACTATCCTAATCCTGACATCGTCATATCCCAAGACCCAAGGGGAGCCTTCCGGTATCTTCCTGCACTATCTGGCCAAAGAGTTGAGAGCGGCGGGCTGGGATGTGATCGTGCAAGCCCCTAATTTCCCTGGTGGAACAAAGTGTGAGGTGTTCGACGGCATCAAAGTTCGTCGGTTTAATTACTTTTTCCCCCCATGGCAGCAGTTATGTTACGGGAGTGGCATGCTGCCTAACTTGAGAAAATCCCCCTGGCTGTGGGTCCAGGTTCCCTTCTTACTCGGCAGCATGTTTCTGCACGCTATCAAGCTGATGCGAACCGAAAAAATCGATTTGATCAATGCGCACTGGATTTTGCCTCAAGGAATGGTGGCTAGAATGGTTCAATGGTTGTGTGATATCCCTGTGGTCTTAACGGTCCATGGGGGAGATGTGTTTGCTTTCGAAGGAACCGTCGGCAGAATGCTCAAGCGCCTGGCATTAAGAAACGTCTCTGCCTGCACCGCCAACAGCTCTTTCACACAGCAGGCAATTCAGAGCCACAATCGAAGGAGCAATGTTCGTGTAATCCCGATGGGAGTTGATGTGGATTATTTCCATTCACATAGCAGTGATCAAGATCTTCGCCAACAACTACGCATTGAAGGCGAAATGATTCTTTTCGTGGGCCGACTGGTTGAAAAGAAGGGAGTCCATCATTTGTTTCATGCTATGCCATCTGTCATTCGGTCTTTCCCGCGGGCTGTTCTGGTGATAATAGGTGATGGGACTCAGAGACAAGAACTGGAGGATCTAGCTCAGAGACTGGGGATTGCTTCGTCGCTTCGTTTTCTGGGAAGGATCTCCAATGCAGATCTTCCCAGATATTACGCCACTGCTGATTTGTTTGTGGCGCCCTCCGTCGTAGACTCTGTCGGAGACACGGAGGGGTTGGGTATCGTTTTCCTTGAGGCAGCAGCCTCTGAAGTAGCCATGATTGGGAGTTCCGTTGGTGGCATTTCTGACATTTTGGTTGACCAAGTTACCGGAATTCAAATCGACCCCAACAAGCCCGCTCAATTGGCCGAAGGAATTAAGCGAGTCTTATCAGATCCTCAACTCCGTGAAGGTTTGGTAAGAAAAGCCAGGCTACACGTGGTCGAGAATTTTGCCTGGAACCATATTGCCTCTCGCTTTACAGCTCTGTTTCGAGAAGTAATCAGCAGCCGACAGCCCAACAGTGGGACATGAAAATTGCCAGTCCAATTATCGGCGGTTCCGGGCTGGAGGTCTATCATCATCGCCTGGCCCTTGGTCTTTCCAAAATGGGGATTGAAAGCGAGATCTACAAGTTCTCACCACATTGGGAGCTCTTTCCATGGGCTTTAAGATGGAAAGCAGAAGCAATAATGAAATCTGGCTCTCCCTGTGACCTTATCCACTCTCACGCAGAATACGGGTACTTCTTCGGGAGAAAAGACAAGCCCCTGGTGATCACGCTTCATCACAGCTCCATTGATCCTAATTATCTGGCCCCTTTGGGGGTTCCCATAAGAATCCACCATCAATTCTTCCTGAAACCTTGGGTCAAAAAAACAATGGGCCTGGCGGACAAACTGGTTGCGGTCAGCCATCATACTAAGACGACCTTCTGTGAAGTTTTTCAAAAGGACTTTCAGATTCAGGTCATCTACAACGGAATCGATCCTCATGTATTTCGCCCCCTGGAGGTCCAATCCTCACGCGCAAAACGGCCAATAGTGGTTTTCTTCTCAGGGAATCCCACATATCGCAAGGGGTTTGATCTCATGGCGCCGGTTATGAAACGATTGGGAAGCGATTTTGTTTTGCATTACACAGCAGGGCTGAGGAACTCGCCGACAAAATCTTTAGCTATTTCCAACATCAAATGCTTAGGAGTGTTGCCAGAAACGGAGCTCGTGAAGGAAATTAATAGAGCCGACATTGCCTTTCAGCCCTCGCGACGAGAAGGATTCGGGCTGTCCATTCTGGAAGCGATGGCATGCGGTAAGCCCGTCGTCTCGACAAACTGCTCCGCAATCCCCGAAATTCTTGATCACGGCAAGGGAGGATTTCTCTGTGAAGTTGATTCAGTAGATCAGATGGTGGCAGCTATTCGCAATTTGGGTCATTCTTTTGAATTGCGGCAAGAAATGGGGAATTATAACCGCCGGGCTGTTCTAGGTAGGTTTACTCTGCAACATATGTCGAACCGCTACGGCGAACTCTTTCGAGGCCTTCTTGCTTAAATAACCCAATGCAAATCGGAATTGATGCACGCTCCCTGGGACCGACGCCAACCGGCGTGGGAACCTATCTCTCTGAAATTTTGAAATATCATCCCTTCAGTTCAGGTTCTACCAGGAATCATCTGTTTTGCCATCGCCCACCAGCTTTTCCCCCTGCGGACAATGTCACGCTTCATATTTCTAAGGTTACTCGTGGCTTGCCCTGGTATCTCTTCAGGGCTCACCAGGCGATCAACAAGTGCTCTCCAGATATTTTTTGGGGTGCTCAAAATCTGTTGCCCCGCAACCTTTCCAAATCACTTCCCTCTGTTATCACCATCCACGACTGTGTCCACCAGGCGGGTTGGGGCTTTTCTCCTTCGATAGCCTATAACCTGGTGCATCGGCATTATATTCCGAAGGCCATTCAGCGCTCCTCCAGGATACTGACCGTGTCTAAATTTGTGGCAGACGAGATACACCGTTATTATAGCGTGCCCCACGCCAAGCTGGAAGTAACACCGCCGGGGGTCAGCTCACATTTCTCTCCCCAGAATATCAAAACCAGCGAGATCCCCCCAATCCTGGACCGTTATCAGATTCATACGCCCTTTATACTCGGTGTCGGAACGCTGGAGCCGCGGAAGAATTTGAAGACGTTGCTCCAGGCCTTTGCCCTTCTCCCGGTCAATTTAAGAAAGACATACCAGCTCGTGCTCGCCGGTAAGAGCGGGTGGAGGACGAAAGAATTATTCCGGTCGTTAAAAAGTTTGCCTCGGGATTGCAGGGTTGTACTGCCTGGTTATGTAGCTCAGGAGCACCTGCCCGGAATTTATGCCGCTGCAGAAATTTTTGTGTTTCCTTCTCTATATGAAGGATTCGGTTTACCTGTCCTGGAAGCCATGGCAGCAGGATGTCCCGTGATTGCGTCCGACAGCTCTTCGGTTAAAGAACTCCTAAGCTCGGCCGGTATTACCGTGGATCCCTGCAGTCCAGCCGAAGAATGGAGCAGATCCATCTGCAGGGTGGCACTTTCTTCCGAGCTGCAAAACGAGCTAAAGGCAAAGGGACTGCTCCGCGCCCAGCAGTATCGCTGGGGGAAATGTGCTGAGACTACCTTTGAGGTGCTACGTGCAGTTGCCAGATAAGCAAGAAATCGATAGGACTTTTGGGGGGCGTTTGCGAGGACCACGCAACCCGCTCTCATTCTTCCATCAACCAGGGGAAGACGCTTGGGCAGCTCCGATCTACAACTTAATTGGTGCCACGATTCCAGGTTATGACGTTCTGCCTGAACCTCTGAGAGGGAAAATTAAAGCAAATGGTAAAACCTACGACTGGAGCGTATGGGCTGACTGGCTGGAGCCGAAAGGAGGAACCTTGGTCCTGGCCCATTACACTGATCAGTTTTATGCTGGCAGAGTTGCAGCTACTTCTCACAAGCTGGCAAGGGCACGGTGACATATATTGGCGCTGAATCCATCGCAGGCGATTTGGAAAAGGACTTACTCCGGCGTGTCTTTCAGTCCACAGGTGCTTCGGCGCAGAATTTCGAGAATCAATTCATCGTCGACTGGCGTGATGGTTTCTAGGTAGCAACTAATTTTACGGAAAAAAAACAAATC
>QHZQ01000008.1 GCA_003224725.1 Acidobacteriota bacterium | reverse complement strand
GAGTCTTTCTCGTTTCGATCCCAGGGACTACGGGCATAGGTGTTAACTTTGGAATGTGGGAGGCGCGCTCCGCGCGGCGACCAGCGCGGGTTTAAACAGGAAACATGGAACTCTTGATCGCCGGCCGGAGACCGGCCCAGCACTGCGCCTGTGTTCTCATTCCTATCTCTTAACCTAACAGGTATGGACTACAGGGGTACGCCCTGACCGGTGTGTCAAAATATCCCAAGGCCGGCTGAAGACGATCGTGGGTGGATTGGGAAAACGCGCGAGTCACCTTCTAGCGTTTCCTGAGAAGAGGGAAAGCAATGAGCAAAACCATCCTTATTGTTGGCAGCCTTAATATGGATTTCGTGGTGCAGACGGACAAACTCCCCGTTCGAGGAGAAACCATCAGCGGCCGGGGATTCCAGATGTTGCCCGGCGGCAAGGGAGCCAACCAGGCGTACGCAGTGGGCCGCCTGGGAGGACGGGGGAAAATGATAGGTCGTGTGGGAAAGGATATTTTCGGCCAACAGTTGAAATCAAATCTGGAATCTGCCGGAGTGGACACGAGCGGCGTGCTGACCACTGACGGCGAATCGACCGGCGCCGCCTTGATTCTGGTCGAGATCGGGGGACAAAATGAGATCGTAGTCGTCCCCGGAGCCAACGCGACTCTTTGTCCGGGTGACCTGGAAGCCACAAAGGAATCATTCCAAGAGGGCTACCTCTTGTTGCAACTGGAGTCGCCCCTGGAAACGGTGGAAGCCGCCGCCACCCTGGGTCGGGCTGGACGCATGGTCACGGTCTTGGATCCCGCGCCCGCACGTTCTTTGAGCTCCTCGTTACTGAACAAAATTGATATTATCACTCCCAATGAAAGCGAAGCGCTGGCAATACTAGGTTGCAGCGGAAGCAGCATTTCGCTCGAAGAGGCTCCTGAGGTTGCGCAATGCCTGCTCAAATTGGGGCCGAGGCGCGTGATTTTGAAGTTGGGAGATAAAGGTGCCTGGCTGGCCTGGGAGCAGGGGAGCCAGTACTTCCCGGCCTGCAAAGTTGAGGCGGTAGATGCCACCGCGGCCGGCGATACCTTCAACGGCGCGCTGGTCGTGGCCCTGGCTGAAGGTAAGTCCCTGGAGGAAGCAATTGCCTTCGCCAATCGCGCCGCCTCAATTTCGGTGACCCGGCTGGGAGCCCAAACTTCCATTCCGACCCGGGCCGAGGTAGAAGCTCAGGATTAGGATCCTATACAGTGCGGTGGCTTGACGCCGCTCTTGCGCAAGCGAATACAGAAAAGCGGCCTCAAGCCGTGGCACCCATAATTCCAATCCAGTTGGCCGGTTCCGATCGAACGAAAGAGCCCGAAAACTTAGAAGCCACTGTTCTTGGCAGCCATGTCACAGCTCCCGCTCGCGGTCTTCGATCAACGCCTTTAAAACGCCCTTTCCTTTAAGGGAGCCACGGTGCCGCGCTTTTCTCGAATTTCTGAACAAACTTGTGGGCGGAACTTGTTAATCAGGGACACAGTAAACGGGGCGGATTCCAGCACCGCGCCACCATGTGGCGGCGGCGCAGTATGCCGCTGCTTCGCCATACCGATTCGGCGTTACAGAATGCTTACAGCCCCAGTAGAAGCCTATGCTCAATGATAGCCTTCCGCAGCTCAGCAAGATGGTTGTTGAAGAAATGCCCGACCCCTTCAAATAGCACCAGGGCTTTGGGTTCTGCAAAAGAAGGAAACAAGGCCTGTAAATCCTTTGCCGGACAGATCTCATCCGCCGTTCCTTGCAAGAAAAGTTTCGGGATGCTCAATTCATGGAGAAATGACGAGGCTAAATTTTTGAGGGATAGCGCGACGGCGGTAAGCGATGCCAGGCTGGAGTCAATTCGCGCGGCTTCGATCGCAATCCAGGCCCCGAAGGAAAAACCGGCGATATGGCAGGGAAGTCCGGGATGCCGCTGCCTCAGATATTTTGCTGCAGCCAACGCGTCTTCGATCTCCCCCCGGACGTGGTCGTAGGTTCCTGTGCTCAGCCCGACCCCACGAAAGTTGAAACGCAGCACTTCACAACCCAGAGCGAAGAAAGCTTCCGCAACTGCGAAGACGACCTTGTTGTGCATGGTTCCCTGAAACTGAGGGTGGGGATGGCAGACGACCACCAAGGCCTTGGGGTCTACTGATTCATCGAACTTGAGCAGGCCCTCTAATCGTCCGGCCGGGCCGGTGAAGGTGAGGGATTTGAGTTTCACCATGGGGCAAAAGGACTGCCAATGAATCGAGAAGAACAGAATGAGAATCAAAAGTTCTCAATTATCCAGGCATTGCTTTCGGTAGTTCCGCCTTCCATTGCCAGATAGCGGCCATCAGGGGAGGGAACTCCCCAAGTTTGGCCGTAACCCTTCACTTGCCAGAGGACGTGAGCTCTACCCGTGAAGTCAACATGGAGCAGCGTTGCAACCTGCGACGGCGACCAGCTTGAAACAATCAAACCCTTGCCGTCAGCCGACCAGTCCAGGGCGTTAAAGCCAGCCCACCCGTCGACAGTGAGTGTCTGTTGCGGCTTGCCCTTCAGGGGGATGATTTTTATGCGCCCCTCGCCTTCTGTGAGGATGGCAATTTGTGAAGCATCGGGAGAAAGGTTCCAATGGTAACTGCTGGAGAGGTTGAGGTCGATTCGGGTCAGCTCTGGCCCCTTTCCCGCTAGCGGATCAAAGGTGTAGAAAACCGCTTGTCCTCCCTTAAGTTCGGGAAAAACGCAAGGGGTTCCAGGAAGGCGCCCGCACCGATGGGTGTCGAACATTCGAGCCGTAAGCACTTGTTCACCAGGCCCGCCAGCGATTGGAACCCTCATCAGACGGACGACCGAATTCCAGCCACCGTAGGGATCGGTCGTGGCCCAGTATAGAATCCAAGACCCGTCCGAACTCAGGCGGGGTATCATTTCCTGGTCCGGGCCAGACACGAGGGGGTCAGCGGATGGTTGATTGATAGACTGCTTGAAGATGTCGAAAGTTCCATTGCGATCGGAGGTAAATAAGATTGCCTTGCTGTCGGGCGTCCAAGTTGTCGGGAAATCATTGCGTTGGTCGAGAGTGAGACGCCGGATCGATTTTAAGCGTGTGCCGCTGGCCTCCAGTTCGCCGACATAGACATCACCCTGACTGGTTGACTTAAGGACAGCGAGTCGCTTGCCGTCCAATGTGGCACTCTGCCCTCCTACCGCGAGGCCGACCCAGTTTGTAATCCGTCTGGGCGTGCCGGTGGGCCTGCCCGTTCGAATATCGGTCTTGATCTCCCAGAGACTCGATTCGAATTGGCTGCTGGGTGGCGGTTCCCGCAATGAGTAGATGATGCGGCCGTCGTGCAACCAGCAGAGCCCGGCAATGCGCACGCCCAACCGCGGATCGGACAGAATAGGGACGACTTGGCCCGATTTCAGGTCAAGGCTTTCGAGGCTAACCTCGAACTTGTCGGTTGCTTGACGAAACCTGAGGTAGGCGATGCGATTCCCGTCCGGGGACCAGGCACCTTCCAAAAGGCCCTCGTCCCTGTTCAGGCTCAGGATCTTTTTGGGGTCCTCCCCATTGGCTCCCATGAGCCACATCCCAGCAGGCTCAACGCCGCTTACAGAGCAAATTCTGGAACCATCGGGGGAAAGGATTCCTCCGACATTATCGCGAAGCTTACGCGGAACCCCACCGAGGATCGAAACCGTCCACAAACTAGTCGGACGGGTTTGACCTGCTTGAGTGGTAACTGCTAGAAGCTTTGTACCATCGGGATACCAGCCCGTGGGAAGATATGTGGTCTCTCCAGTATTTTGGAGAAGCCTGTGGACTTCCCCCGTCTCGATCAACTGGATGTACATTCCGGTTTCGTCGCTGTAGGCCAGGTATTTTCCGTCAGAGGAAATGACAGCAGCCGTGACCGGCATCTCGGCAGGATTGGCCGTCACTCTTCGCTCCTTCAAATGCAGTTGGGGCTCAGGGGCACGACGGGTCCGCCATACCAGGAGTGAGGCAAACGCGAGCACAGCCAACAGAACTGCAGCCAGCCGAAAACGCCTACGAGCGGTAGTCTTTGAAGCTACCGGCTTCACGCTCGCGACTGCCTGACTCGCATTAGAGGATTGGGCTCGTCCCGAGTCGATATCTCGTTTGAGACGTTGCAAGTCTGCTCGTAGATCTGAGGCGGTCTGATAGCGCAGATTACGGTCTTTTTCCAGCAGCTTGCCAATGATTCGTTCCAATTCGCCAGGTAATTTGGGATTTAGACGGACGGGAGACGCTGGCGTCCGGTTCAGCAGCGCTTCAAAGATGACGGCAGAAGTGTTGCCAGGAAAAGCCTGCCGGCCCGTGGCCATTTCGTAAAGGACTGCCCCAAAAGAGAACAGATCTGTTCGCGCATCTAGTTCTTCTCCTCGCGCCTGCTCGGGTGACATGTAGGCCACCGTTCCCATGGCCACGCCGGGACTGGTTAAAGCCTCAATGTCGTTGACTGCCGTGGACAAACCGGAACTGCTTGCTGCCTCCGCCACTTGCCTCCGTTCAGACACCAGCTTGGCGAGTCCAAAGTCCAAGATCTTGAGTTGTTCACGCTGGATAACAAAAATATTGGCTGGCTTAATGTCACGATGCACGATGCCCTTTGCATGAGTTGCCTCGAGGGCCTCCGCCATCTGAATGGAAAGATCGAGCAGGACGGCCACTTCAAAGGCTCGTTCCGCCATGCGTTGTTTGAGGGTTTGCCCCTCCAGCAGTTCCATGACGATGAAGGGCTGGCCCTCCCACTCGTCGATTTCATAGAGAGTACAAATATTGGGATGGTTCAAGGAGGAAGCCGCGCGTGCCTCGCGTTGAAATCGTTCCAATGCCTGGGGATGCCTGGATAGTTCTTCCGGCAAAAACTTTAGGGCCACGCTGCGGCCAAGCCTGGTGTCATCAGCCTTGTAAACCACCCCCATGCCGCCGCCACCGAGTTTCTCGAGAATTCTGTAATGCGATATGGTTTGGCCAATGATCTCATTCCCTTCCCGACGAAAACCCTGCTCCTGAGTTTTTGGCGAGAACACCGTCGTACCGTTCCTCTCCAGCGCTCTCTTTACGATCGAACGCAGCTCCTCAATTTCAAAGGGCTTGGTTATGTAGTCATGGGCCCCTGCTTTCATCGCTTCTACAGCGACTTTGGCGGTTCCATAGGAGGTGACCATAATGACCACGGGTCTGAAACGGCTGTGAGAGAGGCTTTTTACCAGGGCAACCCCGTCCTCGCCGGGCATGTTAATATCGACCAGCATGAGATCTGGCCGGTACTCGTTAATGGCGGCCCGGGCGGCGGCGGCATTGGCAGCCTCGAAAACTTCCGTGTCCTGATTCTCAAGGACCCGCCGAATTCCGTAACGTGCAGCCTCTTCATCATCGACGATTAAAATCTTAGGCATATCTTTGGAGAAATATTTTTGTTCTGGCCGGATGATTGGAGAAGATGCCTGTCAACACCTCATCTTGCTCTTGCTCGACTACTCGGCCGAAAGCCGAGCAGGAGCAAGAGTACGAGCACGAAACGGAAATGAAGTACGTCCCGGTATTTCTGAATGGCAGACTAAGGGTGCTTAAGACTTTTCCGTAGCCACTTGGAGACCAGAATCAGCAGTCGAGACAGCGGACATCGGCAAAGATCGATTCGTGCTGGTCGGGATTCTCGCGGGCATAATTGATCAGGCAACGAATCGCCTTGCCGGTATCGGGTAAACCATAAGTCTTTGCCATCTGGTCGAGGAACTCCACTTTGGCTGGCTCCAGCTTGATGGTTTGTTCAACGGTTTCTTTCATTTCTTTCTCCCAGCCTAACTGAATTCATTCGGAGAGTTTCGAACCTAAATTATTCAGGAAGAAAAAACAAGCGAAATCACAGGGGCGGGGTAATGCCTCATTTACTGGGGGTGGAACGCGCGCTCCGTCGCGCGTTCATTCGTGCGCAGAACGCGCGCCCCGTCGCCCGTTCATTCAGCGTGCGCAGAGCGCCCGCTCGACCTCTTGTGTCTTTCCCCACCCGGAACTTGAGGCATTACCCATTAATACTCAATGACCTTGACATTCAATTGGACCCATGATCAAATGGGCGCATTGTCGTGTCTGGTTGGCGCCGACAAGGCCCTTGATCGTGATACCCAAACGAAAACCTGAAGCCCTCAGTGCGCTCTTTATCCGTCGTGGAGGTGATAATGAGCAAAAAGTGGTATAACTTTCTCATCTCAGTGGATCAGGGAGAGAGCTCTAACAGGACGGCTGATGCGGCTCCTGGAAAGGCGGGCACGCCGGTCCGCAGTGCTGCCCAGACCGTCGCCGAGATTGCCTCAAGTGTGGCGGCCGAGCCCACTTTCACAGCCCCGGTGAACAACCCAAACTCCTTCAATGACATCTACTCTGCAGCCGAAATTCGCCAACCTTCCCATGGTTACACCGTTCTCAAAGTAGCCGACATGCTCCAGAGCGAGCACATACGCAGTCTCCCCTCCGAAGTGAAGCGCAGCTCGGTTCTGTTGGCCCTGGAAGCTGCCGGAGTAAAACTGGAAGAGGTCATTGAAGACGCGGTGCGGCGCGATAGAGCCCTCGACACCTACGAGCGTGTTCTCCAGAAATCCGTGGAGGAACTCGAGGCGCGCAAGAGCGAGGAAAACCGGCGCGTCGAAGAAGAAATGGAGCGGCTGGTAACCGAGCACCGCGCCCGCGTCCAGGCCAACAATGAGGAACTCGCCAAGGAAAAGGAGCGTTTCTTTGGCTGGCGCCTCCAGAAACAACAAGAGGAGAAACGGATTGCCGATACAGTTTCGTACTTTACGACAGAAAACCCCATCACCACCAGCGCTGTCTCTTCCGCGCCCCCATCGAAACCGACAGCACAGTAACCGTGATGCGTGAAACGTGATTCGTGGAGGCTTAAATCTCGTGTAAGTGGACAAGGAGGATTTATGTGGAGACGTTTGACGAGGATGGTGCGTTCGTTCTTCGGCTTTTTTATCTCCGTGGCCGAAAATCCTGAGATCATCCTGGAGCAAAACATCCGGGACATGAATGATCAGGTTCCGCGGATGAATGAGAGCATCGCCATGGTTAAGGCCAACGCGAGCCTGCTGGAAAAGGAGGAGGCCAAATACAAGAACGATCTTAGCGATTTGACCGCCAAAGTGAAGGCGGCGATCCAGGCTGGCCGAGATGATCTGGCGGGTAGCTTCGCCGTCCAGCTTGAGCAGCTTCGAAGCGCCCTGGCCCGCACGCAAGGCCAGTTGACCACGGCGCGGGCCGCTTATGAGAAAGCGCTGGGCGTCAAGCAGGCCTTCCTCCGTGAGAAGGAACGCAAGACTCAAGAGGCCATGAACGCCATCCGCGATTATCGCCGCGCCCAATGGCAGAAGAAGGTGGCCGATGCCATGGAGCAGTTTGAAGTAGCCGGCATCAGCCAGACCCACGATGAAATGGTGCGCAAGATTGAAGAGATGACTGCCGTCAATGAAGCCCGGATGGACATGGCTCTGGGGAACGTTGACCAGCAGAAAATCAAAATCGAGGAAGAAGCCGAAAAACTGCGGGCCAACGAACTGGTGAAACAGTTCAAAGTAGAAATGGGCCTGCTGGCTCCCGAGCCCGCGGCGGCTCCCGCTGAAAAGACCATTGGCGCAAAAGAAGCCCAGAAGATTTCCTGAGTTGTTAGATGGATGACCCAGAGGCACCGCGCAGGTCGCAACCAAACATTAAACCGCGAAGACGCGAAGGACGCAAAGAAGACTACCAGGAAACGATAAGGACTTTTGCCGCAACCAAAAGACAAACCGCAGAGACGCGGAGACGCAGACGGAAAATCTTTAGGACGGGCAATCACGCAGAGTGCACGCGGATATTAGTCTAGTGCGGCAAAACTATCATGAATGTTCTGGCCCGAGAAATGACGAACTCGCTTAACAGAGATGTGGAGTGAGAGTCCATCAGACTTATGCCATTAACAGTCAGCCAGGGAAAATTCACTAGAGCGAAAACTTAAGGTGAGGGCCCCATTTGACTTTTTGTTTTTGCCTTTTTAATTCTTTCTGTTCAAGGGTTTCCGGCTTGATTTGAGAGTGGAGGTACAGCATGGCGATCAAAATTGAGAAGGGCGGCTGGGTTTTGATCTTCCTGATTGGGCTGGCCCTGGTCTTCTACAGTCTGAACAAGTATGGAGTACTGGACCTGGGTAAGTGGACTGGAACAGGTCCTGCGTCCAGTAGCAGTGGCGAAACCTTAGATACCTCCAAGCCGCTGACGCTTCCGGCTTCTGGAAGTACGGGGACCAGTGAGGTTCGAGTTCGTGTGAATATTTGGGTGGGCTGCGCGGCCGGTTTGGTCGCCAATGGCGGCCTGGACACGACACCGGGCTCTATCTATGCCAATAAGGGCCTCAAGGTGTCTTTTAAGATTATTGATGACTGGACAGATGGCGCTGCGGCGCTGGCGACCAACAACGTTGATGTGATGCTGACCACGGCGGACGTTTGGGCCAAGGACTACGCTCAGTTCCAGGACAAAAACTTCAACGCTCACGCCTTCTTCATGGTGGATTGGTCGCGGGGTGCCGACGGCGTCATTGGCCGCCAGGGGATCAACAGCATTGAAGATCTTGCTGGCAAGACCATTGCCTTCGCTCCCTACACCCCTTCGCACTTCCTACTATGGAACGGGATGAAGAGCTCGGGCCTAACTACGGAACAACGAAACGAAGTTTTCTCCAGGGCCGTGCATACCAAGGACGGGATTGAGCCGGCCACGCTTTTCGCACAGCAGAAGGTGGACGCCGCTGTGGCCTGGGATCCGGATATGAGCGACGCAGTGACCAAGCGGTCTGGGTCCAAAAAGATCTATGACACTCGAGTGGCGAACAAGCTCATAGCCGATATCCTGGTGGTCAGCGACCGTTTCGCTGCCCGTTCCCCACAAACGCTGATGAAGTTTTCGGAAGGCTGGCTGGAAGGGGTGGAGTTTATTAAAGCGCAACCGGCTCGCGCCTACACATTGATTGGGACGATCAAGGACTTCAATATTCCGGCTGATCTGGCCAAGACGATGCTGGAAGGGGTCAAGTTGGCCGATTACGCCGACAACTTGTCTTTCTTTGGCACTCCCGCAAGCCAATCCGATTACGCCAATATTTTTCAAATGGCGCAGGAAATGTATCGTGAGGAAAGACTGATCAAGCGCCGATCAGGAGCCGAGACCACAGTAGACACGCGCTACCTGGCCGGACTGAAAGACAAGTTTTCTTCCACTTCTTCAGAGCAGCCCATCGAGTATAAGGCGCCACCCAAGGGGGCGACTCCCATTGCGACCCAACGCCGTTCCATTTACTTCGACCCCAACTCAGCCAAAATGGGTCTGGATTCTCGGGCGGTAGTGGATGAGATTGGAAACTTTATGCGCGCCTACGAAAATACCGTGGTGGACATCGAGGGCAACACCGACTCGACCGGTTCGCACCAGTTAAACATGCAGTTGTCCAAGGAGCGCGCCGAAACAGTGAAACGTTATCTCGTGGAAAAGTACAGTTACCCCTCTTCCCGAATGCGCACAGCCGGCAATGGCCCAGACCGTCCTGTGGAGACCAATGGGACGCCGGAAGGCCGCGAGAAGAATCGCCGGACGGATATCAAGGTTTATCCCAATCCAGTGGGATGACGTGGATGGCTGTATCTATCCGGCACGCTCACGTATCACGTCACGATCAAGGATCACATGATCCGTGATGCGTGAACAACCAGAAACATGGAACGACTCTTCGCAATTCGCCAGGAGATCTCTCGGCGTACTCGGCTGACATTAGCCTTCCTCAGTTGGGGGCTCCTGGTGTTGATTTGGATAGTGCTCACGCACTGGGAAATCTTGCCCCCCTTTTCGCTTCCCCACCCCGCTGGAGTCATCCGGGCCATAGTCCGGTTATGGACCGAGTACGATCTGCTGGGGAACGTCTTCCAGAGCTGGTGGCGGATCGCCCAGGCCTTCTTCTGGTGCGCTGTCATCGCCATACCGTTGGGTCTACTAATGGCCAGCTTCCGCTGGGTTCACGATTTGATTAATCCGGTGGCCGCGCCTATGCGCTCGATGCCCATCACGGCCTTTCTGCCTGCTTTCATTGCCTTATTCGGAATGGAAGAAACCATGAAGGTGGCGTTTCTCTGGTTTGGCATGTTCTTCTACCTGCTGGCGGTGGTGGTCGAAGAGGCTAATCGCGTGGATAACATTCTTCTCGAGACCGCCTACACGCTGGGCGCCAAGCGTCGTCACGCGCTCTGGCTGATGTTCCGCGCTTCATTCCCCTCTATCTTTGGCTCATTCCGCATTCTCTACGACATTGGCTGGACCTATGTGATCCTGGCCGAGATGGTGAACGCACGCAAGGGAGTGGGCTACATGGTCGAAGCCGCCCGGAAAGTGCTGGACTTCGAGCGAGTTTATGCGGGAATCATCGCCATTGGAATCGCAGCCTTCCTGTTCCGCTGGCTCCTCACCTTTCTGGAGCGCCGGCTCTTTCCCTGGCGCCGGGTGTCGCGACCCGCCAGCGAACCGGCGGCGGCGGTTGGGGCGAGCGCTCGGCTGAAAGCAGAAGCCCATGGCAAGTAAAGTCAAGATCTGCTTGCGTAATGTCAGCCGGACATTTGTCAGCCCTCAAGGCGAAAAGATCGAAGCTCTCCGCGACGTCAACTTCGAAGTGGAAGACATTTATTCTCCCCAGGGCCGCGATGTGGGTGAATTTCGCGTCCTGTTGGGGCCGTCTGGGTGTGGCAAGTCAACCATCCTGCGGTTCATTGCCGGGCTGGATCGACCCAGCCAAGGTGAAGTGCTGGTCAATGGGAAGCCAGTCACAGGGCCTGGTCGTGAACGGGGTATGGTCTTCCAGAAATACACCTCGTTCCCCTGGCTCACGGCGGCCGACAATATTGCCTATGGTTTGACGCTCAACGCCACTCCATCGGCTGAGCGCCACCGTATCGTGCAACAACTGGTGCAGGCGGTTGGCCTTTCGGGATTCGAAAAAGCTTATCCCGATACCCTTTCGGGCGGAATGCAACAACGACTGGCCATTGCGCGGACACTGGCAGTACGCCCCGAAGTGATCCTGATGGACGAACCCTTTGGCGCTCTGGACGCCCAGACACGCGGCGACATGCAACAACTGCTGCTGCGGATCTGGGATGAAACCGCCAGTACCGTGCTCTTTGTCACCCACGATGTGGAAGAAGGGATTTACCTGGCCGATCGGCTCTTTATTCTTAGCCCCCGGCCTGGCACGATTGTGGAAGACGTCCCTGTTCCGTTCGGGCGTCCGCGCGAACCGGCATTGAAGCAAAAGAAAGAATTCCAGGAACTCGAAGAATACATTCTGGCTTGTCTCCGCCGCGCGCCCGGGCAAGGCCAGGTGCGGGTGAGTATCTGATGCCTGAAGACAAAGATTACCAGCAGGAGGGTCCCGGCCAATCCCGCGGCGGGCTGCGTGGAGCGGTCGAAGACAGAATTGAAGAACTTGGATTGGACAAGATCGACTTCGTCAAGGAAGCGCTGAAGTGGCAGTACAACTGGATTGGCTTGGCCGGAGCGGCGGCTTTTGCCCTGGTTTCAGGTACGGGTCTGCCGCTGGTATTAGCGGCAGGCCTCGAATTGATTTATCTGAGCCTGGTCCCGCAAAGCAGCCGTTTCCGCCGCCTGGTGCGCTCCTGGAAGTACGTGGAAGAAAAGCGCCGTCACGAGATGACGCTTACGGCCATCTATCATGAGCTGTCGCCAGAGAAACGCAAGCGATACACGGAGGTGGAAAAAATAATTCAGGATATCAGCGCCAACTACCGCCGGTTAACCTCCACCTCGCAGATATTCGCCAAGCAAATGGAGGAAAGGTTTCAAGGGTTGCTCCAGGCTTACCTGCGGCTGCTCAGCGCAGACCAGCAGCACGAGGAATACTTGAGCAACACGGATCCTGCGCAAGTCCAGCGCGAGTTAGCTCAACTCGAAAGCCATCTCGAGTCCGAGGCCCAAAAGGTACAGGAAATCAACCGCAAGCGCATTGAAATCCTGGCCAAGCGTTTGGAGAAGTTCGATAAAATAAAGGAGAACCGCCAGGTGATCGAGGCACAGTGCGCGGCTATCGAGGATGTTCTGGCGTTGATCCGCGACCAGTCGGTGACCATGCGCGACGCTCAACAGGTCAGCGAACAGTTGGATAACCTGGTGCGTGATGTAGAGCAAACAGAGGATACGGTGCGGCAAGTCGAAGCCATCTTCGAACTAACCTCCCCAGAATCGGCCGGCTTACCGCCTCTACCCGTAGGTTCGTCCGCGAGCAATTCCGGCGCTACCAGGCGCACTCGCGAACGGTATTAAACTGCTGAGCGCCTTCGGCAAATTGAGGATCGAGGATAGAAGATCGAGGATTGCCAGAGATGAGATTGAGTTCAATCTTCGATGATCTATCCTCCAAATCTTACTTTGTGGCCACAGCGCCTTGGCGGTGAGTTTTGCCACCTTCAAAATTAATGTCCACCATATCAAACAAATCAACCATTCATCTTGAAAGCCTTCCCCTCTGGGCGCGGCAGCTTTCGGAAAGCTACTATTCCGGGGCCTTCTCGCTCTTCGTGATTCACGGAAACGTTCGTGACCTGGTGCCGCTCAGACCAGGCGAATCGACTGAGTTTCTTCCTCTGCAGCGCTTTCTTCCCGAAGCCTTGTTCGGGCAGCGCGACCTGATCTTGACCTATGACCGGGGTGGAGGTTTGTCATTTGCGCAGGCGGAGATGCAGGCAGACTTCCAGCGCGCCCTGGCCGGCTACGACAGCTTTCACGGGACCCGCTACAGCCAGGGACTGCCGCGCAACCCGGACGGTGTCTTAAACTTGCTGGATAACTATTTGCGGCTGCGTCTCCTGGAGGGTAAGAGGATCGCGCTGATCATCGACTACGCTGAAACCATCGTGCCTGCGGGTGACATCTCCGCCATGTCCCCCGAAGACCGCAACTCCCTGGTAATTTTGAAGCGCTGGGCCCAGAATCTGGTTTTTCGACATGCCGATGTCACCATCTGCCTGCTTTCGGAAAATCTCACTGAGTTGAACCAGGGGATTGTCCAGAATCCGGGTGTGGCCACCCTCCCCATTCCCTTGCCTGACGAAACCGAGCGGCTTGAGTTTATCCGGTTGCAACTGGCCACCACCCCGCTGCCCCCCGGTTCCGACGTGAACGAGAGCACCCTGGCTGCTCTCACCGCTGGCCTCAAGCGTGTGCAATTGCAGAACTTGATTTCCCACGCGGTTCAGAATCGCCAAGCTCTTACTTTCAAGTCCTTGACGCATCGGAAAAAAGAATTGATCGAAGCCGAATCTGGAGGGCTACTCGAATTCATCCAGAGCCGGTTTGATTTATCCATGGTAGCAGGGCACGAGCAAGCTAAGAAGAAACTGAAGGATGCTGCCGCCGCCATCCGAGCCGGCAAGACCGATGTGCTTCCCATGGGCTATGTCATCTGCGGCCCTGTGGGCACGGGCAAGACCTTCCTTACCACATGCTTTGCTGGAGAGGTCGGCATTCCAGCAGTCAGCCTGAAGAATTTCCGCAGCATGTGGCAGGGGGTCACCGAGGGAAACCTGGAGCGCGTGCTGAACCTGCTCAAAGCGATGAGCCCGATTGCTGTCATCGTGGATGAGGCCGATGCTCAACTGGGCGATCGCTCTACTTCCGGTGACAGCGGCGTCAATAATCGTGTCTTTGCCCAAATCGCTCAGTTCATGGGCAATACGGAATTCCGCGGCAAGGTGATCTGGTTTCTGTTGACTTGCCGTCCGGACCTGCTCCCCGTGGACTTAAAACGCCAGGGCCGCGCCGAGGAACATATTGCTCTGTTCTATCCCGATACCGACGAGGAGCGCCTGGCGATGCTGCGCGCCATGCAGAAGAAAACCGGAACGCAGATTCAGTCATCCGAAGCCGAAAAATTCTTCCTCGAGTCCTGCAGCACGCTTTCCGGCGCCGACATTGAAGCCGTGTTGATCCGTGCTCGCATGAAAAGCGCGCTGGAAAACGACGCAGCCGTGGATGTGGAAGATTTGAAATCAGCCCTGCAGGATTTCATCCCGCCGTCGTATCCAACCGAAATTGAACTGCAGAACCTGGCTGCAGTTCTGGAGTGTACTAGCCGAAGCTTACTACCCCGGAAATACCGCGACCTGGACCGTGGGGAAGTCATTCAACTCGCCAACCAACTGGCCGCGCTCACCCGGCGATGAAAAGAAACGTCGATTTTGACTGCATACCTCAGAATGAAAACGGCCCGCTCGGCTCAGGAAAACCCATAGGCAGAAATTCTTCAGGCGGGCCGTTGTAAGAGGCTAGCTGCTGCCTGGTCCAGCAGCCAAAGCAGCCGGCCCTGTGCCGGACAGATAAGCTGCGCCGGGTAGCGTTTAGAAAGGGGATCCGCTTGCAGGATCGCCTGTACTGTCTCGGCCTTTTCCTGGCCGCTTACGAGAAAGATAACGGAGCTGGCATTGTTCAAGATAGGTGGCGTGAGGGTGATACGATAGGCATGGAACTTTTCGACCCAGGGAGCCAGGACAAGGCGCCTTGACTCATGAAGGGCCTCACTGCCGGGGAAAAGTGAGGCGGTGTGTCCGTCGGGTCCCAAGCCCAGCAGAACCAGATCAAAGCGCGGCAACTCTTCCGCTGATAATTTAAAGAACTCGCGCAGCGTCCCTTCGTACTCGTCTGCCGCCTTGCCGGCACTCGGGCTCTCGGCCTTGATGCGATGCACGTTTTCTGGCGGCACGGGTACCTTTGAGAGCATCGACTCCAACGCCATGCGGTAGTTGCTGTCCGGATGCTCAGGCGGTACGTGACGCTCATCTCCCCAAAAAAAGTGAACCTTGTCCCAAGATAACTGCTTTCGAAACGGTGTTCTATCGCCGAGCAGACTATAAAGGCTTCGGGGCGTCGAACCACCAGAAAGCGCTACAGTGAAGAATCCCTTCTCTCCCACGGCCTGTCCTGCCTGGCCAACGAATTCCTCTGCGGCAGCCCAGTGCAGCTCTTCTGGGGCCCCTAAGATTCGGACTTCGGGCTTGGGCCAGATCATCAATAGCCTCCCCGGTGCCCTGAACTCTTCCCCCGTTCGCGGCGGAAGCCGTGAAGAAATTAGGGGTAGGTCCAACTGACCCCTCACCTATGAAGATTCACCCAAATTAAGCATCGCGTCACATGCCCCTCACCCCCCTGCCCCTCTCCCCCGATTGGGGCGAGGGGAGAGTATTTCCTTTTTTGATAACCACCCTCTTCCAAGGGGAGCACAAGCCTCGTGTGTGCCACCAATTCGTGGCCGGGCAGAATCAATCTGAGATCTTTCTCCATCGTCGCCCATCACGCTCCATCAACTCGTCCGCTTCCTTGGGTCCCCAGGTGCCAGAGGCATAGTTTGGAAACGCCCTGGGGGGCAGCGCTTTCCAAACATCTAAAATCGGCGCCACCACGCTCCAGCCTGCCTCGACCATGTCGGCGCGCTGGAACAGGGTGGCATCGCCACACATGCAATCGTAAAGCAATCGCTCATAGCCTGTACTCGGAGTGCTGCCGAAGTAGTCCGCATAATCAAAGTTCATGTTCACCGCGCCCAGGCGAACCAGTGGGCCGGGTACCTTGGCTCCAAAACGCAACGAGATGCCTTCATCGGGCTGAATGTGGAGAACGAGCTGGTTCGGTGTCAAGCGCTCGATGGGCGTCTTGCGGAAAAGGATAAAGGGAGCGCGCTTGAACTCGATCGCAATCTCCGTGACTCGCTTTGGCAACCGTTTGCCGGTGCGGAGGTAAAACGGTATATCCGCCCAGCGCCAGTTGTCGATTGATAGTTTCAGCGCGACAAAGGTCTCGGTTCTGGAGTCAGGCGCGACCTTGGGTTCGGAGCGGTAGGCTGGAACGGGCTCACCCCCAATCTGTCCTTCTCCATACTGCCCCCTCACAGTGAGGGTGAGCACTTCTTCCGGGGACAAGGGTTGAATGGCACGCAGAATCTTGGCTTGCTCGTCACGCACAGCATCCGCTTCAAACGAAATCGGCGGTTCCATCGCCGTCAGGGTAATCAACTGGAAGATGTGGTTCGGCACCATATCCCGCAACGTGCCGGCTTCTTCATAGTAGTCGCCTCTTTGCTCCACGCCCAGGTCTTCAGCCACAGTAATCTGCACATGATCAATGTAACGACGATTCCAGATGGGCTCGAAGATGCCATTGCCGAAGCGGAAGACCAGGATATTCTGCACCGTCTCCTTACCCAGGTAATGATCGATGCGGTAAATCTGCTTTTCGCTAAGCACCTGCCTGATGGCCTGGTTCAGAGCCCGGGCAGAATCCAAGTCATGCCCAAAAGGTTTCTCAATGATGACCCGCCGCCATTGGCCGTTTTCTTCACGGACGAGCCCCGTGGCGCCAAGCTGCTGGACAATGGGGCAAAAAAAATCGGGCGCCATCGCCATGTAGTAGAAGTAATTGCCGCGCGTTCCGTGCTCTTTGTCGATTTGAGCTAAAACGGATTGAAGCTCCCGAAAAGAATTCGCATCCTGCACGTCTCCCGGAAGGTAGTAGAGTTGCTTGACGAAACGGTCCCAGAGTTCGGGGTCCACCGGACTGGTGGCGAACTCTTTAATCTCCTGGCTGATTTTTTTACGGAACTCCTCGTTGCTCATGGGCCGACGGGCAAATCCAATGACAGCAAAATGTCTAGACAACAAACTTTCTCTGGCGAGGTTATAAAGTGCTGGAATGAGCTTGCGCTTAGTCAAGTCCCCGGAAGCCCCAAAGATGACCATGACACAAGGGTCACCCGGTTGCTCCGTACGTTCTTTGGTTACCTCGGCTGCTTCTGAAACTATCAATGCTTTTCCTCTTGTGGTCATCTTTCCTGTTTGTTGTTATCTTGCCTTTAACCCCTAGCCGTACCTAAAGCGCAAATTTTCGATTTCCCTTTCATACTTCGTCTCTGTAATCGTCGTCGTTCTTGTCCTCGGCCTCGCAATCCAAAAGCCGACGACGAGGACGAGAACGATTCCGAAAACGACAACAAAATTCTCGTTATCCACATAACGGGTTAATAATTTCGCAAAAAGAATCCACCGAACCTACCCTCCGGCGGGGCGCTCCACGTGCCCTCCAAACTTCTGGCGCATAGCCGAGAGAATCTTCTCAGCAAAAGTGTGCTCCTGGCGGGAACGGAAGCGCGTATAGAGAGAAGCTGACAGCACGTCGGCTGGAACAGCCTCTTCAATCGCAGCCATTATCGTCCAACGCCCTTCGCCGGAATCCTGGACGAAACCCGTGTAGCTTGAGAGGGTCGGATTCTCCGCCAGGGCCATGGCCGTCAGATCCAGCAGCCATGAGGACACGACACTGCCGCGACGCCAGACCTCGGCAATGTCTGCAAAGTTAAAAGTGTAACGCAAATCTTCAGGCAGCTCTTTGGAGCTGGCATTGCGTAAAATATCAAAGCCTTCTGCATAGGCCTGCATCAGGCCGTATTCAATCCCATTGTGAATCATTTTGACGAAATGACCTGCTCCGGAGGGACCGCAATAGAGGTAACCTTCCTC
Source organism: Acidobacteriota bacterium (assembly GCA_003224725.1). GTDB lineage: Bacteria > Acidobacteriota > Terriglobia > Versatilivoradales > Versatilivoraceae > QHZQ01. Next base: position 18,059 of record QHZQ01000008.1, on the reverse strand, counting down.
GGCGGTTCCTGTCAGCTTCTCACGCCCGGGAGTTCGCGGAATTTCGCCCCTTCCCGGCGCTAAGGTTTTGAAAATAGGGTCCAGAGACTTGACGATTTCCGGTTCTCCTCCAATCATCAGACAATAGCCACGCTCCACGCCCCAGATGCCGCCGCTGGTACCGACATCCACGTAATGAAGGCCCTGGCTCTTTAACACCTTGGAGCGGCGCACATCATCCTTGTAGTAGGAATTACCGCCGTCGATGAGGATGTCGTCTCGCTCCATCTGCTGAGCCAGGGCCATCACCGTTTGCTCAGTGGGGTCGCCTGCCGGCACCATGACCCATATGGCTCGCGTCTTGCGGAGCTGGCTAACGAACACTCCAAGCGAAGTGGCTCCTGTTGCCCCTTCCCGGGTCAACTGCTTCACATTGTCAGCATTCAAGTCAAACACGACACATTCATGCCCGCCACGAATCAGCCGCCGCGCCATGTTCGATCCCATTCTTCCCAAACCGACCATGCCTATTTGCATGTTTCGCGCTCCTTTGTCCGCGATTTCAGAAATATGATGACGTATCCGTTCGTGCTCGTACTCTTGCTCCTGCTCGTTTCGCCGATAATCGAGTAAGAGCATGAGCAAGAGCACGATGACGTTTTCGCAAACAATCTAGAAACCCGGTCTTGGCCCCAAGGCCTGGCCCATGACCTCCTGCAGCGTGGCCAAGCCCGCTTGAACATTAGCGCCCAGGTGCACGCGCAGCACGCGCCGGCCACGTTCGGCCAACACCTGGAAATCGCCCAGCGCCTGAGCTGCCTTCACCAAGCCGAAGGTGTATTTCTGTCCAGGCACCCGTAGGTCGAACACATCGTCGCAGGTGATTTGCAGGAACACGCCCGTGTTGGGCCCTCCCTTATAGGCTTGCCCGGTCGAATGCAAGAAACGTGGTCCGAAGCCCAGGCAGGTGGCGACATGCTTCTGGTCTCGGATCGCGTGACGGATGGCCTGAAGCTGATCTTCGTGAGCGTGGTTCATTTCGATGTAAGCCAGAATCGCCAGATAATCTCCCGCCATGATCCGGTTCAGGTGTGCTCTGAGATAGCTAACCAGGGTCCGGTCCCCCTGTCCCGCCGTCCTGGCCAGTGCTGTCGCGTTCGCCTCATCCGTAAACAGCTTGATGCCGCTGTCTTGCAGCAGCGGAGTTTCCGGCGTGAGTGCCCCAGTCTCCTCATACTCAGAGGTCAGCTTGCGTGTGGCGACTTTGCTGGCTTCCACATCAGGTTGATTGAACGGATTGATGCCCATGACAGATCCTGCCACGGCTGTCGCGACCTCCCAACGGAAGAACTCCTGACCCAAATGATACGGATCAGCCAGCCCAATGCGCACCACAGGCTGTCCGGCGCGCTCCAAGGCATCCAGGGCCGTATCCTGAGATGGGTCTGGTGCGGAGTCGAGTCTCATATAGACGAAGAGGCGATCGGCGCCGTACACCTCGGGCGGCCCAACACGCTCCCGATCAACTGNCCAGTGGACTCCGCTAACAACTGCTCCAACCAGGCTCCGAGATCCGAAATGCCAGGCGAGGTGATAAAAGTCACTTTGTCTCGACCCGCGCCGGCAAGCACGCCCAGGATGGTGCCTAACACGACCCCTGGGTTCTGTTCTATGGGAACCGAAGACTGGCTTGAATGCACCATCTCTTGGGTAAGGTCCAGGAACCTTGACAGGTCTACTCCCATGAGGGCCGCTGGAACCAACCCGAAATTCGAAAGCGCTGAGTAACGTCCCCCAATGCTGGGCAAGCCAAAAAAGATGTTACGGAAACTGTCGTTTTCAGCGATTTGCTGCATCTTCGAACCAGGATCTGTAATGGCGAGGAAACGGCTTCCGGCCTGCGCGGCCTCGACCACCTGCTTTAGACGCTCGAAGAAGTATTGCTTGAAGATGTTGGGCTCCAAAGTGCTGCCAGATTTGCTCGACACAATAAAGACCGTCCTGGCAAGGTCCACCTGGCTCTCGAGAGTCTTTACCTGAGACGGGTCGGTGGAATCAAGTACATGAAGCTCTGGGAAACCATCAATTTTGCCGAAAGTCATTTTCATTACTTCCGGGCACAGACTGGACCCGCCCATTCCCAAAAGCAACAGGTGCGAGAAGCCGGCATTCTTTATTTCATGGGCGAACCGGGTCAGGCTTTGACTGCTAGCCAATTGGTCATCAACAATACTTAACCAACCGAGCCAACTTCCTTCATCTGCGCCGGTCCACAGGGAGGCGTCCGCCGCCCACAACCGGCTTACTTTGTCACTAGCGCTCCAATCTTCGAGTGAGGCTTTGACAGAAGAGGCAAGTTTATCGGGCAAAGTGTATGTCTGGCGATTGAGATTTGTCATATTAACTTTTCCCCGTCTTCGACGCATTCCCCTTTGCTCACAACAGCACGCCTGAAGGGCGGCAATAAGCCAGCCCAGGGCAAAGCGTCAGCGGCGCCCTGGGTCACCGTCCTCGCCAAACCCTCATAAAAAAAGAATCGATCTCCTTCTTACCCAGGGCGCCCCTCCGCTTTGCCCTGGGCTAAACTATTGCGGCCTTTCAGGCCGTTGAAACTCAATACACCTCTGTGTTCACCAACAAAGATATGGGAAATGATCAGCCTTCCCAGGACGAGATCTGAAATTGAATTCTTTCACACCTTTCCTCTTTTAACGGGGGAATTACTATCGCTTCTAACTGTGTCTTGCTTTCGCCAACTGCTCTTTGGCCTCGGCGACTATTCGTTCGGGGGTAAATCCAAATTTCTTCTGCAGCTCTTTCAGAGGCGCCGAAGCCCCAAAGGTCTTCATGCCGATACACCCTCCGGTGGGGCCGACAAATCGAGCCCAGCCGAAGGTTGAGGCCTGCTCGACCCTTACTTCGGGTGGGATGACGCTGTTCCGGTATTGCTCGCTTTGCTGCTCGAAGAGTTCCCACGAAGGCATGCTGATGACTCGTGGCTTAATGCCTTCCGCTTTCAATTGCTCGTAAGCGCTGACGCACAGAAACACCTCGCTGCCGCTGGCTAGAAGCAAGACCTCAGGCCCACCATCGCTGGCATCAGCCAGCACGTAGCCTCCTTTGGCAACGCCCGAGGCAGAAGCATACTTCGAGCGGTCCAGAGTTGGCAGCGGCTGCCGGGTGAGAATCAGAGCGGCTGGTTCATGATGAAGCTGCATAATCACCCTCCAGGCCTCGGTCACTTCATTGGCATCGGCAGGTCGCAGCGTGATTAGACCAGGGACTGCTCGCAACGAAGCGAGTTGCTCAACGGGCTGGTGGGTGGGTCCGTCCTCTCCAACGCCGATCGAGTCATGGGTGAAAATGTAAATCACCGGGATTTCCATGATGGCGCTGAGCCGGATGGCGGGGCGAAAGTAATCGCTAAAGATCAAGAAAGTTGAACCATACGGGCGTACTTTGGAAAGTGACAGTCCATTAAGAATCGAGCCCATTGCATGTTCGCGGATGCCAAAGTGGAAGTTGCGTCCGGCACGATTTTCCGCGTTGAAATCACCCGCTCCCTCGAAGGTGAGGCGGGTCTTGGTCGAGGGTGCCAGATCGGCTGAGCCGCCGATCAGCCAGGGAATGTTCCTGGCCAGAACATTGAGAACCTTGCTGGAAGCGTCGCGTCCGGCCAGCCCCTTGAGGTCGGCCGGAAAACTGGGTAAATCCCTGTCCCAACCGCGGGGCAACTGGCGATGCTGCATCGTGTAGAGATGATCGGCCAATTCCGGATACTGAGCCTTGTAGTCGTCAAACGTCCCCATCCAGGCCTGACGCAATGAATGTCCGCGCTGGCCCATGCCTGACTGAAAGTGTTCCCGCACTCCTTCAGGCACGAGGAACTTGGCCTCCTCAGGCCATCCGTAATTGCGCTTGGTTAGTCGAATCTCTTCTTCGCCCAGGGGCTCGCCATGGGCGGCATGGGTGTCTTGCTTGTTCGGAGAACCATAAGCGATATGGCTATCGACGATAATCAGGGTAGGTCTGTCGGAGGTCTTCTTAAACGTCTTAAAAGCTCTCTCCAGCATTTCCAGATCGTTGGCGTCGCCCACGCGCGTGACATTCCAACCGTATCCAATAAAGCGAGTGGCGACGTCTTCGGAAAACGCCCACTCCGTGTGACCTTCAATGGTGATCTTGTTGTTGTCGTAGATCCAGCAGAGATTCGCGAGCTTCAGATGTCCGGCCAGCGAGGCAGCTTCTCCCGACACACCTTCCATCATGCAGCCATCGCCACATAAGGCATAGACGTCGTAGTTGAACATTTCAAAGCCGGGCCGATTGAAGTAAGCGGCCATCCAAGCCTCGGCAATGGCCATGCCGACACTGGTCGCCACCCCTTGGCCTAATGGCCCGGTGGTGGTTTCGACGCCTGAAGTCCAGCGGTATTCGGGATGGCCGGGGCACTTGCTGTCGAGCTGACGAAATCGTTTGATATCGTCGAGCGTCACCGTGAGCTCGCCGAGCCTCTCATACATGGGGTTTACGGCCTTAACGCCACACAGGTGCAGCACGGAATACAGCAGCATGGAGGCGTGGCCGATGGAAAGCACAAAGCGATCCCGGTTTGGCCAGATCGGGTCGTCCGCGTCAAAGCGAAGAAATCGCTGCCACAAGCAGTACACCACGGGTGCCATAGCCATCGGTGTGCCAGGATGTCCTGAATTGGCTTGCTGAACGGCATCCATCGACAAAGTACGGATGGTATTGATGCATAGGTCATCCATGGACATTCTTGTCGCCATAAATTTTTTCTCAAAAACAGCCATCCCTGCGCCAGGAGCGGACGAATGACTCTCCCGTGTCTCGAATCATACGCCAGCCCGACTTTCGTCTCAAGTTGAATTCTCCTCGGGAGGTTCGGGAGGGCGAGGCTCCCGCCGAGCCTCATAGGGCTTGCTGGGCGGTGGCTCGCCAGGAGGCTCGCCCTCCCAGCCGTGGGCTTGAATCATACGCCAGCTCCACTTTCTCAAGTTGAATCCTGCTCGGGAGGTTCGGGAGGGCGAGGCTCCCGCCGAGCCTCATGGGGCTTGCTGGGGCTGTGGCTCGCCAGGAGGCTCGCCCTCCCAGCCGTGGGCTTTTCCGCGCGGGTGGACAAACCCACGACGAATTAGAAAGCAAATTCGTCGTGGCTACCAAAGCTGTTTCTTCGCCCTTCGCAACCGTCGGGTAAGGCAAAAACTCACTCACCTCTTACACCCTCATTTCAGAAGGATGACGCTTCGGTTCGTTCCTGGTACTATAGCGCCTTACGCGAATCGAAGAGCAGGGGGTTAGATGAGAAAACCGCATCTACGACGACTTTTCCTTGGATCTCTCGCGTGCACCGCTCTGATGGTTGCATGCTCATTTGTGGCGTCGTTAGAGGAACGACCCAAAAAGGAGGTCCATCAGGTAGTCGCCACAACTTACCATCGCACCTTTTCTCACGCTCATCCGGTTCTCAAGCATGTTCGCGCAGGTCATATTGTCATGACAAAAACGCTTGACGCCAGCGGGCGCGATGAAAAGGGTGTAAGCCGCTCACAGCCCGGCAACCCACTTACGGGACCATTTTATGTGGAAGGGACTGAGCCGGGTGACGCGCTTATCGTCCACTTCTCTAAAGTGAGAATGAATCGGAATTGGGGCTTCACCACATATCGGCTGGGTTTGTTCTCGTTGACCCCTGAATCCATCGAAGGCCTTTATTCAGATCGCTACAAGAACGATCTGGTCCTTCCGGGGAGTTCTGACCTGTTACCGTGGGATATTGACATCCAGCGCCAGGTGGTCAGGTTGAGAGAGCCCACAAGTCAAGTCGTCAAGTTCGAATTTCCGGCAAAACCCATGCTGGGATGTGTTGGAGTTGCTCCCGAAGGCGACTTTGTGCCGACCTCCGGGCCATCCGGTTCCTATGGAGGCAATCTGGATTACAACGAAATTGGCGAGGGCGCAGCGGTGATGTTGCCCGTCTACCACCCCGGTGGATTGTTGTTCATCGGCGACGGGCATGGACTGCAAGCTGACGGCGAACCGACAGGAACGGGCGTCGAAACCTCCATGGATGTCGAGTTCAGAATCGACGTGCGGAAGAAGGTCCATTTGACTGGCCCCCGTGTTGAAACCAAGGAATACATCATTAGCATTGGTAGCCAGCCTGAATTTAGCAGTTCGCTGGATCGTGCATTACAGAGGGCCACCAGTGATATGGTGGACTGGCTAGTAAAAGATTACAAACTGGAACCCTGGGCAGCACACATGCTAGTTGGTTACCAGGGTACTTATGACGTAGTGACGGTCGCCGGCTCAATGGCGTTGAAAATTCCAAAGAAGTTTCTGCCGCATCAGCGGTAGACTGGAGTTGCCTTTGGGGGTGGGGCCCCACCAGTTCGGGACCACCCACCCCTGCACCCCTTAAGCTGTGAAAAATTCGTGAGTCGTTGGTCTTAGATCGTCCCCCCTTTTTCCAAGGGGGGACTTGAGGGGGGTAGCCACTGTTGAATCAAGACCTGGTGGGGATTACCAGCCACCCCCCTGAAGTCCCCCCTCGTTCGAGGGGGGACATGTTCCAAGCGCTCCTCAATTCTTTTCACACCTCCCCTCCACGGGAGGGGAATTGAGGGAAACCTAAAAATTTTTCCGCAGCCGGAAATCGACAGCAAAACTCCCATTCTCGTCCCGGACAGCGGTGACAGACCAGCGCGGACTGATCTGGTACTCCGCCTGGATCACCTCACGTTGGGTTGAAGTGACATCGGTTGCGTAGGTGAAGATGAAATCTTTGGTCACCCGGTGCTGGATGGCCAAACGAGCCGAGGGGTTTCGTTGATTACCGCCAATTAAAGGATCGATTTGCAGGCTCGAAAGGCCGGCCAATTTTTCCACCCGACTGCTGACCTCGCTCGCCAGTCCCTGAGCCAGGACAGAGTTAGCACCAAGACTGGAAGGGGTATTTGCCCCTTCAGTGGTTTTTCCAACGGTGAGCAAATTGATGATATCGACGGGTGGAAGGAGAGGATCGGAGACATAACTCGTGCGCAAATTATCCAGGGTGCCTGCAAAATTCAGACTCAAGTTATATTGGTTAACGATGGTGGTAACCAGCACATTGACGACCGGCTCCGTGCGCGAAGGATTGACGAAGTCAACCACTCCACGCTCAATCCGGTAACGTTTGTTCAGAAAGAAAATTTCTCCGTCTGTCACATTGGCTCTGCCTAAGACCACCGGCCGGGCAGCTGTTCCACGTACCCGGAGGTTTGCCTGTCCTTGCAAGGTCAATTTGCTGCTCATCAACCCCAAATTCTCGGTCGATTGAAGGGCTACGTCCAGTGTAAGGTTCTTAGCGAAACCTTCTGGGGTCGATGCGGTCGTTTGGCCTTCAAAGCCACTGAGGAACGTGGCCAGATCAAACTCCTGTGTAAAGGACAGCCGATTGACCAGGATTCGGCCGCTGAGAGACGAGGCTTGTGGCGTCCCTTGCAAAACCAAATGTGGATCCATTTCGGAGCGCATGCCTTCCGGGTAGCGAAGGCGAATGTTATTCCCATCAATTGAAATATTAAACTGGAGGCCAGGTTGATAGGTGATGAAACCGTGGGCCTGAACATCTCCGCCGCCGCTTTTGGCAACCACCTGTTTGATTTCTATCCGGTTTGGCTGGATTGTCAACTCCCCGTTGATGTTCTCGAGCCCCAATGGAGCGCTGCCGGCCGCAAACGATCCGTTCACAATACGCGCCTGACCTTCCAATTTGGGATGGGCGCGATCTCCTGCAGTCACGATATTCACCGCCAATTGTCCCGAACTGGCCAGATCGGGATTTAACATTTTTAAGAGTCCAAGATTAACCGTACCGGTTGCAGACAGACTGAGCGGAGAATGGTCGCGCAAGGGGATCGAACCCTGGACTTGAACTTCAGTCCCAGTGCCTTTCAGAGTTACACGTTCAATGTTCACGAGCCCATTTCGGTAATTGAGCCGAATGGGTGCAGTGCTGGCCAGTTGCAAGGATTGGTAACTGGTGCTCAACACGGGAATTTCGATCCGGGCCTCCAGGCGGTCCGGGTCCTTCAAAGGCCCTTTGAGTTCTCCGTGAAGTTCCATTTGCCCGCGCAGCTCGCCGGCCCGGCCCGGCAAGTAGGTAGCGAGCAGAGATTCCAGGACAATGCCGCGAGTGTCGAGTTTAGCTGTAGCCTTATAGTCCGATGTAAGATCGACTTCCCCTTCCGCCTGCACGGAGGTATTAGCCACATTGGAATCGAGGTTGAATTTCAATTGCTGGTGATCCAGGCTCACCCTGGCTTTGAGCCCGCGCACAGTTTCCCCGCGGACGCGGAGCTCGCCGATTTCCGCGAGTGCCGCAAGTCGAGGCTCCTTTACCGTTCCCTGGCCGTTGACCGAAGCCCTGAGAAGGCCCTGGAGAGGGAGATTTTTTGAGCGCAATGTCATCAACTGATCCAGGCGAATCCCTGGAGCTTCTACCTGAACCTCGTATCCCTGGTTCTTGGGGTAAAAAACAAGATTTCCTGTGACCGCGCCAGCCGTAAGCTGAGCCTTGACGGAAGAAGCCACACGATCGCCGGTCGCCTCGAATTGCACGGTGAGGTTTTGGACCGGCTCGTCTTGGATTTTTGCCTGAGTCAGTTGAGCCGTGCCTTTGCCCAAAGGATTCAGTTGGGAACCGCGCAACGAGAGTCTGGCAGATAAGATCCCGCTGACTGGAAGCTTAAGTTGGGCCGCGCTCCCGATCTCAGCCAGCGGCATCCGAGCCACCGAGACTTTAGCAGTTAACGGCGCAGAAGGAACGTACTTCCAATCGTGCATTCCCACTCCGAGTTCAAAGTGAATATTTCCTTCGTTTGAACTTTCGAGAGATCCCTGTTGCAGGGAAAAGTTGGAGGCGTCCAGATGAATTCCAGTCCTCAAACTGTGCCATCGACTCCCTTGCACCCCAAGGTCCCGTGCTGACAACTGGCCTGTAATTCGAGGCTCTTTTAAGGAGCCTTCCATTGTTCCATCGAAAGTGGCTGAGCCAGTGAGACTCACGGGCTGAGGCGCGGGAGACCCGGCCGAGGCGGCGTTGGCAGGTCCGGAGCTTAAAGCGATCCTCTCCAGTTCGCGCAAGTCATCCATCCGGGCTTTCACTCTCAGAGAGGAATGGTCGCCCAGGATGCCATCCAGATGGACTGAGGTGTGGGAACTTTGCAGAAAAGTTTGGGTTAAGGCTAATTGAGCTTTTGCGCCATCGTAGCTGGCATGAAATTCTCCCTCCAGCGGGATGTGCGATCGCAAGTCCCTGTCGTTGCCCGAGGGTTCCAGCTCTGCGCTGGCTTTAACAGTCCCATCCGACCGAACCATAAGTCCTTGCAACCCTCCCTGCCATTTCGCCTCAGCCTCCCCATCTACGCTCCCGGTAATCGCCGGCGAGGTCAACGCTTTGCTTTGCAAAGCGGAGGCGATAGCCTTAAGTGAGAGTCCAGCGGCCGAGCTTTTGAGACGAAATTGTGGTTGGCCCAGCAAATTTCGGACTGTCAGGTCAGCCAGGACGCGGCCTGCCAGCATGTTGGCTTCCAGGTTGCTCAAGTCCAAATGATCTTTTTCAAGCCGGTAGCGTCCACGTATCTGATGAACTTCTGAGTTGAACTCAGGCAGGCGGACCGTCATTGAGGGACTGCTTAGGGACCCGGTCATGAATAGCCCGTCCAGAAATGGTTGGTCTGTCTGTTGGTGATAGCGTGCAGAACCCGTGACAGATACATAGCCCTGGGGCAGAGACGGGTTGTTCAGAAGCTGCCGGAGATCCTTGCTGGAAACCCACGCCTGGTAGCTGCTTTCGACCACTGGACTGGCATAGTCACTCAAGTCTATCTGAGCAGAAATACGAGAAGGGCTTGCAGTGGTCAAATTGCAGTTCAAGGTGGCACGGGTACGACCGGCGTTGAATTGCGTTTCCAGGTCATGGCGCAACTCTTTCAAGGCCCCAAATTCCAGGCGGCCTTGGTGATAAGTCAGGTATCCACTGTAGAGAGTTTGAACCGGGTCGAAAGATATTTTTGTCCGCAGGTCATGGAGCTCTGCATTAAGAGACTTTTGGTTGTCGTTGTAGTAGAGAACTCCGCCCTCGAGGAGAAATTGCTTTATGGCCAAATCAAAAAGATCCAGCGACCTGGTCTCTTGCCTGGCCACTCGCGGCCCGGGGAAATTGCTGTTGCCTTCCTTATCCACTAGGAGATGAAGTGACGGATGCTCAATGTAGATCTGGCTGAGGTCGATCTGATGCCGCAAAACCGAAATAATTCTGAAGGTGATGGCAATGCGGTCCACTCGAAAGAACGGTGGCTGAGAAGGTTCCTCGCTGCCATGAATTACCAGTTGATTGAGGTCTGCGCGCAAGGCATGCCAGTCAAATACAAAACTCCCAAGTTCAACTTTACCTCCAGTCGCCTCGGCCAGCTTTGCAATGATCCTGGTGCGAACGTATTCGTGGAACCAGTGGCTGCGAAGAACGAAATAGAGCGATACGCTGCCCGTAATCAACAAGGCCAAGACCACAGCCAGCGCTCTAAGCGCAATTCTTTTCCAGGTCATAACAGTCCTCCGTTAATGCTAGTCCCACTAGGTGGCGACGAAGTTCACATTTCGGTCAAATTTGTTAAGCTGCCGTCCCCTCACCCAGGGAGCTTTCTCAAAGCTCCCATGCCTCTCCCACTGGGAGAGGGTGGCCGAAGGCCGGGTGAGAGGTCCGTGGCCGATAGAGCCGCACTCCTCGGTGGTCTGAGGTTGCTCGCTACCTTTTACAATCACGATGACGTATTTCACCTGATCCTCCTTGTTCGGGTTGGTTTGATACATGCTTGCTTTCATTAGCCCCGTGCTTCAGCTCGGGGAAAACATAGAGGTTTTTTCTCGTGGTGAAGAAAAACCGTGGTGGATGCCAGCCACCCCGCGCTGAAGCACGGGGCTAATGAAAAGCCAGCGAATTCTCGAAGGCCATCTGACAATGCAGCGCTTCAAATACGTCACGGTATTTTTTGGCGACGATGTACTTAGTAAAAGAAGTCTCATAACCAAATCATGCACCGAATCTATGCCCCGACGAACTAGAACGGTGGTCCCACCGTGATAAAAAACTGAGTTGCCTTTATTCCTGCCACGGGGTTCAAATTACGTCCGATGTCAAACCGTATCGGACCGATTGGAGTGTTGTAACGAAATCCAAATCCAATCGTGTTGGTATAGTCGTTGAAAAAATCCTTGAAGCGAATCCGCCTGGACACGTTTCCGCCGTCGTAAAAGATCGCCGCTCCAAATCCTTTCTTGATAGGCAGTGGAAAACGCAGCTCCGAGTTCAAGACCAGCAGCGCATTTCCACCTACCGGGACACGGATATTCGTGCACGTGGGTGGAGTGGTCGATTCATTGCAGATGGGGACATCACGCTGGGGCCCGGCACCATTTGTCGGGAAGCCACGCAAAGAAGTACTGCCGCCCGAGAAAAAGCGTTCGCTGAGCGGAACACCCCTGACACCAAATGGCCTGGCCAGGCCCAAACGAAGAGAATTGGCCCAGATCATGGAGGACCTGAGCGGCCGATAATGAGCCATTTGTCCTAAGAAGCGCACGAAACTGGCGCTGGAACCTATGAATTTGGGATTGATCCCCAAATCCACCGTCTGGTAGCGCCCCCGGCTGGGGTCCAGCGGCTTGTCCCGTGTGTCGCGGATCCACGAGCTTGAAAGCGTGGAAAGATGGATGGAGCGATCCTCGGGTAATACCAGCTCGGGAACAAGCAATCGCGCTAAGCTTGTCCGGCGAAACCCGTATCGCAAGAATAGAGTTTGTGATTCCTTGAGCCGCCGTTCAATCTGAAAGGAGCTTTCGAAAAGACGAGCCGTAAACAAAGGGTTTTCGCTAGTCCGCTCGCCGGAGAGGCTTAAGAGGGTTCGCCACTGGGAACCGCGAAAATGAGGATCGCCAAAAGTGAAGAGTCCACGCTGTTGCAGGCGAGCCAGACGTGTGGCTAGGGAGGCGGTTTCCCCGAGCCCGCGAAGATTTCGGCGTGTATACTCGAACGAGACTCGAGGGCTGGCAAATGTTTTCTCACTCTGGCTGATTTGGGCGTTCCCGAGCCCGATCGGTGGCAGACCAGGAAGAACAATTGAGCCGCCGGGAAGATTCCCTCCCCGGCGTGCCGTTTCAAATCCAAACCCATAGCTTATTGTGTTCCGACGCGCCTCATGGACCTTGACGAGGACGTCCTCCTGCGTCTGATCTGCGATGGGACGCCGGGGCCCCACATTAGTCCAATCAAACACACCCTCGTTGTAAAGGCGGCTCTCGGATTCCAGCAGCTTTTTCTGGCTCAACAGTTCATGGGGTTGAACGTTTGCAATCTTGTTGACAAACCATGGCTGGGTTTGCTGCGGACCCAGAATCACCACATCGCTGATGCTCACCTGCTGGCCCTCCTCAATGCTGTAGAGAACTTCAACCTGGTGAGGATCGGACGACGAGGGCTGAACACTCGATTTGAACCGGGCATTGAGGTAGCCGCGTTCGAGATAGTTGGCTAAGATAAGGTCCCGGTCTAATCCCAGCAGGTATTCTGAAAACGGTTGGCCGGACTGCAAGTTTAGACCTTCTGAAAGCAGTGATGCGGCCTTTAAACGATCACTGCCTTCTATGCGCAATGCTTTGACCCGCGTTTGTGCCCCTTCTGTTACCACGAAGGTCACACGAACATGGGGTTCTTCATCCACCACCTGCGGTTGAATCTTGACCTCTCCAAATCCGGCATTTCGGTAAAGAGCCATGAGGCTGTCAAGGCTGCGCTTGACCAACTGATCATTGAAGCGCCCTCGTGAAAACCAGCCGCCCGTCTCCACAGACACATTGTCGAGGAGATCCTCTGCGGAAAAGTAACTGTTTCCGAGAAACGATATCGGCGCCACTTTGTGGCGCTTTCCTTTGACAATCTCGTATTCGACCTCTATCTTGGAAGGAAGCTCCTGGATATGGGTCTTCACGTCCACATCGAAATACCCCTTCCCTTGGAAATAGCCCACCAGGTTGCGTTGCCCCTCTTTGACAAGATCCTGGTCAAATGTGCTCTCTTCAAAAATGGGGACCAAACGACGCAAGCTCCGCTTCCAGACTCTGGCGCCGCTGGTTCGAACCTCAACTAAGGAGCCGGGCGCTACCTCAAAAGACACATCCACGGTATTCGTGCCAGGTTGAAAGTGGGTTCCAGCCATGCGGACCTGGCTGGTCAGCCGGCCCTGATGGCTGAAATAATTCTGTAGACGGGTCCTGGCCTTCTCAATCCGTTCGGGCAGATAAGGTTTTCCAATCTTCAAACGAGTAGTCCGCCTCAGCCGGTTGGAATCGACTGTTGAGGAGCCGCTCACTTCCACGCGGCCTATTCGAGCCCGCTCGTTCAAATTGACATGAAACAGGATGTTGGCGAGTTGATGCGCATCGTCAAACTGAGCTTCGACGTTCACTTTCGATGTGAAATATCCGTTTGTTTGCAAGAAATGCGTCAAGGCGCTCTCTGATTCCTCAATGAGACCTCGGGCATAGATCTCTTGGCTGCCCAGATTCACTACTTGAACCAAACGCGCATAGCTGAATGATCCTTCAGTTCCGGGAAATTGAACCAGTCCAATATAGAAGACTGGCTCCAGAATGAAGGTTAAGTGCAAGCCGGCCGCCTCGGGCTTAACTTCCAGTCGCACTTTACTAAACCGTCCAGCCCGGTCGAGAGCCGCCATGCTTTCCTGCACTTTGGCGTTGGAGTAAGGCTCGCCGGCCTTTTGGACAATTAAGGGCAGCAACTTCTCAACCTCCACCTTTGGATGAGCTGCCAGGTCAATGTGATTGGCTTTCAAGCCTTCATAGGAAATTCCTTGTCCCACCAACCGGGGTATTTGACAAAGGAAGAGGATCCAAACCCAACGGAGAACGAAAAATCGAAAAAAGGCTTGCATCCCTTTAATCCTTTACGCATTTCTTCTAAGCAAGCGCAGCGTCATGGGTTCAGATTGCCAACCTCAAGCCTTGTTCAGGTTCAGGATTGGCTGGTTTGGAACGAGGTCCGAACCTTGTGGAGTTGTTCACTCTTCATTTGCGAAAAGATCCAGGACTGCGGACTTCGAAGCGCAGAAGCTTTAGCTACTTCTCGGTGCGAAAATGGCAGAGCCGGTGAAACTGCATGGTGGAACGCGCGCTCCGTCGCGCGTTTTTCAGCGTGCCGAGAAGTAGCTGCAGAACCTATTTTGGGCGACAGGAAGGCTCCGGAGCGAGGTGCTAAGAAAATTCCCGGAATGTGAAGGCGTGGACACCGAAGCAAAAGCCTTTTACGTTCACCACCTTGCCTCAGGCCCTTAAAACACAACTTTATTTTGAATCCTCATCTCTGAAATAACTGTTCAAAATTGCTCAAAAGCCTTTTGATTCCTTCCTGATCTCTTGGACAATCCCCCATCGATGGAGACGATGCACAATTCGACCCATCGGTTGCAGTTTTGGTAGGCTAGGACGGTGCGTCAAAAAGCGACACACCCTACATTTTCATGCTTCGGTGCGGCTCCCAAGGCGGCATGGATGCTCCTCGGAACGCCTCAAGCCAGCGCATTCCATTTTGGGCCCTGTGAATTTGGTTATTCAAATTAAGTGGAGGACGGTATCAGAGGCTCATGCGGCCTGGCGGCTTAACGGTTGGCTACTGATTTGCACCAGCGGACCGAAGGAGAGAACATCCATTGGGCAAGCGGAAACGCAGATCCCGCAGCCAATACAGGAGGTTTGCTGGTTGTCGAGCACATCCTGCTTTAAGGCAAAGTTCATCACGTCAATGCCCACCTGACAGTTGCGAGAGCACTCGTTGCAGCCGATGCACTTGTCGTTGGCCACGATCTTGAACTTACTCCACTTGAGCTTGGTGAAAAGACGAGACTGCAAGTGCATTAACTTTGCCAGGGGACACCAGTAGCGGCACCATACCTTTCCTCCCAGGAATGGATACAACGTCACCGGTAGAATCCCCACCAGCCAAATGTCTGCGATGAGGCGGTAAAGGCGAATTCCCAAGTCCGCAGGGTCAGCGATGGAAGCATAAGTATCCTTGGCCAATACCAAAACAGTGACCACAGCAGCAAAAATCAACACCACCAAGTTCATCCATTCCCACTTGATGGAGCGTTTGCCCTTGGGAGCCAGATGTCTCCAGCGGTCGCCAAAAGTCTCGGCCAGTCCGCCGCAACCGCAAATCCACGAGCAATATCTTTTCCCGTGGAAAAGAACGAGGACCGGGATAATCACAAAGGTTAATAGCACTCCCCATACCACCCAGATTTGATGCGGATTATAAAAAAAGGTATAGAAGAACAGCGGCCAGGCATAGATAAGGCCATAACTTCGCCAGGCCTGTTGGGCGAAGACCGGGTCGCTGGCCAGTTTTTCGCCGACCCATTGATACTTGACGGCATATTGGAAAAGAAATTCCGGAACCAGGAAAAAGAAAATCCACTGGAAACTCAGTAGGCTGACGTAGCGCCAGATTTGAAATTTGTCTTTACGATCCAAACCCCAGCGTTTGAGCGCCTGCAATCCGAAGACGGTCATCAGCGTGGTGTAGAGAACGGTGTACCAGAAAGACCAGGGCCGATTGAAAAAGGAAAGGAATTTGTATCCCCAATCCCGGTAAGGCCAGAACTCCTCACCTTTACCAATTTTGACGCCATAGACGGTGTACCACACGAAGAAAGAAAGGCCCAGCCAGGCAAAACGGTCGCCTTTCAGGCCGAAGCGGACTAATCCTGTAAGCCCCGCGGCCCAGACCAGAATGCCGATCCAGGAGGGAAGAATTGACAGGTCGAGCCCCCCCAGGGCCGCGTGGCCTCCGAAACGCCCCCCAAAAATCCACAGGCCCAGAAATCCGACCAGCGTCAGAACCAATGAGCGCCAAAGACTGCCCTCCCATTCATTCTCCATTTTGAGGCCGAGCGCTTTGAGAAACTGGCGCGGCACGTCAGCCCCGATCAGCACAAAAGCGTGGTTGTAGGGAATCCGGCGGGTTTCTTCGGAACCACCACGATTGATTTTCAAGGTCGCTTCTTGCTCGCCAAATTCCACGACATTGGAGTTGAGCAAAGGTTCGATCTTCCCGGCGGCAATCTGCTCATGGAGCTTTCGTTCATTGTCTTTGAAGATTCGGCTGAATTCGCTCCCCCGGTAGGAGAGAAAAACCCTGTTTTGTTCACTCAGCGTAATGGCGGCCTCAATAGCGCTGTTGCCCCCGCCTACCACGATGATATTTTCGTTCTTGTATTTTCGGGGGGAATAGAGACGATGGTAGACGCGCTCTCGCTCTTCCCCACGCACCTCCAGTTTGCGCGGGTTGCCGCGCTGCCCGGTGGCCAAGACGATGCGCTTGCTTCGATAGTCACCCCGGGGTGTCTTGATATTAAAAATGCTATCTTTTTTCTCGCAGGCGGTCACACCTTCCATGGTGTGCAGATTGAGTTGGTTCTCTTGAATGATTTGATGCCAGCGCCAGGTCAAGTCTTCCTTGGACGCGCCGTCCAACCAGAGCTTGCCTTTAGGAGGCTGGCTATCCGGCTCCGCATACACCCATTTGCCTTCGGGAAAATTCTCAATGGTGTTGGCAATCTGCTCTTTTTCGAGCACGAGGTAGCGCATACCCCGCTCCTTGGCCTGCAGCGCGGCATTCAGCCCGGCGGCGCCGGCGCCGATGACGACGACATCGTAAACCTCCGGGTCGCTGCCACCGATCGCACCGGGCAAAGTTGCGATATGCTCAATAACCTCGTAACCCTGGGCCATGGCATATTTGATCACCGGCGCACCAGCGAGATCGCCAATGATGAACAATCCCGAATTAAGAACCGCGACAATCGGTTGTTTGATTTTAGCGCCGAAAGAAAGTTGGGGTTGCTTGCCAGGCATGCTTTCGAACCTCAAAATGAGTCTCTCATATTCGTGCGACTTCCGACTGCCGTGTCGGCCGCAAAGTAACTCCGCAGGCCGCGCAGAGGCGAGCCGATGGGTGGTTGGTATTTCCACAAGCGGGGCAAGCCGAGGGAGCCTGGGTGGTGGGCACTTTGACCAGGCCAGCCGGGATTGTCCCCTCCGCGGCCTGGGATGGCCGGGTCAACACATAGAGATATCCCAACACATTGATGAAGAATCCGATGAAGAAATAAGGAATCGATCGGAGCCCCTTTGAAACGGCATTGTAGGCACTAAGCCCGCCGCCGATTAACCCCGCAAGCACATAGAGCCCAAACAGAAACCAGCCCCGACTGATGCCACCTTGAGCGACGCCGGCCGGAGCCTGCAGCTCCTCCTGAAATAAGGCGCCTTTGGGCTGTTTTTCCGAGAAGTACTTTTCCTGATCATTCAAAAAGGTGTCCACCATCTCCTTGTTCAAAGGCACCCGGCGCCCTCGCACAATCAAGGCGACATCTTCTTCAGTCAACGCGACGCCGCAAACAGTGCAGTGTTCTCCGATCTTGGCAGACACCACCGGGTACTCGCATGGGGTTTCAGTTTTCTGCGCCCAAACCGGAGGCCCCCAGAACCAAACAGCAAGGAAGCCCAGGGCCACGACCAGAGTCAGAAGTGCTTTTGGTGATGCGCTCATGTTTAGAAGGCAGGGAGAGGGGGCCGCCGGAGTCAAGCCCTCCGGCGGAGGAAAGCGACGTCAAGCCGTCGCACTCCAAACGCTCGCCGGAATTGGAGTCCTCAAGCCAGGAGTTTTTTAACCACATTGCCGGCAATGTCGGTGAGACGGAATTCGCGACCCATATATTTATAGGTCAACCGAGTGTGGTCGAAACCCAGGCAGTGCAGCAGGGTGGCCTGCAGGTCGTGAACGTGGATGGGATCCTCGACGATGTTCAGGCAATAATCATCGGTTTTCCCCACCACGTGGCCACCTTTGATTCCACCTCCAGCCACCCACATGCTGTAAGCATTCGGGTGGTGGTCACGTCCGGCGTTGTCGGCATCTTCCGGCTTGCGGATCT
>QHZQ01000222.1 GCA_003224725.1 Acidobacteriota bacterium | reverse complement strand
GTCGTTGGGCCGGGGCGCACATCACGATTGTAGGTAATTTCAGTTGTCAGATGTGACCTATGAACAGCAGCCTTATCGCAGTAGCGGTCAAAGGTGCCATTGGCTGTTCACCACCCTCACGAGCAACACGGCCTCGGTTCCCTTTTGACTCCATACTTCTGAAATGGCGTCATTTTTATGCGACAATGGTTAAGCTCGTCGAAGCTCGATCACCAGAAAGCGCTAAATCCGCGGCGTATTAGAGCATTTGAGTAGGAATGATGGACAGGATTTATTCTTCACAAGCTAAAGACTGGTTTTGGGCTATAGCAAGCCCGGCACTCTTTTGTGTCCTAGCAACCTCCGCTTTGCTTGCCGAGGCTCAGATCCCAGTCTCAGTTTACGATCAGGCGACCGCCGCCTTCCAGCAGGGCCAGATGGACGAAGCGGAACGGGTCTTAAGATCAGTCCTGCGAGATCATCCTCGCGATGCTCAAGCGCTGGGGTTGCTGGGTGTAGTCCTTGACGCTCAAAAGCGCTATGAAGAGGCAGAAACCTGTTACAGCCAGTCCCTGAAACTGGCACCAAAGTCCGCGGCCTTACAAAACAATCTCGGCAATCATTACCTGGCCCGGGGAATGCCGGATCGCGCCCGGACAACCTTTCTCCGGGTCGTCGCCATTGATCCCGGCCATCCTAACGCCAACTTGCAGTTGGCGCAGATGAGCGTTTCCCGAAAAGAAGGGAAGGAGGCCTTGCAATATCTGAATCGCTTGCCGGATACAGAGCAAGCTTCTCTCACGGTGCAACTCTTGCGTGCGCGCGCGCTTTACTCTAGCGGACAACGCGTGGCTGCCGAGCAGATAGTGACCCAGATCGAGAAACAAGCTACGGGTGATCCTCGGCCGGCTTTCTCGCTCGGCATGGTTTTTGTCGAATGGGAGCGTTTCGCAGAAGCTGAACGAGCCTTCAATCGTGCTCTGGAAGCTGCTCCGGCTAACTTTGACATCTTATACAACCTGGGTCTGGCGGCCACTCGTGCAGGCCATCTCGACCGCGCTCAGGAAGTTTTTGAGGTGGCATTGCGACAGCGACCGGAAGATGTCGATTGCCTTTATGGATTAGCGCGCGTCCAGGCCCAGCAGGGAAAAAACTACCTGGCGACAGGCCTGCTGGTAAAAGCCCAGCGGCTGGCCCCCAATCGGCCGGACGTTCTGTTGTTCCTGGCTCATACCTCGGAACAGCTCGGTTTCTATGGGGATTCCGCTTCGGCTTACGATCAGTACCTCAAGTTACGGCCTGATGACGACATGGCACGGCGAGAACGTGGCTTTGCTCTGACGCGGAGCGGAAAGATGAAGGATGGACTGCAGGATCTCGAATGGTACACTCAGAAGCATCCTAAGGAAGCCGACGGGCTTTACAAGCTGGCTATTGCCGAAATGCTGGGAGACAGAGAGAAAGCGCTGAAACACCTCACTCAAGCGCTGGAAAGCGCTCCCGACCAACTCCCCATCCGCTACGCCCGTGCTCTGCTCCAATACCAGGAAGGAAAGCCAGCTCAGTCGATCGAGGACCTGAAGGTCGTTTTGCAGCATGAGCCTGATAATGTACGCGCGCTGGACCTGCTCGGGCAGTCTCTGCTGCTTCTCGATCAACCCCAGGAAGCCGCCAAGCCTTTAAGCCGGGCGGTAGAACTGGCTCCTAAAGATCCCACGCTTCTGATCCACTATAGCCGGGTTCTGCGAAGGCTCGGCCGCAAGGTGGATGCTGAAATGATGCTGGCCCGGTTCAAAGAGGTCGCTACTGAAGAAGGCCGCCAGCGGCCACATACCGGCTTATTTGATTATCTCAATCTGTCTCCGGCGGAAAAACACGCCCACTATCTGGACAACCTGCAGAAAAGGCTCACAGCCAACCCGGAAGACACCGGCCTGCGGGTCCAATGGGGAAAGGCAATGTTGGAAGAAGGCAAAATCGCAGAAGCCCTGGAGACCTTCCATCAAGTTCAGAAACTGACGCAAGATGGCAATCTGGCGGCCGAATGTGGCAAAGCTCTGCTTGAATACGAGCAGTACCAGGCGGCCACGCCATTTCTGGAAGCGGCCGCAGGTTCAGCCTCATCCCCCGCCGAAGTGCGCCTCGACCTGGCCCTGGCCGTGTTTCACGCCAAGGGCCCCAAGGAAGGCCTGGCGAGCCTCGATCAAATGCCGGCAGAGCAGCGCAAGGGCGATTACTACCTTCTGCAAGCTCAAATGCTCGATGCACTGGGACAGTTTCAAGAAGCGGTAGAAACTTTAAACCGAGGCTTTCGCGCTGCTCCCACCCGACCTGACCTCTATTTCCAAGCTTCCCTCTTCTTGATAAAGCACAACAAATACGAAGAGGCACAGCAGTTGTTGCGGCAGGCTCTCCGTATCGTGCCCGATACTCCGGAACTCATGTTCACCCAGGCAATCCTTTTCGAATTGCTGAAGCAGCCGGAGGATGCGAAGAAACTGCTGACCCGAATGCAGTCGCGCTGGCCGGAATGGGAGATGCCCTACCTGATCCATGGAATCATTCTGGAGATCCACTTGTTTTCAGAAGAGGCCAAATCCATGTTGGAGACTGCAATTGCCCTTGGAGCCAATGACCCGGCAGCTTACTATTTCCTGGCCCTGGCGACGATGCACGCCAGTCCGGACGACACTGAAAACGCGCGCAAGGTCATCTCCCAGGCGCTTACGTTGAGTCCTGAAGATCCTTACATTCTCTCGCTGGCCGGGAAGAACGCACTCTCGCGGAAGGATTACGCAGCGGCTATTGAGCATCTCACCGCCGCGGTCCGTTACAAGCCAGACTTGGTGGAAGCCCGCTATGCCCTCAGCGCCGCTTATCGAGCCACGGGAGATCAAGAGCGGTTTGCCACCGAGCTAAAGGAGGCCCAGCGGCTGGAAAAAGAAAGTCCGCAAGCGGACTCGGCTGATGCGCCAGTCCGCCAGTTGCTGTTCACGGTTCGCGCGCCGGGCCGGCCTTCTCCCTAAGAGTGTAAAGTTTGGACATTTTGCGTCTGCCCAGACCACGACGCCTGTTGAGATGCCTGTAGTTGCCAAGTTCCGACTATGAAACAAGCGTTTTGTCGAGACTTGATATTTGGCACAAAAACGCCGGTTTCGCCGCCGCATCGCGGCGCTTGACGGTAGGCCGGCCTTTCAAGGCCGGTACCTGGGTGTCCCATGCAGGGAACCCGCGCCGCGTCAGCGGCGCTTGAATCCCGCCCACCGTTGGGGTTTGCGATCTCATCCGTCGCTCTGCGACGCGGTATGGGATGGGGTTGCCGAGACCGGCCTTGAAAGGCCGGCCTACTCTCAGATGCCGCTGCGCGGCAATGAAAATGTCCAAACTCTACGAAGAGTATGGAAGTGTTAGCATCCATAACCCCTCGATTCATCGAGAGGTCATCAGAGCGATCTAGTTACGGAGGCTGAAGAAACAGCTTTGGTAGTCACGACGAATTTGTTTCTAATTGGTTGGCTCTATTTGCCTGCTCGGAAAAGCCCACGGCGAGCGCCGGCGGTCGCGCAGAAAGGCGCTGGCCGTGGTTAGCAAGACCGCGCCCCTCAACAGCCCCAGTAACTAACGGATTACCGTAATAATGCCTCAGTTACCGGGGTGGAACGCGCGCTCCGTCGCGCGTTCATTCAGCGTGCGCGGAGCGCCCGCTCCACCTGTTGTGCCTTTCGCCACCCGTAGCTGAGGCATTACCCAGGGACCTAACTTCTCCTTGACTTTGTGAAGTAGGTCTTCTACATTCATGTCATTAAGAAGAGTCTTCGAGTTAAGACCCATAAGCCAACAGCGCTGTTCTCAGTCCCGTGGCAGGTTTGGACCAAGCGTCATTATTTGTTAGGTTGGCCAATGAGAAAGCCGTATGAGATTGAAAAAAGTCCTGCCTTTGGTAATCCGTTACACATTAAAAGGTTTGTCAAGAGAAAATGTTCTTCCCCACGCAATTGGTTCTTCTTTTTTTTCGAAGCGGTCCAGCCGGGCCAACCAAGGAAACAGTGCCCCTAACTGGGGACCACCTTGGGAGCCCGGACCGGGAGATCTCGATGGGAAGAACTGGCTTGCATCAGAACTTACCCCTCTCGCCTTGGGCCCTACCACTACTGCCCCAAGGAGCCCGTGTCTGACTCACGGGGTCGGTGTCGTGCTCGGGAGCGCACCCGCTCTTTTCGCTCACTTGATTGGGCAGACCCACACGGATCCGCTTCAGTCACACATCCGGATCAAGGCGATGGCTGCGAATCAGGCTGCCAGTCCCCAGCTCGATTCTCCCGCCCCTGGCCCAAAACTGCGGCCCCAGAAAAACATCGGTACCAGACCGTGTCCTAAAGGTGGGAGCCGTCGGCTCAGCTACAGGGGTTCTCCGTCACCCGCAGTCACCGGCAGGTGAGGACCAAACGTTTACGGGTTCACGGTCTGGGCGTCTCCGTGGCTCACGCACCGGGAGGGACCTCGCTTGGTGAGGCCAGGGACAGGATCCCAATCAGTTACGGTGGTTTCCACCAACGCATTACCCTGGTTCTCCTGTCCCCGCCACTTTAGGAGCCAAACAGCTGGGTTGGCTCAAACTCCACTCCATCTCGCATCACATAGTAACTGGCTCGGCACAGCTTGTTGGCCAGTGCCTTCAAAGCCAGCGCCCGGTTAACTTGCGCCGTCTTGCGCGCTACAAAGGCCTGGGCTCGATCATAGAAGCGCGCGGCAAAGTGGGCGGCTTCCACATAGGCCCCGGCTAGGTAGCGATTGCCGCACTTGGCGTTGTTTTCTCCTTTCTTTCTTCCATTGCTCAGCCGCTGACTCTGCACACAGCGACAATAGGAACTGTAATCGCCCACGCTGGCAAATCGGCTCAGCTCCCCGGTCTCCAGCATGATCGTCAAGGCCAGGATCTCCCCGATCCCCCAGACCCTCAGCAGCCGCTGGTAGCCCGCCTCCAGCTTGACCCGTCCCTTGACCTGCTTCTCGATCCGCTTGATCTCTTGCTCCAAGGCTTGCTGCACCCGCAGGCTGGCTTGGACCGCCATCACCCGTTCCGGCTCCTCATACCATCCCTCCACTTCTGGACAGCTCAACTGCTTAATGTGAGAGCTCGTGATCTGGTCTCCCGTGTTCCGGTTCACCAGCGTCTGGATGCTGATCAGCTGCGCGCTCCGCTGCTGCACCAACTGGCGGCGCTTGCGGAGCAAATCCCGCACCGCTCGCCGCTCTCGCGGGTAAATATAGCCCTCGCGCAAGATCCCCAGCCGCAGCAAGTGCGCCAGCCAATGGGCGTCGCTCCAGTCGTTGGTCTGCTTGATCCCTTCGTATTGTCGGATGCCCGCCGGGTTGGCCAGATGGACACGGTAGCCGGCTGGCATCAATTCGTCCACCAGCCAGTACCAGTTGTAGGTCGACTCCACCACAATCCCGACCAGCTGCCCCTGAAACCCCGCCAGGTTCCGCAGCACCTCGGTCCCCACGTTCGCCTGCTTGCGGCGAAACACCGCTTGATCCCTCTCGTCAATCACTACCAGGTAATTATTGTTGGCATGCAGGTCGATGCCGGCATATAATTTCATCGCACACCTCCAACGTGCCTCTCGGCCCGCTGCCAGCGGACCGAGCCGATGGGCCGCATCCGGCTTCGGACTGGTACTCAGGCCGGATGCGGCTTCAAGCTTGAGGGCCAGTGGCCAGCTGGGGACTGGTGCCAGCCGGCCTCGGGACTTCTCCCGCCAGTAGTCAGGCGCTCAGGTCGCTCTCCAGCGTTGCCCTATCCTCCCACTACCGCCCCTGATCTTACCAGGACTTCTCTTGCCCTAATGCGTTAAACTCAAAAAACCAGCAACCTTTTAGATGATTA
>QHZQ01000007.1 GCA_003224725.1 Acidobacteriota bacterium | reverse complement strand
CTTACCGTCTTACGAGAAGCCGTGGGAGTTGGCCTGGCGGCATTGGGCGATGGGCCTGGCATACGCGGCCAAAGGCGATGCAGCCGCTGCCAAGGCTCAAGCCAGGGGATTGCACGCCGCATTGCGTGACTTAGAGCTCAAAACCAAACGTCAGCCTCCCGAGCTGCTTCGTGTAGCCAGCCAGGAACTCGAGGGACACATTGCTTTGGCCTCGAAGAAGGTCGATAAATCGCTAGGAATTCTGCAGCGTGCCGCTCGTCTGGAACGCTCTCTTCGCTACTCAGAACCGCCATCTTATCCACGTCCTGTGTTGCCCGTGCTGGGCGAGGTGGCCCTTAAGAACGGGAGGCTCAGCCTAGCCGAGTCGGCCTTCAGAGAAGCTCTGGATCAACATCCAGAAAGTGCCCGGGCTCTGCGAGGTCTCAAGCAGACACTACAGCAAGAGCAACGCGGACGCGAAGCTGGATTCTAAGGGTCGCGCAACGTTTGATGCCCCTGTGGAGCACAGCGACGAAGCCCGGACTATTTTGCGTGGAATTGACATTGGGCTTCCCCGGTGCTATAAAGCCAATCGTCTTCAATTGAGGGTGAGTAGCTGCTCCCACACGAAACCGCCGATGTACTGCACCGACCAGCCTTCGTTTTCCCGGATTCTGAGTGCTGACTGGGAGCCCACAGCGGGCCGAGCTACGGTTTTAAGCTTGTCGTCAGTAGTAAAAGCAGAGCGCTTGTAAAAAGCTCGGGACGAGGGAACACTATTTTGTCCTGGCGACCGGCCAAACTTTCAATCTGAAAGTGCCTTGGATATGATTCTTTTTCTTAACGAACAAAACGTTGAGCAACTCTTGACAATGCCTCTGGCAATTGAGGCGGTGCAGGAGGCATTTCATCAGTTTGGATCTGGCAAGGCAGAGAACCTTCCGCGCCGCCGTTTACATGCCCCCGATGGCATGCTCCACCTCATGGGGGCCTGTCTGCCGGAGTTGGGTTTTATGGGCTACAAAGCCTACACGACCTACCCCAAGCGAGTTAAGTTTAAGGTTCACCTGTATAGTTCGAAGACGGGTGAGCTTCTGGCCATCATGGAAGCGGATCGGTTGGGGCAAATGCGTACCGGAGCGGCCAGCGGAGTGGCGACGCGCTGGATGGCGCGTGAGGATAGCAAAACTGTCGGGATCCTCGGATCGGGCTGGCAGGCGCGCACGCAGTTGGAGGCCGTTTGTCTGGTTCGGCCGCCCGCTCAAGTGCTGGCTTTCAGCCGGTCGTCGGAGCGTCTCACGACGTTTTGCAGCGAAATGCAGGACCGTCTCCAGATACCTTGCCGTCCTGCCAAAAGTCCGGAAGAGGTGGTAGTAGCCAGCGATATCTTGATCACCATAACCAATTCGGTATCCCCGGTCTTCAGCGGCGATAAGCTCAAACCCGGGACTCACCTCAATGTCGCCGGATCGAATTCTCTCATCAAACGGGAGTTAGACGAGATTTGCATCCAGCGATGTACTTCGATTGTGGTGGATTCAAAGGAACAGGCAAGACTCGAATGTGGAGAATTTCTGGCTCCACTGGAAAAAGGACGCCTCACTTGGGAAGGGATTCACGAGCTGAGTGAAGTGGTGACTGGACGAGTCATTCCGAGAAAAGACCCGAATGACATTACACTCTTCAAGTCGCTGGGCCTCGCTCTAGAGGATGTTGCGGTGGCCGGAAGGATTTACCGGTTGGCCATCGAGCAACACGTGGGCCAGCGCCTGGCGGTAATGGGTTAGGGGCATCCAGGTGAACGGTGTGGCTCTGGAACTATTAATACGTCTCTGGCGACGACTTATTTGTCAAAGGAACGCTCGGCCAGGCATGATCTTGAACGGATTCCCATGGGACGGATCGGTCAGCCTGAAGATGTGGCCGAGGCAGTGGCGTTCCTCATCTCACCCCGTTCGACCTGGATCAACGGGGCCATTCTGGTAGTCGATGGCGGACACTCCATTACCGGACTGCCCTATTTCGAAGAGGGCCACCCGGCTATGTCCTCGTTCAATCGATCAAGGGCCTAGTCCTGCTTACTTGGAAGCCATTTTTTCTGAACGGCGATGCCTTCCGTCGATCTTGCAACAATCGACATCGGTTGCCCCATCTAATCCATTCTCACGGGAGAGCTCAGAATGATTTACATCGAATATATCAGCCGGCGCGCCGCAGTCGAGCTCCGAGATTTTCATGAGTTGATGACTAAAGGCCAGGACGGCTGGGATGCAGGCTTTCAAGAAGACCGGCTGGTCTTAGGCGCCGCTCGTACCTGGCGAATGGGCCCAGAACCCGAGCACCTCGGAGTCTGGCACTCCCCCGGTTTCGGTTTCGAGCGAATTGATGACTGGGAACGAATCTTCCGGTCCGGGGCGGCTGACCATCTGGAGGAACCCTTCCGAAAGGTTGCTCGCATTGACGCGGCAGGATGCTACGATGCCCTACTTGAGCCTGTTCGTGCGCGAAACGGCAATTACTATGCCGAGTTTTTCAAAGCCAATGGAGAGTTGTCAGCGATTCGAAGCTTCTACCAGGAGCGTGCCAAAAAGCACCAAAATCTTACACTGAACCTCCTGGTCCATCGCATTGGCCGGTTGGGGCCGGAGCCGGGCGGCCTGGCCGTTTGGACCCTTCCCAACTTCGCCGCGCTGGCAGAAATCGCTCGGGAGCTGGATGGCGTGCGTGAGCCTCTTCAGCTTGAGGACGCTGGGACCTATGCGGACGTGGGAAAACAGATCCTATAAAACACCTCCACTTTGCGGGATACGTTGGAGGGCATGCTGGTTTTCATTAGCCCCGTGCTTCAGCGCGGGGTGAGCGCCCTCCAACACTACCCTCAGCCCTTGACAAAGGTGCCTTCGGGCTTTTCATAAGAGATCATCGCGCCTGCCACGAGAGCAAGGAAGACCCCAAACCATTGCAAGGCAGTAAGCCTTTCTGACAAGAGTGTCGTGGCGAGGAGGACAGTGAGCAGCGGATATAGAGCGGTCAACGTCACTGCCACAGAAGCTTTAGCCCCATTTTCGAGAGAGGCAAACAAGAACCAGCTTCCCAGTTGGCTGGTGATCCCCACAAAAAAAGCGATCATGACATATAGAAAATTACTGGTTAGAGGTCCGCTGGTTGCCAGCAAATAAGGGACCGGAAGGCTATAGCCCACAGCGCAGCAAACGACAGAAGCACGCGCTGAAATTCGATTGGTGGCCATTTTCTGAAATAGACCCACAATCCCATAAAGCAATACAGCAATCAATGCGTAAAACAGCCAAGTCGCCATCGGATTTCGTTCGGATAATGATAGCTTCGGGTTTCCAAGTAGAGCATTGAGTTCTTGTCACAGGCAGAGTCCGCACCGACTTGAGTGCACATCCAACCACCGAAACGTCTGTGCTAGCTTGGCCCTCCTCAGAGCGAAAGAATCCAGAGTGCAATCAAAGCCAGGATGACTCCTGCCAGTTGAATGACGTTCATCCTTTCCTTCAGAATTATGACCGCCAAAATAACAGTCACCAAAGGGTAGAGGCCAGTTGCGGGCTGAACCACTGAAGCTTGACCCTCTTTTAGGGCAGCGAATACCGCAAGATTTGCTATAACCGAGAACAGTCCTGTGAAAGTTCCATACAGCAGTCCAAGTTTATCGCTAGAAGCACTGATGCCGGAACGAAACAGGGCGGGAATGGTCATAATCAAAAGTCCCACGGTGAAGAAGATTTGCATTTGCACCGGAGATAACTTATTGGAACCGAGCTTGGATAGAAACCCGAAAATCCCCCAACAGAACAAGGTGCAAAAGGCGTAAGTGAGCCATTTGGGGGAAGAATTCATCCTCAACATCCTAGCATCCCTTGGCCTTTTCTACGAACATTCCGACCCAAATAGGAAGAGTCAATCATGAAGAATCATAGCATACGGATATGAACGGATGTGCATGGAGCTAAGACTAATATTGCGTTTACTACCATCAGGAGTTGGCGGTTTAAGAAGAGCGGACTACGTGCCGGATGAGAGGCCCTCAGGATGCTCTATGATAGCTGGAAGCAAAAAAGGGCTGCGGGGGTGAAGGGCGGGCCAGCAGCGGGGACACGGGAAATCTCAGAGAAATTCTGGCAAGTGTATTCCATTTGGACCTAATATTTGCGCCTGCTAATCGTTTCCTGTATTGTTATTCTCGAATCAGGTTCCCTACCCTATCAAGAAGAAGGATTTGCGAAATGCGAAGACGAAATTTCTTAAAAAAGACGATGCTCGGAACGGCCGGACTCTCGGTAAGTGGTTCGTTAACCTTGTGTTCGGATACTTCATTATCCAGCCCAGGCAAGCCAGCAATCTTCGGTGGAAACCCGGTCCGAACTGATCCGTTCTTATCCTGGCCAGTGATCCAGGAGAACGACGAAAAGGCCTGGATGCAAGTTCTCCAGGCAAAGAAATGGTTTCGGATGGAGGGGGACTATGTCAAGCAATTCGAGAAGGAATTCAGCAGATTGATGGGCTCCAAGGACTGTCTTGCCACGGCTAATGGAACCAGCTCACTCCTCACCTCGTTGAACGCGTTGGGCGTGGGTCCTGGAGACGAGGTGATTGTCCCGCCCTATACCTTTGTAGCCACGATCAACGTCGTTCTCTTGCAATATGCGCTGCCGATTTTTGTGGATACCGATCCCACAACCTTTCAGATCGATGCGCAGAAGTTGGAAGGGGCGATTACGGAACGGACGCGATGTATCATTCCCGTCCATCTGGGAGGCAGCTCGGCTGATTTGGATACTATTCTCAAGATTGCTGCAAGGCATAAGCTACCGGTCATTGAGGATGCTTGTCAGGCCCATTTGGGAGAATGGCGTAGCAAGAGACTGGGAACCTGGGGCGACGCGGGGTGTTTCAGTTTCCAGGTTTCCAAGAATCTTTCCTCTGGCGAAGGGGGAGCCATTATCAGCGATAACCTCGAACTGATCGACCGCTGTTTCTCCTTCCATTCCAACGGAGCGGAGAGAAAGCGATCTCCAGGGTTTTCTTATCATGGCAAGGGGACCAATGTCCGTATGACAGAATTTCAAGGAGCCTTGCTGCTTCAGCAGATGACGCGGCTTGAAGAGCAATCCCACCTCCGCGAACAAAACGCGGCTTACCTGACGGAGCAGTTGAAGCAGATCCCCGGGATTCATCCCGCCAAGAGTTATGCGGGCTGCACGCGGAATGCTTATCATCTTTATATGTTTCGTTATGACCAGGCACAGTTTGCCGGGTTGTCCAGGGACCGTTTCGTGAAAGCTCTAGGGGCAGAGGGAATCCCATGTTCACGGGGATATTCTCCACTCAATAAGGAGCCTTTTTTGAAGTCCACTTTGAATTCTCGCGGCTATCTTGCGGTTTACCCCCGTGAGCGAATCGATCGATATTTTAAAAACAATGATTGCCCGGAAAACGATCGGCTTTGTCAGGAGGCCGGATGGTTCACGCAGAATATGCTCTTAGGGACCCGAAGCGACATGGACCAGATTGCCGAAGCGATTCGAAAACTCAGTCATCATGCCGGAGACTTAGCCGGGGGTTGATTTTTGCCGTTCTTCTCTGGATACCGGCAAAAGGTACCAAAACCAGCGGGATTTTCCCCTATGAAAATCCGGTGTATATTCCCTGACTACCAGCTCAAACGCATTCCCAGTTGCACACTTCGCGGAGTTTGAAACATTAACGGGATTCGCCACAAATGATTAGGTGACGTCACATCGGCCTCTCTCAATGCATGGGCGCTGTTCAGAAGGTTATACACGTCAACCATGAAATCAAGTCTGCTGCGGCCAAAGTCCAATGACCGAGAGCATCGTAAATCCATGGTCAAATGGGAGGCCGTCCGCTTTCCCAAGTTGTCGCGGCCCGTGCCAGGTCCGCGTCGTGTAGCCAAAATTCCAATCAACCCTTGATTGAGGCCGGTCACCGGAAGATAGCGCCCATAAGGAACACCGTCCTGATAATTGGCAATCCAGGCCACCTGTGTTCTCCAGCCCACGTTATAGATTCCCCACAGCTTGCCCATCCGACCGCGATCAAAAAAAGTGCTTCCGTAGGCGTTAATCGATTTGTTGGGGTCATCGAAGGCACCCAGGAGGACTGCCTGGTCATTTTGTCGTGGGCCGTTCCCCGGAGCGGTTCGAGATACGGCGCGGTATTTCGTGTAAGCGGCTTCCCAAAGCCATCTCCGGCCGGAATGAAGCAGACGGATTTCGACGCCTTCATAAAAACCGGAATGGCCTGGAGGATTGGTTAGGAGGTAAGAGTCATGACCCAGAGTTTCAGATTTCTGGTTGAAGACAATCAATCGGTGTTCATCTCCCGTTGCAACCGCGCCATCCTCACCGGGATCAAAAATCTCCACTGGAGTGTAAGCTGTGAGAGGGATTCCCACATTTAGCAGGGAAAGCAAATGATGCTCCACTCGACGGAATCCGCTAAAGCTGAACGTCGCATAGTGGGGGATTTCTTGCGATAGGCTGATCATCACTTCATTCGTGAAGGGACTTTTAAGATGGCCATCCATCCGGTTGTAAGGGGCACCGTAGACTTTCAGGAGTTGTCCGATTTCCTCCATCTGAAATTGCTTATCATGGTTGAGATCCTTCCAGGAATATAAGCGCACTCCCACTCCATTCGGGTTGACCGCAGCGAGAAGACTGAGCGGTGGCCGATGATAATGTGGTCCTGCTGCGCCGCGAACGAGCAAAGGCCATTTGCGTCGTATTTGGAAAGCCACGCCTGCCCGTCTTGACAGATTTGACCAGCCAAGCCGGTTTCCCCGGACTCCACCGTCAACCGAATTCAATCCAGTTTGAAAAGCAGCGTTCACGCCCAGATCCAGGCTGAATCGGGCAAGAGCGAAATGGTTACTGGCGTGAACTTCCTTTTGGTGAATACGATCCCGAGTCTGAGTCGGGGTATTCAGGAGTCTTACTGAATTAGGCATGCCCTGGAAAAAGAGCAAGTTGATATTGTTGAAAGAAGAGGACTGCTGCGAGGACTGTGTGAAATGATAGTCCCCTCCTAAAGACAGGCGATAAGTGGAATTCCAAAAGCTTTGCCTGAAGGTGCCCAGTTGCAGGCTCGACTCGAACTGCTGCTGATGCGTTACAACGGCGAGAGGAGCACTTTCAGTCTCGGTTTTATTCAATAAAGACACAATCGGCCTGCCGGCGATAGCCGAAGGCACAAAGGGAACGATAGCGAACCCTGGAAAGAGCTCTTCCCGGCTGGGTTCCTGAACTCCTGGCTGTAATCCGTCTTCCCGTCGTTCGCCCGCCACCCCGAGACGCACATCCAGAAGACTCCTGGAAGAGAGATATCGGGTCCATGAGCCTTGCAAGATCTGGGAAACCTGGGTTTCATTGCTTGTGGCTTCGCGAGCCACCTGCGCACTCGCCCCGGCCTGTGGCCGTCGCAGATATCGTGTCGTCCACAAGATCCCCAGTTGGTCGGTGATAGAGACCGGGCCTAAGAGATTCAGGGTCCCCCAATAGATTGTGCTCGAAACTGGAAGGGGATGGTTACGAACCCACTTCTCAAGATTCTGGGTGGAGAATGAACCGAAGTATGTCCAGGGTGTCTTTGCAATCGGGCCACCCAACTGAAAATTGCCATTGAAGAAATGGCGGAATCTCTCGTCGGATTGGGTGATTCCAAACGAGCGATGTCGTTCAGTCACATTGACACTTTGAAGCGCGCCGCTCTGAAAGAAAAAATGACCCTGGCCGTGAACTTCTTCGCTTCCCGTTTTCGGGGTCAGCTCCAGGTGGATTCCCGGAACAGAGCCATCCATCCAAGAGTTGCCAACGCCGTAATTAATGGTTTGCAGTGCCGGCAAGTCTGGCAGAGAGGCCATGCTGTTTCCCTTGAGGTCGGCCAGGGCGAGGCCATTCAACCGGGTCTCGTTTTGCGACCAGGAACTGCCGCGCGCGCCCAGCAGCATGGACTCATCGCTGTGCAAGCCGGCACCATCGAGTCTCTCGGCCACGGCGGATATTTCGGTATTTCCAAGTAAGGTCGCCAAATGTAACGTCGTGGGCAAGCTCTTGAGTAAATCCGAAGAATAAATCTTTTCCGGAATCCCTGTGGAAGGCGACCGGATGCGTTGTTCGAGCAAACTCCAGGTCCAAGGACTCTCTTCTTGCAGCCTTACTTTCAGAAAGCTGGAATATTTGAACGTGTTATCTATTTCAAAGATTGCTTTCTGGGAGGCTAAAGGATGGCTGAAAGAAACACGGTAAATCGCCGGGGGCAGAAAGTGGAAGCTGAACTGCCCCTTTTCATTCGTAAGAACAGCCAGGCGAGGACCATTTTCCAGCTCAACGGCAGCGCCTGAAAGCGGCTTGCCGCTGAAACCGAAAACTTCCCCGGAAATCTCACCCCAGGGGATTTGCGCTTTGAGGGAAGAAGCCCATAGGAGCGACGCCCATAGAGCGGCCGCCACGCGAACAGCCATTCTTGTTTGAATCCCTCTCCTCTTCTGAAAATCCCCTCTATCAAGCAGGGCGTAGGGGGGCGCTTGGCTCGGTACAATATTATACAGCGGGACATCCCCCGCACCGCCTGAAGGTGTAAAGAAATTAAAAACCGGCCGAGATCGGGAGGGCGAGGCTCCGCCGAGCCTCAGGGGGCAAGGACTTGTTGGGGGCAACGGCTCGCCAGGAGGCTCGCCCTCCCAATTTCTTCACACCTTCCCTTCAAAAAGGGGGACTAATTTCATCCTTGGTGGTGCCGCCGCAGGCGGTTCGGTGCGCCGGGGCAAAGCCTGGAGGGTCTTGTTAGCTGAGGCGGAGAATCGGCCGTCGCCGCGTATCCCAGGGACTTGAGAGGTCGGGGCGCTGGAAGGAACTGCAGGCCTGCAATGTCGCCCTGCTGGTGTGGCAAAAATCAAACGATCCCTTCACCCGAGGATTTCCTGAATCACCTTGCCGTAATCGATCTCCAGGCGTTTCTGACCCGGAACCTCTAGCTTGCGAGGATCCAGGCCTAACTGGTGCAACACCGTGGCGTGAACATCGGTCACGTAATGACGATTCTCAACGGCATGAAAACCCAGCTCATCCGTGGCGCCGTGTACGAGCCCGCCCTTGATGCCACCTCCGGCCATCCAAACAGAGAATCCGAACGGGTGATGATCACGACCTCCCTTAGCGCCCTCCACGCCTGGTGTCCGTCCAAATTCGGTAGCCCACACGACCACCGTCTCATCCAGCAACCCCCGTTGCTTTAGATCCTTCAATAAACCAGCTATTGGTTTGTCCACCTCGGCGGACAACTCGCTATGGGTTTTTTGCAGCTCGGAATGCGCATCCCATCGGTTCTTTCCTTCCCCATGAAAGACCTGCACAAAACGCACGCCCTTTTCGACCAGCCGCCGCGCCGTCAGAAGGACTTGACCGAAGGACTTGGTGTTTTTCTGTTCTAACCCGTATAGCTTCTCCGTTGCAGCTCCTTCTTCTTTAAAGTTCAGGATCTCCGGAACGGTCGTCTGCAGCCGAAAAGCCAGTTCATAAGACTTGAAGAGCGCCCGCATGACCGGATCATCGGGATATTTTACCGTTGCCAATCGATCCAAGCGCTGGACGAACTGAAACTCGCGGCTCTGCTCCTCCTGGTAGACATCCGAGCCTGGAAAGGCAAAGGGCAAGGGATTATCTGGATCGACTTCCAGCTGAACACCGCTGTGCTCAGGGCCCAGATAGTTGGCTCCAAACGTCATGGTTCCGCCACAACACGAGCTGCTGGGCTCACCGAGGACAATGAATTGAGGCAGATTCTCGTTGAGGGAGCCCAGACCGTAATGTACCCAGGAACCGATGGAGGGGAAAATTCCATCGAAGAGGTGACGGCCGGTATGGAACTGTAGTTGGGCGGCGTGATCGTTGTCGGTTGTCCACATCGACCGGATCAACGCGATATCATCGACACAGTTCCCCACATTCGGCCACCAATCACTCATTTCAATCCCGCTCTGTCCAAACTTCCTGTAACCCACCTGCATGGGGAAAATGGTCTTCATCATCTTGCGGTCACCGGCCACAAACTCTTTCAGGTTTTTCTTGAGGAAGGGAGACTCAAGGACTCCTTTATATGGGGAGTCCTCGATTGTCTTGCCGGCGTATTTATTGATCTCTGGCTTCGGATCGAAAGTATCGACATGGCTTACACCACCTAGCATGAAGAGCCAGATGACACTTTTGGCCTTGGAAGCAAAGTGCGGCTTGCCGTCCGGCGGCGTCCACACTCCGGGCGAATCGGCCAGGCTGATTCCATCGCGTTGCAGCATGGCGCCCAGAACCAGGCCCGTAAATCCCATCCCACAATCAGCCAGGAAAACCCTCCGATTGATTCTTCCACAACAGCCAGAATAAGGAACTCTTTGGTCGTTTTTCATTGGCTCGTCCCCTTGAAATCTAAAATCATTCTCATCACTCGTCACTCGTCACTTGTCACTCATCACTGTCTTTATCGTATCGTCACAAAGTCATTGTGATTAAACAAGGCGTGGACCAGGCTTTCTCGTGCCCTTAGATTCGGATCGCTTCCCGGTGCCACTTCGTTAGCTGAACCGGAACGAAAAGCGGTTAATTTTCCCGGTTTGCTAAAAAGCCCGGCCTGGTCTTTTACAAAACTCGTGCTCTCAACCAACTCCTCGCTCGAGGGTGGGCGGCCCAGCACCCTTTCGAAGGCCTCCCGAACAAATTCTGATTCGCCGGATTTAGCTGGGAGAGACTGGGAAATCTTGCGAGCCAGCAGACGGGCCTGGGTCAGGCTAAGCTTGCTATTCGACATCGCCAGGGCCTGCTGGGGAACGACACTTTCATTCCGTTCATAACAATCATTGGGATTGGCGGCGTCAAACAATTTGAGAAATACCATTTGTGCGTCGGGTGTGTGTCGAAAATAAATGCTGCGGCGGTAAGATTCCTGACCTTTCGTTTCATCCAGTTCCGGTCCACCTATGGTGGTGTCCAGTTGTCCTGCCACAGTGAGGATACTGTCCCGCACGCTCTCTGCTTCCATCCTCCGGGGATTCATTCGCCACAGGTAACGATTATCCGGGTCAATGGAAAGATTGGGATGTTTAGGATTGCCGGCCGAAGACTGCATTCTGTAAGCGAAGCTGGTGACCATCAACCGATGAATGGATTTCATACTCCAGTTGTTGTCCATGAGCTCATTGGCCAGCCAATCCAACAGCTCCGGGTGGGTGGGAGGTCTGCCATTATGACCGAAATTGGCAACCGTGGGAACCAAAGCCTTTCCGAAGTGTCGGAGCCAGAGGTGGTTGATGGCGACGCGGGCGGTCACCGGATTTCCCTTACTGGCAATCCATCGCGCCAGGGCCAGGCGTCGGCCAGAACTGCTCTTGGGGTAAAGCTTTCCGATCGGCGTGTATTTTTCACTGGCCGCTGCCAAAGCAGCCGTCGCGGCTTCAAGCTGCTTGCGAGCCGACTCCACTTTCTTTTCCCGAGCCTTGTCCGCCTCATCGTTAGCCGGCTTAGGCAGGCTGAGAGCCTCAGCCAATTTCTGCTGCGCCCTGAGCAGGTTCTCTTCCCCTTTCAAAAGATGGGCGTCACGCTCGGCTTTTCTGGCTGCTTGCGCCAGAGATTCCGCATCGGGACTGGGAGGACTGCTGTAAGCTGCCTTGTCGGCGGCAATACGAGCTTCCAGAGCGGGCAAGTTAGCTTGTGCCGAAGACAGTTCTTTTTGCGCCAGCGCTGCAGCGGCTTCGGCCTTCTGCAGGGCTACCTGCGGCTCATCTTCGGGCAATTGGTCGATCCACTTTTCAATCAGAGCCATTTGCTTTTCCGGCAAAGAAGGCCCCCCGAAGGGCATTCGCGGTGTCTTTTTACCCAGCAAATACTGGATTAGCGGACTTTCAGCACTTTTCCGTGGGATTACCGCCGGACCATTCAGAGCACCTCCCTCCAGGATTGCTTCCCGTGTTTCCAAAGAAAGGTCACTCTTGGCATTGCTTCCCTTGTGGCAGGCAAAACAGTTCTGCTCGAAGATCGGCCTGATCTCTTTTTCAAAGCTGACTTCCGCCTCGCGTGGTGAGCGGCTTCCAATCGGGACACCCCCCGGCGCCTGCGGCGCTTTTCCCCCTGGATAGGAGGAATTTTCCGAAGAGCCGACGCTGGGAGCTGCAGCGCTAAGAACCGGCGGACCCGTCTCCCTCTCTTGAGCCACTCGACGTTTGGCCTCAGCCAGCTCCGTGTTCGCCCTGGCCACGGCTGTCTCTGCCTTCTCAATATCCGCCTTTGCCTGGGAAAGCAAGTCCTGATGGACGAAGGGCCTCAGGTCGGGATAGTAAGCTTCAACCGGAAGAGTCACTGGTTGAATTTCCAATCGCTGGCCACCCAAACTTTCCGGAACACCCGGTGAGAGGGGATGCTCCTTGTCAGGACTTTTCTCGTCACCTCGGACGAAACGGTAGGTCTGGCCGAAAATGCCGGGAAGATAAGGCGCTTGTGTGGTCGGATCTCTGGGTTCCGCATCGTAAGCCCGTGGCAAGCCGTTAGTGAAAATGCCATGGCTCTCGCGAAGGTCCGGTTGTCCTGGGACGCGATCCATTCGAACGTCATAGAATTCAAAAAACGCCCGGAAGCGGTAGTATTCCTCTTGGGCAATAGGATCAAATTTGTGGTCGTGGCAGCGAGCACACTTCAGAGTGGTTGCCAGAAATCCTGCTGCCGTGTGCTCCACCAGGTCCTGCAGCCAGACATTGCGGTTGAAACGATACCAGTTTCGCGCCAGATATCCAGTGGCGCGCAAGGTTTTGGGATCTGTAGGTGCGATCTCATCACCGGCCAGCATTTCCTTGATCATCTGATCATAGCCTTTGTCCTGGTTAAGTGATTCCACGATCCAGTCTCGCCAATTCCAGATTTGTGGTTGGCTATTGCGCACCTGGTCACCGAAACCGTACCAGTCGCTGTAACGCCAGATGTCCATCCAGTGGCGGCCCCAACGTTCTCCGTAATGCGGCCTGGCCAGCAATTGGTCCACTACCTTTTCATAAGCATTGGAAGAACGATCGGCCAGGAAGGCCTGAATCTCTACCGGGGTGGGCGGAAAACCTATCAAGTCCAGATAGACTCGCCGCAGCAGTACCGGCTTTTCTGCAGGCGGCATCGGTTTTAACCCTCGCTTTTCATGCTCGTCCGCAATAAAAGCATCAATGGGGTTGCGCACCCAGGTTCGATTCTTCACGACCGGAATTGCTGCTCTCCTGGGAAGCAGGTAAGCCCAATGATCCTTTCCCTCGCGCCGGGATGTGACTTGCTCGCTCGCAACCGTCATTTTCAAGGGTTGGTCATAAGGAGCTCCGCCGTTGATCCACTCGACGATTTGAGCAATCACTTCATCGGAAAGTTTCTTACCCTTGTATGGCATTCCGGGTTCATGTTCATGTTTGATCTTCTTGACCAGCAGGCTGGCTTTGGCATCGCCGGCAACCACTACCGGTCCGTTGTCACTTCCACGCAGCAAGGTCTCTCTCGTGGCCAGGCTTAAACCAGCCTGCTTCAGCTTTCCGCCATGACAAGCGAAACACTGCGTCTCCAATACGGGCCGGACCTCCTCGACAAAGAGCTTGACACCAGCAGAGCCAGCAGCTTCGGACTTGGTCTGGAGCGTTGCACCTGCCGATGACGCGGTTTGGATGCTCCTGAAGGCGCCGGAGCCGCTCCCTTCCGAGGAGCGTTGATCGAACGGAGCACCTGCA
Source organism: Acidobacteriota bacterium (assembly GCA_003224725.1). GTDB lineage: Bacteria > Acidobacteriota > Terriglobia > Versatilivoradales > Versatilivoraceae > QHZQ01. The sequence continues at coordinate 11,337 of QHZQ01000007.1, read as the reverse complement.
TCGATCCAATCGGCAATAAGCGAGATCATCGCCTCGGGAAGCTTCTCAGCTTTGTAAGGCATTCCCGGGTCCTTTTGGTGGGTCACCAGTTGATACAGCAAACTGGCTCTGGCATTTCCGGGGATGATGGCAGGCCCACTGGTACCACCTTTCAGCAATGCCTCGCGATTAGAAAGGTCCAGCCCGCCTCCTTTTGAATCACCTTGGTGACACATCAGGCAACTTTCCTGAAACAGCGGCTGGATGTGTTCAATGAACAACGGGTCACCAGTGCCCTTCATCGCTCGGCCCTGTGGTTGAGAGGCTGGTTGCGGAGACCGCTCCTCTGCCCAGACCCATCCGACCACAAGGATGCTCAGGGCCATACCTACCAGTGAGTGGCGCTTTAGCCAATTGAGACTGGATCGATTCTTAGGAATGGATTCGTTCCTCAAAAGCATGACTTGGTCAAGGTCCCGGGATCAGCCCTCCTGAAGGATATTCCGAGCGACGACTCTATTTTGGAGTTCTGACTCACCTTGTATTTTTTATAGACCTCGAGAGGTTCTAAGTCAAGGCCTTTCCCTCACTTGTCCAGCATACTGAACACAAAGAAGCGGATCCGTAAGCAGGACTCAATGGGGAAGACCGACTCGTCGGGCGACCGCTTGCAGTTTGAAGTCATCGCCGGTCGGAGACCGCCTCCCACGATCTCTTTTGTACTCGTCCTCGTCTTCGTCGCAAAACTAGACTTAACCTCGCCCCCATCGGGGCAGAGGGGTGAACGCTTGATACCCAAATGATGCACCACTGAGGCGATCCCCCTCACCCCATGAAGGCTTATCAAGCCTTCATCCTCTTCCCCCGATGGGGGCGAGGGGAGAGTAAACTGTAGTTTCTTACTCCCTGCTCCCATGGGGAGAGGGTGGCCGTAGGCCGGGTGAGGGGGTTGCAGCCGACGGAGCGAGGGTCTTCAGCGTCGATGGTGTTGTTCGATGCATAATTTGGGTGATAAGCGTTCACAAGGCCGGGCAAGGGGGGCTTTCACACCTTCAGCAGTGCAGGGGCGGGTTGTCCCGGACCCGAGGGAACCCACCCCGAAGGCTACGCCTTCTGCCCCTCCTGAGAGGGGATTTTCCCTTAAATCACGTCTTATACTCCACCCATTGAGTGTCCCCCAAGCAACCCGTCCATAATGCTGAACGCATAAGATGGGGACTGGTTTCTTTTATGCTAGGATAAAGCGCACATGTTTGGACCTGCCGCGTATCTGACAATCTCAATGAAATCTTTGATACGGCGCCGCGCTGCATGGATTGCTCCTGTCCTTGGTCTTGGTCTGATCCCTATTCAACAGTCGCTCAATCAAAATGCTCCTTCAGTTCGATTTGTAGATGTCTTAGCGAGTTCGGGAATAGGGTTTAAGCATCACTTTTTCCCAAGCGAACAGGGAGTGAATTATCGAATGAACCAGTATGATCACGGTTCGGGAGTGCTGGTGGCCGACGTCAACGGAGACGGCCTCATGGATATTTATCTGCTCGATTTCCTCGGCCCGAACGCTCTTTACATCAATAAAGGAAACTTCAAATTCGAGGATATCGCGAGGAAGGCTGGTGTGGACATGCCCGAGGATGTCTCGGTGGGTGGCTCCTTTGGTGATTACGATAATGACGGCAACATCGATCTCTATGTAACGACTTATCAAACTGGAAATCGTCTCTTTCGAAATCGCGGCGATGGAGCCTTTGAAGACGTTACCAGGAAAGCCGGCGTAGGTTATCGCGGCCATTCCAGCGCTGCTCTTTGGCTGGACTACGATCTGGATGGAGATCTCGACCTTTATGTAACCAACGTGGGACCTTTCACGGTGCCGGAACCGAGTCCGGACGCGCCCTATGCCCGACGTGGGACCAATCTTCCTCTAAGCTATATCCTGGGCCATCCCGAGGCTGACCACGGAGGAGAATCCAATATCCTGTTTAGAAATAACGGTGACGGGACTTTTACAGATGTGACCCAACAGTCCGGTCTCAGTGCCATAGGTTGGAACGGTGATGTGACGGTGGGCGATTACGATCTGGACGGCTCCCCGGACATCTACGTGACTCAAATGTTTGGTGCTAGCCGGCTTTTTCACAACAACGGCAATGGCACGTTTACCGACGTTACGCGCAAAGCGCTGGGACGCACCTCCTGGGGTGCTATGGGCGCGCTGTTCTTTGACGCCAATAACGATGGATACCCCGACCTGTACGTCGTCGATATGCACTCAGACATGTGGACCCATGCTGATCCAACTGGAGTGGTGGACCCAAAGGTCAAATACGATACGCCAAGAGGTAAAATGGTCGAGGGTTGGCAGGTAGTAACCCAGCCGGAACAAACCAAGGCTAAGTGGGTCCTTTTTGGAAATACCTTTTTTGTCAATCGTCACGGCGGAACCTTTGAAGAACGTTCCGCGACGGCGGGGCTCGAGAATTTTTGGCCTTGGGGCATTGTGGCTGGGGATTTTGATAACGATGGCTGGCAGGATATCTTCGTCCCGGCCGGGATGGGTTATCCCTATGTCTACTGGCCCAACTACCTGTTGATGAACACGGGCAAGGAGCAATTTGTGGATCGCGCCGCGGAAGCTGGAATCGAGCCGCCGGCTCGGGGAAAGTACATCGAAGGGCTCAAGATCAAAGGCGAGCCTTGCGCCAGAAGTTCGCGGAGCGCAGCCGTTGCCGATTTTGACGGGGACGGAGACTTGGATTTGGTTGTGAACAACTTCAATCACGAGCCCTATCTGTTTCGCAATGACACTGTGAAGGCCCATTTTCTTCAAATTCGTCTGCAAGGCAAGAAAGCCAATCGGGATGGCTATGGAGCCCGGGTAAAAGTGATCACAGGTAATTCGATTCAGTATCGCGAGGCTCATTCCTCGGGAGGCTACCTGACTCAAAGCAGTGCCGTCCTCCATTTTGGACTGGGGAAGGCACCAGCCGTTGATCGGGTAGAAATCCTCTGGCCCGGGGCCAAGGAGCCACAGGTCATTGCCAATCCGAAGATGGATAGTCTGCTCACGGTTGAGCAGAAATGAAAGACAGGCCTCTGTCGGGCTTGCCCCAATGGAGGCCGGGTTGGCAACCGCTTGGCGTGAATTCAACTATGATGGGGTTTTGCTTTTTTCAAAATCGCTCACTTCTCTTAACACTACTCTGGACTATCTGGCTCGTTCAACCCAACCTGGCGCAGCAGACTAACGCCGTGTCCGCCCAGGTAGCAAAAGAACAAGATCTTCGGCGCGTTGTCTCTCGTGCGCTGAGCTCCCTCGGCGTCTTCTATTATGAGAAGCAGGAGCCTGCCAAGGCGATTCGGACCATGGAAGAAGCGCTCAAGTATGACCCGCAGAGCGTGGATATCCGCACCAACCTGGCAATGGTCTACCTGGAGCAGCAACAATTCGAAAAGGTCCTGGAGCAATTGGGCTCCACTGCTAATCTGAGCGAGCGCGATCAACGGTCTCTGACCGCCCTCGCGGTCTCCAATTTTGCTCTCGGAAAATATGATCAGGCCGTCCTCTTCTACAAAAAACTGGTGCAGTTGCTGCCCGCTGATCAGGTTCTTCGCTTGACGTTGGCGGTGGCTCATCATTTAAACGATGAACCTGGAGAGAGCGAAAAGATTTTGCAACAGTTGCCTGACGACCAGACGACCCAGGCGCAGTTTCATGTGATCCTTGCCGATGCTTATCGCTTTCGCTCCAAAGGTTCGCAAGCGGTAGCCGAATACGAAAAGGCTGTTTCCCTGGCACCGGACTTGCCGGAAGTAAACTACCGACTTGGCGTTCTGCATAGCGAACTTCACGCTTATCAGAAGGCTGCAGATGCTTTTCGACGGGAATTGAAAATCAATCCCGATAACGCCAACGCCACTTACTCGCTGGGAGCCTACTATTTCAGTTATGGCAACGACCCGGAGCAGGCTAGAAAATATTTCGAGAAGACTCTCCAACTCAATCCCCAACATCTGGGTGGCTATCTCGGTCTGATGAAGATCCATCTCAATCAATCCCAGCCTGCAGAAGCTCTTCAACTGACCGAGAAAGCAGAGGCATTGGGAACCGAGAACGAGGAATTCCACTACCTCAAGTCAAGAGCCCTGAACCTTCTCGGTAAAAGAGAGCTGGCGGAAAAGGAGTTGAGGATTTTCGAGGAAATGCGAGAGAGAAAGAAGTAGAAGTTGTTGAAGTTTGGATATTTTTTATTCCCAGGGTTGCGGCGCAGCCGCCACCCTGGGTTAGGGATCATGATGAATTCCCATCCCTGAAAGGGATGAATATACCAACGGCCGAGTTATCAATCCCCTTCAGCGATAGGCTGAAGGGAAACCATCTTACCCAGGGTAGCGCGTTTTACACAACCCTGGGCGGGGTTATTAATCCCCTTAGGGGAAAAGGACGCTTCGTCGCGAAGTCTCAAGCATCCCGGAGGAAGCATCTATTTCGAGTGCGCGAGAAGAACAAGCCCCGAGAAATCAAGAAATGCCTCGATTTCACCGATCGCGCCCCGTGCCTTTCGGAAGTAGCATCAACTTGTTCTTCGTGTGCTGGTCAATTTGACTACGACTGAACAGCAACGGGAAATAGCGGCCCTCGGCCCAGTAAGCAACTAGGTCCGCATAATGCGGACTGCCTGGCTGTCCCGACTGTCCCGGAACGTTGGTGCCTACGGACCGATCCCAATCGGCCGTGTCCAGAATATGCCGATAGGATGCTCCGGTTCGCTGTTGGAAATTGTCTGCCACACTGCCGCCAGTATTTCCAACCGTAAATCCATCGCCATCGCGGGCCACCGCCTTGAGGTTGAACAAGGCCTTAAGTGCCTCCGTTTTCGCCAGAGAATGGTTGAATTCAGCCATGTGCACGGTTCCCCAATGCCACGTTTTCATGTCGGGACCCATCAACGCCTTGAGATCCCGAATAGCTTCCTCCAAGCTCTGCAACAGGATCCTGTCACGTCCGGAGTCTGCTCTCTTCAGCCAGTCGATCACACGTTCAGTCGAAAATTTTTCCTGCATCACCTTCCAGGCTCTTTCCGGGACGCGTTGCCTGTAAACGTTGGTTTGAAGCTTCTGGAACCAGAACTCGTAGATTGCCGCTGCAGGGAGGTCCTTCCCCACCCAGTAGTCCCAGGCCAGCAGCAAGTCTAGGGCTCGCCGGAGTTCAGGGTCTTCAGTGTTTACATTCTTCAGCAGGGGAACCAGCTGGCGTGCAGGCACAGACAGGGCATCGTGTTGAAGCTTCTTGAAGTCTTCAATCGTAAAACGGATCGGCTGCCGCAACACTTCCACAATCCGGTCATAGCGAAAGGAAGACCCCAGCTCATAGCCAAGAACCGAGGAATTACGTTATGGTTCGCGGTAGCAATAGAGTGTTGAACCGGGTTGAGGTAGTGAGGCAAGGCCGACATCGGAAGAAATCCTTCCCAGTCGTATTTCGAGGTACTGCCGGGGACTGGCAGCAGTCCATCCCCGTTCTTCCGCACCGGCGTGAGTCCTACTCCCTGGTAGCCAATATTGCCGTCCACATCGGCATACACTAGATTGAGTGAGGGCACCTTCCAATGCTCCACGCCTTTTGCAAATTCTTCCCAATTTCTGACTTGATGAATCGACAGTGCCCCCAGATAGCCCGCGGTCCCGGGCTCGCTACTAACGCTGCTCAGCGCATAGGCCCTGTGTTTCTGCGGATCTTCGTGGATAATGGGGCCATGGCGAGTGAATTTGAGCTTTACTTCTACCGGCGCTTCTCCTTTCACGGAGATGAGCTGTCTTTCGATCTGCATCTGACTCCACCCGTCACTCGACCGATATCGATCCGGATTCTGCGGGTCGGCCTCTTCGACATACACATCCTGCTGGTCAATTCCGAGAATGGTGATTCCCCAGGCAATATGCTCATTGTGACCGGTGGCAATACCGGGCAGAGCCGGCTCTCCCGCACCCAGCACATTCCAGCCCGGAGCATTCAGGTGAACGATATAACGGAGAGAGGGATTCAGAATGGGGCGATGAGGGTCATTGGCCAGTAGCGGTTTTCCGGTATTTGTCTTTGTCCCGTCAACAACCCAATTGTTGCTCTCGACCGGTTTAAAGTTCAGCTTATCATCCTTTCCTGGAAACAAGGCCATGATGGATGAGTCGATGCCATCCAGGTTTAATCCTTCCGGAACTCGAAGCTTCTTCCAGGGGTTCAGCGGCGCCAGTTCCTCGATCTGCTGCGTTCCGACCGCCTTCACCATCTCCGCCCGCCAGAGCTCGCTGTTGGCATTGCGTGTCATGACAAATCCAGCCATGCGTGACACGACCGTTTCCAGAGTCCACGGCTGAGGCTTCAAGCCCATGATCTGGAACTCGATCGGGAGACGATTGGCGGTCAGGGCGATCGCGGCGTTGATTCCTCTAACGAAAGCTTCAATGATTTGTCGCCCTTGAGGATGATAGCTCTGGTATTCCGCTTCCCAATTTCCCCGGTACTGCAAAAGCCGAGCCAACTTGTCCCTCGAGATGGCGGAAGGACCAAGGATTTCCGCCAAACGCCCCTCACCCGTCCGTTTCCAGATATCGAGTTGCCACATTCGGTCCTGGGCGACGACGAATCCTTGAGCAAAGAACATGTCCTGAGCGGTCTTCGCAAAGATATGAGGAATTCCCCAGGAATCGCGCAAGATTTCGACGGGCTCAGAAAGCCCTTCGACCACGATTGTGCCTGAAATTTGTGAAAGTGCCTGCTCCGCTCGGTGTTCGAGATCTGCAGTAGGGGCATTAGGAGCGGGCTGGCCCCGGCATCCGGTGATCGCTAAGAGTAGCATCAACGCAATGCGCCACCCGCACGGGTCGTTGTCCCTCATTTTACGTTTGCGAGACAAATACAATGGCAGGAGATCCTCCTCTTCACACGGCATCCCTTTTGCTGCCCCGCCCATCTCCAACGGTCCCTTTCAGAGATCTACTTTGGCTTTTGAAAAATCCCCTCTTGGGAGGGGTGGCTGGCGCAGCCAGCCCGGGTGGGTCGTCTCGATCGTCAACAACCCACCCCCTGTGGCTGTCGGCCCCCCCTCTCGAGCCCAAGAGGGGATTACATCCGTATTAAACCTCGGCTTTCTCTCCGTGTCTCAGTGCCTCCGTGGCTCCCCCTTCGAAAGTCTTTCCCTCCGAAGGCCCTCTTCCTCATCCACCACGTAATGAGCGTCAGCAGCAACATTTCTGAACTCCTGAACTTTGCCGCTGGGCCAGCGGACCTTCAACAAGTCCACCTTGCCATAAAGGCCTAGCCCGAAATGAGCGCGGGGATCACTGGCAGAGTAAATCCCTACCGTTCTCTTGATCTCCCAGATCTGCTGCAGCTTTCCGGTAACGACGGTAATCCGGGCGCCGATTCCATCTCGGTTACTCTTTCTGCCGACCGTTTTGAGCATGATCCAATGGTTTGAATCTGATCGATCATTTCTGAGAAAAAGAGGCGAATCGTTCATGTTAGCTACAATCAAATCAATGTCGCCGTCGTTGTCGAAATCGGCAAAGGCCACTCCTCTGCCCGACTTCCTCGCTTGCATTCCCGCTCCGGCCTTCGAAGAGACATCCAGAAACGTTCCGTTCTTCTGGTTAAGAAAAAGGGTGCCGGGCTGGTCGTAGCGTTCTTCAAAGCGGCCGCCTTCCAGGAATGGATAGACATGGCCATTGGAATGGTAGAGGTCTTTCCATCCGTCATTATTGAAGTCGGCAAAGCGGGTGCCCCATCCGACGAGCAGCCCATAGGACTTTCGGAGTTGCGCTTTCAGTGTTGCGTCTTCCCAAACCAGATGGCCCTCATTGTGGTAGAGCGTGCTGTAGTCACTGGCAAAATGAGTCGAGAACACATCCATGCGGCCGTCATTATCATAATCGGCAACATCCACGCCCATGCTGGCTTGTGCTCGTGCATCCCCGCTCAAGGCCAACCCGGCGATCAGGGCGCTTTCCTCGAAGGTACCATTGCCACGGTTGAGAAAGAGATAGTTCGGTTCGGCATCATTCGCCACATAGAGATCGAGATCGCCGTCATTATCAACATCAGTCCAGACGACACCCAGTCCGGGAAGGCGCTTGCGGTCCAGCACACCGGTCTTCTCGGAAACATCCGTGAACGTTCCATTTCCGTTATTGCGGTATAAGACATCCGCCGCACCTGGAATTCCTCTCGGGCCGCAAAACACGGGCACTCCCAGGTATGAGCAGAACTGGCCCGAGCCAGGTGCAGGCAGGTGATTGAGATCCATTTCGAGGTAGTTACAGACATAGAGATCGAGAAAGCCATCTTGATCGTAGTCGCCAAAGGCCGCCGAAGTACTCCATCTGTGGTCACCGACGCCGGCTCTTTCCGTCACGTCCGTGAACGTCCCGTCGCCGTTGTTTCGATAGAGAATGTTCGGTCCCAAACAGGTAAGATAGATGTCGGTAAAGCCATCATTGTCGTAGTCGCCGAAAGTCACTCCCATTCCCCATCCAGCTTGTCGTTTGAACCGGGCCTTTTGAGTCACATCTTCGAAAGTGCCATCACCCTTGTTGCGAAAGAGAGAGGGACCGGCGTTGTCACCTGAGCGAAACCTTTCCAGCGTCGAGCCCTGAACCAGTAGAATATCCATCCAGCCGTCATTGTCGAAATCAAAGGCGCCGGCGCCGCCCCCTTTGGCTTCAAAGATGTATCTCTTCTCGGAAGCTTCGCCGCTCATATGGTGAAAGGAGATTCCGGAAGAGGTGGTGATATCGGTGAACTGTGGAATCGCAGGCTCTGGAGAGTTGCTGCGAGAAGCGGCGATCAAAAGCGCTACAGCGAGCAACCACAGAGCAGTGTGAGCCGGATGAAGAGACATAATCAGGAGAGCGCTTATGCAGCCGATTGGTGGCGTCGCCGAGTCATGAGAATACCGTGTCTTTCGTGTGCGCGTGGTTATCTCAACTGCTCGGTGGCAAACCGGAACCGAAGCCGCCGTCCACCACCACCGCCGAACCGGTCATGAAAGAGGCTTCATCGCTGGCCAGGAAAACCGCGACACGTCCGACCTCTTCAGGCCGGCCGATTCTCCACAAAGCGTGCAGTTTTCCCGCAGCCGCGCGTGCGGCCGCTGGATCGGGTTGAGCCTCGAAATAACCCCAGGCCAGGCCCGCATCGATGTAGCCGGGACAGATGCAATTGACACGAATGCCCTCCTTGCCGTGATCAATTGCCATGGCCTTCGTCAGCGCTATGATCGCCCCCTTAGTGGCGCAGTACCCGGCGCAAATGGGTTCGACAAAGAAGCCATTCACCGAGGCCATGTTGATAATGGTTCCGCGCGTCTTTCGCAGATGTGGCAAGAAATACTTAGAGCACAGAAAGACGCCACCGAGATTGACGGCGACTTCGCGGTTCCACTCCTCTACAGTCGTATCTTCCACCGTCTTGTTGACTTGAATGGCCGCGTTGTTGAAGAGCACGTGGATCTGAGAATAGATGCTAAGCGTCTCTTCAACTAACTTTTGGACAGATACGGGATTGGAGACATCTGTCTCCACAGCGCGGCCTATTCCTCCCGCTGCTTCAATCTGCTGCTGGGTTTCCAGCGCCCCGGCGACGTTAATATCGGCTACTACCACATGGGCTCCTTCCCTGGCAAATTCCTTCGCCGAAGCCCGGCCAATGCCTGAACCGGCACCGGTAATGACTGCCACACGATCTTTGAGCTTCATGACCGGATCTCCTTAGTGCTCGATTTCATTTCCATTCGTGCTCGTACTCTTGCTCCTGGTCTTGCTCGGGCTCCTGCTGGCTAAGCGAGTGAGACACGAGCAAGAGCAAGATGACGTTCTCGCAAACAATCGGGGACCATATTCTGAGAGCTTAGGTATAGTCATTTGAGAGAAACTACCCTCGGACTACGGTCGGTTCACCGATTCAACTCTCTTTAACGCGTCTTCCCAGGTTTCTGGGAAGGCATAGATCGTTGCCAGAAGCTCTAAGGAAAACTTCTCTCCGGGGTTCAGGTGGCGATGAGTATTCTGCTTCACCGCCTCGGCCAGGTGTACTGGAAAACTGGTCCAGGGTTCCAGGATCACATGATGGTACCCCCGCCAGCCGCCGTAAACAAGCCACATCCAGAGATAAGGGCATTGGTCGACTGGAAACCGGAGCAGGAAACCTTGGCCCGATTGAGTGTCTTCCACGGCGTACCAGCCGCGTTCAAGATCAGTGGCATAATTGCCACAAAAGATCCTTGCCTGGATTCCCTGCACCTTGCTCATATCCGTCCGCCCGGTTGAAGTTTCCAGGATTGGCCAGGAGTAACGTTGGCCGGGTATTCCGAGCGAAGGGTCAGAGGCCAGGCCAACGATTCCCCTCTTGGCCGGAAGGCGCAGAATCATGTGGGGAGTCGGTTCCAGAGCGGGATGCGTTCCCCAAATGAAATCGAGTGGCATGGGTCCCAGATGAGTGAGTTCATACCGCATGCGGACCATCGGAGAACCGGCAGCCAAGGTCACGATCTTAACAGCACGAACCGGGCTGATTGGCCCAAATGCTGAAAGCGCGACAACCGCATCCTTATCGACACACTCGACCGAATCGACCGTCCAGCCAAGCGACCGCAGTTCACCCAGATTCGGATAGTGCTCGCCCCGAAAGTCACATTCATCGCAGGTTGGAAACCCTTCATCCCAGCCGCCGCACCAGTAATTATCAAAATTGGCTTCGATGGGATAAGGTTGAGGGAGTATTCGCGGGTTATGCCAGAGAAAGTTTCTGCCTGTCGGCTTCCACACCAGGTCGTATATCTTGGCCCCAACCCCTGGAAGGAGGCTCAGACGAAGCCACTCGTTTTCCAGCTCAATATGGATTCTGGCGGCAGGGTTTACGGTAGTAGAATACATGGATGCCCGTTCTTGGAAAAGTGATAGAAAAATACTCTCCCCTCGCACCCAATCGGGGGAGAGGGGCAGGGGGGTGAGGGTCGCCACGGCTGCGGGGGATGTCCGGGTCGCTGACACCTCAGAGGCTCGTCCAGGGACATCCCCCGGCACCCCCTGAAGCTGTGAAAAATTCGTGAGTCCTTGCAGAAGCTCCTTGCTCTCGGACTCGTCCCCCCTTGGCCAAAGGGGGGACTTGAGGGGGGTAGTCTCTGTTGAATCAAGACTTGGTGAGGATTTCCAGTGACCCCCCTGAAGTCCCCCCTCGTTCGAGGGGGGACGTGTTCCAGGCCCTCTCTCAATTTCTTCACACCTTCCCTTTCGAAAATGAGAATCTCACTTTGACCCTGATGGCTTTCAGCTCACTGAAAGCGGTGAGGCATAAGCCAAACT
>QHZQ01000757.1:3160-5045 GCA_003224725.1 Acidobacteriota bacterium | reverse complement strand
AGCAGAAAGCGCATTGCTGCCGTCGTCACCTCAGCCTGAACCTCACTTTATGTCCTAAAGATGTTTTGGTTTCTGCTTGACAAGGAGTGTTTATGGGCTATGATAATTACTCAAACAAAGTTTGAATGCATCTAGCAACCCTTCAAAACCTATTGGGGACTCCTAAAGATAGGCATCCGGTGAATTCCTTGAGCAACGATCTGGTCCTTTCCTTACCAGCCACCAATCGCTGCAGGTTGTTTGCTTTGTTTTCTTTTTCCTATCGGGTTTCCCATCGGCTTGAGCGCAGAAGAAGGCGCTGATCAGAGTGAGCTGACTGTGACCTCTAGCAACCCAGAGCCAGAGTACTTCTTGCGTTTCCATCTGGATGATCAGTTCAGTCCCGGAAAAACGCTGACGATGCTCTCAGCCGCCTGTTGCAATTTTTTTGTCTGGACTCATGGTAAAAGAGCTTGCTCTTGCGTCTTAAGTGTAAGACAAGCTGATGAAATTCGTTACTTAGATCGGCTTTTTCAGTTCACCTCACCTACGTGACCACAACGGATCTTTCACTCAGTCAGAAAGTGTCGATCGGCTTGGAGCGCAGTTCTGCGCTGGAGCAGAGGATCGCCGAGCTTTTCGAATTACTTAAGGATCCACTTTACCGTTATCTTGTAGGAATCCTGGGGAACACATCTGAGGCGGAGGACCTTACCCAGGAAACCTTTCTTCGCTTTTAAAACTCCATTGCCCCTTCGGGACCGGGACTGGGAGCGCTCGGCTCTGGAGCAGCCGATCTGTGAGTTAGTACTTTCCGCTCCTTAAAAAAATTCCCTGGCATTGGTAAAAACGGTCAAAAATTCGTCTTAGGGAACAAGCGCGCATTGCTTTAATCGTACTGCATCGCGATTTTGCATCCCGAGTCGAGGCAACCAGTAGACAAAGAGCTTTTTCCAGTAGCGACAGGCATTCCTGCCTGTCGTGGGCCCAGCGGCACCCAAAAACTGCCGTGCTCGCGCACGGTCGACAGGCAGGAATACCTGTCGCTACCAGACATCGACAAAGGTTTTTATAAAGCCAGCCTTAAGCGCCTGAGATTCCGAGTTGCTACTCGTAGACGAGATTCGAAAATCGAGCGAGAGGATGGTTTTTCTCTTTTTCAAATATTTGTAACGGCAAGAAAGGAAAAAAAGGAAATGAGTACCATAGAAAAATGGAGTAAACGCCGTGTGGGGATGGCGTCCATTGGTGCAAGGGTAGTAGGAGTCTCATTAGTTCTTTCCGTTTTTCTCTGGACATACTCAATCGCCCAGGAAACCAGCACGATTCAGGGACACATTGCAGACTCGAGCGGCGCCAGTGTGCCCAAAGCGCAGGTCAAAGCGACAGGAGTCTCGCGGACAGCGCTCTCGGCCGATGATGGCTACTATCGTATTGTTGATTTGCTGGCAGGCAGCTATCAAGTGCGTGTCGAGGTCTCGGGATTTAAGACTATCGTGAAAAGCGGAGTCCAGCTAAGTGCCAGGGCAATTACGGGACTGAACTTCACTCTGGAAGTCGGCGAGGTATCCCAGACGGTCGATGTAACCAGTGAGGAGCCGCAAGTCGAGACGCAGATTGCCAGGATCACCGAGGTGATCAGCGAAACAGAAATCAAATCACTGCCATTGCAGGGTCGGGGCGTTCTCAATGTGGCATATATGACCCCAGGCATTACAGGTAAGCCCGTTGGTGGGGACAGCGGATCTTTCGTCAACCTATGGTGCTGTGACGCTATGTCTCAAACTGGGGCTCCAAACATCTCTTCAGGGGGGCGGGAAAACAAAGGCAACTTTACTTTGGATGGCATCAACATGAGGTATACCGAAGGGAGCTCTTGGGGCATGCTTTTCACCCCCAACGAGGA
>QHZQ01000757.1:1299-3133 GCA_003224725.1 Acidobacteriota bacterium | reverse complement strand
TCACTACCAAAGGGGGGACCAACGAGTGGCATGGAACCGGTCAGTTTACTACCAACGAAGATCAGTTTAATGCGGTGCCTTTTCGAAGCACGCGCGAGGCGGTTCCCAACACCTACACGCGCCAATTTGGGGGCACACTGGGTGGTCCCATCTTCAAGAAGCGGTTCTTTTTTTTCGGTGCCTATGAAGGTCTACGGGAGAGAAAGGCCACTAGTTATACAACCTTGGTAGAGACTGAAGCCTTTCGAGACTTCGTCGTGGGAACCAGACCAAACTCTATCGCAGCTAATCTACTGAATAATTATAGACCCTTTCGTTACCCCACTTCAGGCCTGGCAGATCTGGGAAGTCCTCTTCCTGGGGTATTTCAATGGTCGGATGTCCCTGACGGGATCCCCGATATAGGGGAGACTGTCGTTGACAAACCTGCCACCCGAAGGGGCAATCAGTTCAATGGACGGTTAGATTACCAGTCGCCCAGTGCTAATGATCGCCTGTATGCGAGTTACTGGTTTACTCGGGTCAACTGGCGGCAATTTGGAATTCGGGAAGCCTTTGACGTAGCTCTGTCTGGTGAGGCTCAATATGTAAACGTGGTTCACACCCATNNNCGTTCTAAATGAAGCACGCTTTGGGCACTTCAGTTGGAGGCAGATTAACAGATATTTGAGTGGAGCCTTGAATGTTCCGGGCATGTATACGGATGACGGGATATCGGTAGGCAATGCTGGCGGTTGGCAAACGGGAAAGTTTTCGCCCAATGTCACCGAGGTGGGAGATATTCTGTCGATTAACCGGGGCCGACATGCAATAAAAGTGGGGGGCGCCTATCGCCACGCTACCCTCCTTACTGAAACCTTCCTGGCCTATGAGATACCTGCCTACTATTTTGGCAGCGTCCTGGACTTTGCCGACGATGAGCCTTATCAGGAAGTACGAACTCTGGATGTTGAGACCGGCAAAACCAAGATAACCCCGCTGTTTTACATCCATCCGGAACTGTCCTTTTTCGTTTCCAATACTTGGCAGATTCGCCCCAATCTTACTCTCAACTATGGCTTACGTTACGAATCGTTCTTCAATAACACGATGGGCAAAGGCAAGAGTATGTGGGAACCGGTCCTGACCTCCAAACAACTGAATGCGGATAGCGCCGCTAAAGTGACCAATCAGAGAGTCGATCGTTTTTACAACACGGACTGGAACAACCTCAGCCCAAGGCTCGGTCTGGCGTGGGATCCCAGCAAAAGGGGCAAGATTTCCATTCGGGGTGCATTTGCTCNNNNCGATACCAATCCTTTCTATGATATGTATTCCAATCCGCCGGGTCTCGCTACTGTTACCGCCGGGGTTCAAGAGGGGATTCCGATTGTCTACGGCCTTGCCCCACCCGGCACGATCGACTTTCCCGTCAATCCTAACCTGAAGGTCCAGAACGTTAACGCGGCTGGAGGGTTCGATGGCGTTCCAGTGAGCTTGGCGGGAATAGTCACCGATTTAAAAAGCCCAACCGTCTATGACATCTTTGGTGGGGTCCAGTACCAACTGTCGAACAATCTCATGGTATTTGGGAATTACAAGTACCGGCGCACTACGAATGATATTTACGCATTCAACGCCAATCGGTTCACGGGTGACTTGGTTGACGGGAATCTGGATCGACTGAATCCCAACTGGACCAGTCTCCTCATCTACACAAATTTGGGCAAGCGGTTTTATCACGGCCTCATCTTTGGAGCTTCCAAACGGTTTAGTCAGGGGCTGCAATTCAGCGCGAACTACACCTACAGTCACGGAAGAACCAATCGGAATTACGTTGGTAACTTTGATGAAG
>QHZQ01000757.1:0-1252 GCA_003224725.1 Acidobacteriota bacterium | reverse complement strand
ACTTCTCTCGTGACGATACCACTCACGTCTTCCATCTGCACAATGTTTGGGAACTCCCCATCCTGCGGGGCCGGAAGGGATGGTTGGCAGGGGCTTTGGGGGGCTGGCAACTAAACACGATCTGGTTTTTGCAAAGTGGGGACCCTTGGGTTCCTCGGAGTTCGGGAATCTATGGATTCGGAGACGACTTTAATGCCGACGGTCAAGGATCTGAGCGGCCTGATAGGCCTGTTGGTGATGTGCCTCGCTCTTACAGCACAAGGCAATGGCTGGATGGCACCACCGGACTTAAGAAAGACCTATTCCCACTGCCGCCGTCCACGGAACTTCGCACAGGAAATCTGCCTCGAGACTTTTTCCGAGGTCCGGGATTTTGGCGCACCGACGCTGCTTTCGTCAAGACCTTTCCGGTACCGATTGGGCGTGCCGAAAAAGCCCAACTACAAGTGCGATTGGAAGCTTTCAACCTGTTTAATAGGATCAACCTCTATCGCCCCCAAACAAACCTTGCAAGCTCCAGGTTTGCAATTCCTGGATCCGCTTATCCGATGCGAGTTGTGCAGTTGGCGGTGAAGTTTGTGTTTTGAGGTCCGAATACGTCCGGGCGGCCCAGCTATCAAACGATACTAAGCGTAGCAGCGGCCAGCTTTTAAAGGATAGTGGCGAGCGAGAGTCGGCCTTTGGCCTCCGCGGAAAAATGCTTCGAGAAGGCTTGTGCCTTGAATCCCAATCACGCCAACGCATACTACCAGCTGAGTCGTATTGCGGGTGAGCGTGGCGAACGGGCTAGGGCTGAGGAGCTGACAAAGGTCCTTCAAAAGTTGCACGACCAAGATCGGCAACGCGACCAGGAGACTCTTACTGGCTTAGTTCAAGAGAGCCTTCGCGGCAATGCTGCCGTGATCAAGCGGTAACTCGTGCTATATTCGGAGGGTGTTTCACATGTTTCCCAGACGACTTCTTAGCTGCGGGCTGGTCGGGCTGATAATTGGTTCTGCCGCGACCGCACAGCCCGATGAGTCAAACTACGACGAGGCCAAAGTCCCGAAGTACACTTTGCCCGATACGCTGGTATCACGGAATGGCGAAAAGGTCACCAGCCCGGAGACCTGGTACCAGCGGAGAAGGGCGGAGATTCTGGAGTTGTTTCAAACCTATGTCTACGGCCGCAGTCCTGGACGGCCGGCAAGCATGACGTTCGAGGCCACCTCCATCGACAGAAATGCGCTGGCAGGCAAGGCAGTGCGGAAAG
>QHZQ01000221.1 GCA_003224725.1 Acidobacteriota bacterium | reverse complement strand
TTCCCCAGCCAGGCACGGCTGAAGTGGGGCTTGCCTCTGCAGCTTGAGGACGTTGCTATGGATTTCCCAGATCTGAAGATGATCATTGCCCATCTGGGGCACCCCTGGGAGCAGGACACGGTGGTGCTGATCCGCAAGTGCCCAAACGTTTACACCGATATCAGCGCAGTACACTACCGGCCCTGGCGTTATTGGCAGGCCATGGTGACGGCGATGGAATACGGAGTCGAAGATAAGATTCTATTGGGGTCGGATTTCCCTTCCGGCACGATTGATAATGTCATCAACGGGCTAAGAAGGGTGAACCTTCCTGTGGAGGGAAGCAATCTCCCTAAGATCCCCAAAGAGATCCAGGATCAAATCATCTACGAGAATTGGAAGAGGTTCTTCACCGAGTGGCATTGAGGCTAAATCGAAGCAAACGGGAGAGGGAAAGAAACCACAGAGGCGCTGAGACGCAGCACAGCCTGAGGCCCAACGGAAAATCAAAACGCGAAAGACACGAAGGACCCAAAGAAGACCACCAAGACACAAAGACACCAAGAGGAGGAAAAGGATAAGGGCGCAGAAAAAAACTCTCTTTTTCGGAGCCTGTGCTGACTTTGGCCTTCGGAAATTTTACGAAAATCTTGCCAAGAAAAGGAGAACTCGCAAACTGCTTTTAGCTGAGGGACTGCGGACCTGGCGACAGCCAGTGCTAACTAGGTGCGGCAGACTCCCAGGTTGGAGCTTTGCCCGACAGGCCGCCGGGAAAGCTACTCCTTAAGATTTCTTAGGCTTGGCTTTGCGTCTCTGCGGGTCCTTTTCGGTTGGGATTCCTTTCGTGCGTTTCGACTGAAGTCAATTTCTAAGGAGTTTTTCATGATCCTTCGGATACCCACGCGCGATGAAAATTAGATTCCCCTCCACGGAGGGGTTCAGGGTGGGTTATCCCAACCGGAAGGACCCACCCCGGAAGGCTGCGCCTTCTGCCCCTCCCCAGAGGGGATTTTCAAGGGAGCAACTCGCAACTTGAAACCGAATGAATTAAAAGCCCGACTTAAAGGGGTGCTCTCTTTTTCCATCACCCCGTTTACCAATGATCATGAGCTGGATACGGATGGACTGGCACTGATCATTGATCGGATGTGCCGTTCTGGTGTGCACATGATCGTCTGCGCCGGCGGTGTTGGTGAATTCTATGCTCTCAGCCTTGAGGAAAATCGGAAAGTCATTCGCACGACCGTGCGGGCCGCCAAAGGGCGTGTTCCAGTTTTGGCCGGCATCGGACACAGCACGCGACTGGCCTGCGAGCTGGCTCAGTTCGCTGAAGCGGAGGGAGTCAGCGGCCTGATGATTAATCCGTTCTATTTTGCCGATCCCGATCTGGAGGGTCTCTATCGTCACTATGAGGCGCTGGCTAAGGCTTGCAGCCTGGGCCAGATCATTTTCAGCACGGGTCAGTTTGCCTATACGACGGAATGGGTAGAGCGGCTGGCCCAGATAGAAAATGTGGTTGGTCTAAAAGATGAGGTAGGCAACCTCAAAGCTTTTGTTGCCACGGTAGAACAATTGGGAGATCGGTTGGCCTGGATCAACGGAATGGCCGAGCCCTTGGTGGTTCCATATTTTGCTTGTGGAGCCACGAGCTTCACCACAGGGCTGGCCAATTTCGCACCAGAGATCCCCTTGTCAATCTATCAAGCGGCCGCAGCTGAAGATTACGCCACTGTCAGGAAGTTGGTAACTGAGAAAGTGATTCATCTCGCTAGCCTGCGGGCGAAGCGAAAAGGTTACCACACAGTTGTTCTGAAAGAGGCTATGGCCCTCCTCGGATTGCCAGCCGGACCTTGCCGGCTCCCCCTCACGCCTCTTCTGGCAGAAGACCGTGCGGAGCTGAAAGCGATCTTAAGGAAGATCGGCTTACTCTAGGGTGCAGGGGTGGGTTGAATCCGAACCAGAAAGACCTACCCCGGAAGGCTGACGCCTTCTGCCCCTCCCAGGGAGGGGATTTTTATGGGAGGAATCCTTGCTTGTTGGGTATGTCAGTGACGAACGATACGTGGCTCTGGCCGACGTGCTGGTGGAATTTGAACAGAATGGCCAGAGCGTCGCCGTGGTCCGGTCAACACCTCGGGGAGCTGTTCTAGCTGAAGTTGAACCTGGACCTTATCGAATCACGCTGGTTAGACCTGGTTTCGGTTCCAAGAGTGTGAATATGCGCGTCGAGCCAGGCAAGCCGTATCAGTTTCGACTGCTCTCGGATCGTCTGCTGGGCTACGTCTGGCCGAAGTGGGTCAAGTCGGGCGAGAAGTCGGAATTTCGCGTTCACTCAGTAGAGCCATTTCGGCTGAGCCTGTGGCGCTACGGGTGGAAGAAGGAATTCGTGCGGCTGCTCGGTTGGATCGACGAGCATGGTCCGTGTTCCACGATGCAAATCACGCCGGACGGCGACTACACCCGCAGCGGTGTCCACTGGAACAAGCAAGGCTACGGGAATCCCCATCAGACTCAATTCGTGACGGGACCGGAACGTTCCGGCTTGTACTACTTTCACGCCAAAGGCGAATCCGGCGTGTTCTTCTCTTTTCCCTGGGTAGTCGCCCCTGCCAGGCCACAAGCGCCTGTCGCAGTGCTCGCCTCCACCAATGCCTGGAATGCCTACAATAGTTTTGGAGGGCGCAGCAACTACGTCAGTGCCCATCAGCTCCCCGCCCAGCCTACCGTCAATGCTCGTCTCGACCTGGAACGCTACACAACCTATACCTTTAAAATTTGGCAGTATGCTGACAACGAGTATGCACCGCTGTCGTTTGAGCGTCCTGAACTGGGCAATCACATCCCGGAACAGGTCGAGGTCAGCGATCCCATTGAGGGCCGCCTGAGCTGTCACATGGCTCCCGCTGAATGGAGATTGCTAGGCTGGCTGGAGCGGGAGCGTTTCGCCTACGATTTCTACTCAGAATACCACTTACACTCCGGCCAATTGGATCTGGACGCATACAAGATCCTCATGATGAGTGTGCATCCCGAATACTGGTCGCGCAAGATGTATGAGCAGGTAAAAGCCTGGATCCATCAGCGTGGCGGTCGCTTGATGTACCTGGGCGGTAACGGAATCAATTGCGAGATCGAGTTCCTTGATGAAGCCACGATGCGCTGCAGGACTCAACTTCTGACCACGAACGAAGATGGCTCATTAGGAATGTCGGATCCAGTCAATCCCGACATCTACTACGAGAGCCGCTTTCACCGTACGGTCGAACCCGAGGCCACTCTTTTGGGCGTGGTGACGACCGACACTGGAATTATGACCGGCGCACCCTATCGAGTGCTGCAACCTTCCCATTGGGCCTTTGCGGGAACGAATCTTCGGGAGGGGGATTTGTTTGGGATAGCGAGTTTGCACGAACGCTGCCACGGCGGGGCCTCTGGGTACGAAACCGACAAGAGAAGTCCTCACTCCCCCAGGAATGCGGTCTTGCTGGCCAAAGGACTGAACCCGGATGACGGCGGCGCGGAGATGGTTTACTACGAGGTTGATCACGGCGGGGCAGTGTTTTCGGCCGGCTCCATCACCTATCCGGCATCTTTGCTGGTCGACGAGAACCTCTCCCGAATCACTGCCAATGTAGTGCGCCGCTTCTTGAACGGGAAGCCATGATGTGTTGGGAAATTTTGGTTGAATCGGCCTGAAACCAAAGTTAGGCAGCGGGGAAAAATGTGGTTGTCGCCAAACCTGCGCTCCGCACGCAACGGCCCTCACCCAGCCCTCCGCGACCGCCGTCGCTTGCTGTGAAAAAATTAAAACCGGCACAGGTCGGAGGGCGAGGCTCCCGCCGAGCCTCATGGGGAAAGGACTTGAATGGCCGGCGGGTTGTGCCAAGGACCCAATTTAACTGATCCGTTCAGGTTCAAAGTAATAGTCGCCGTGTGAACTTTTCTTGGAACGAAAATCTCAAGGGGAAACTTTCCTATCATGAAGCTCAATGGGCTTTCACTTCTGGTGCTGTTTTGCGTTTCGGGGTTCCTTCCACCCGGTACGCTGGATGCGGCTGATTGGTTAACCTTTGGGTACGATCCCCAACGATCCGGGTGGGCTTTCGATGAAAAAATCCTTAGTGTTCAAAGCGTCGAGAGACTAGAGCTGAAGTGGAAGGTACAACTGAAGAATGAGCCGCGGGCCCTTCATGCGCTGACGGTTCCGCTGGTAGCCGGCAACGTAACCACTCCCCAGGGAGTCAAAACGCTAGTATACGTAGCCGGGACTTCCAATATTCTTTTTGCGCTGGACACTAAGAGCGGAACTCTGATTTGGAGCAAGAAGTTCGAACCTCACGCTCTCCCGCACGATGAGATTTATTGGCAATGTCCTCAGTCCATCACAGCCACGCCCGTCATCGACAAAGGAAAAGGACTCATTTATGTCATCACAGCAGAGGGAGTCTTGTATGGACTGGACCTGGGTACCGGTCAAATCAAATTCGGTCCGGTTCAGTTTGTGACTCCCTTCTCTAAGAACTGGAGCCTGAATCTGGTGGATGGCGTTCTCTATACTTCAGTGTCTCAATCTTGCAGCGGCGATCTGTTGGGAATTTATGCCATGGATGTTCGAGATCCGTCGCGTCCGGTCACTCGGCACCTGTTCGGAGATCTCGGTGGAGGAGCGGGAAGCTGGGGCCGAGGAGGAGCAACCATTGGAAAAAACGGGCGAATCTATGCCGCCACCGGCGACGGCACCTTTGATCCCTCCACTCAACAGTATGCTAATTCGGTACTGGCCGTCTCGGTAGGCGATCTCAGATTGTTGGATCACTTTACTCCACTCAACTGGAGGGACGTCAATCGATTTGATTTGGACATTTCCTGTACCAGTCCAGTGTGGTTCGCAGACAGCGACTACAATCTGCTGGCAGTAGGAGGAAAGGAAGGGGTCCTCTACTTGATGGATGCCGAGGCACTCGGGAATAAAGATCATCACACGCCCTTATTTGTCACTCCCCGCTTGGCAAACGATGAGGAAACTTTTGCAGGAAAAGGAATCTGGGGAGGGTTGTCTGCCTGGAAAGATGAAGCAGGACAAAGCTGGCTTTACGTCCCCGTCTGGGGTGAGGTCTCCAAGAAAGCTCCCAGGTTTCCTCTGACGAACGGCCCCAATCCTCATGGAAGTATTATGGCCTTCAAAGTTGTCAGAGCCCGTGCCTCTCAAAAGCCCATTCTGGAACCGGCCTGGATTTCAGGAGACTTCAATGTTCCTGAACCTGTGGTGATTGCTAACGGCGTCCTATTTGGCCTGTCCAATGGAGAAGACATACGGCAAAACAAAGAGGGAGGGAAAATTGACATTACCACCATCGACTGGAGCAAATTCAAGCTGCTGACCATTGAGGAAAGGCGGGCCAATCCCCATCAGGCCATACTATATGCTCTCGATGCCAAGACCGGCAGAGCCCTTTACAATAGTGACGTTTCCATAGACACATGGACTCACTTCAGTGGCCTGGCCGTGGCCAATGGCTGCATTTACGCTGTGGACTTCAGTTCTCAGGTTTACTGCTTCGGGCTCAAAGCAAACTGATTGGCCACAGTCGCTGGAACAGCCAATGAGCTATACAGCTCCGCCAAGGTAATGCGTGAGAAGCTGGGAAAAAATTGGGAGGGCGAGCCGTCGCCCCAGCAAGTCCTTTCCCCATGTGGCTCGGCGGGAGCCTCGCCCTCCCAATCCCCGCTGGTTGAAACGCACCGGTTTCTGCTGGAAGGTGAGGAGGGCGTGATTGAGGTGAGCTCAGAAACGTCGATTCGCGCCACAGGAAATTCTTTTCATATCCTAATCGACCTTCACGTCTCGAGGAATGGCCGTCACTTTTTCGTAAAGACATGGACAGCGTCCGAGCCACGTCGATTGTTGTGAGTTACCGACTGGGTAGCTAGCCAAGATTTTTTACAGGAGCCATCAATGCCGGCTTGG
>QHZQ01000206.1:17838-26639 GCA_003224725.1 Acidobacteriota bacterium | reverse complement strand
TCCGCACAATCCGTCCATACAATCCGTCCCTTTGGGTGAAAGGCTGGCTCATCAGGGAAGCGTCCCGTGGCTTCGGCGTGGAGCTTACCAAAGACGCGAATGCACCTGAAACGCTTGTTGCGAGTTTTTTGCCCGCGTCGGCAGTCGGGGCTGCGTCAAAGCCGCAGGCCAACAAAGCGCTGTCAAGCCAGCGCACTCCAAAGCGCCACGATTAAACGCGTAGGTTGCGTTTAATCGTGGGC
Organism: Acidobacteriota bacterium; assembly: GCA_003224725.1. GTDB lineage: Bacteria > Acidobacteriota > Terriglobia > Versatilivoradales > Versatilivoraceae > QHZQ01. The sequence goes on along the minus strand of QHZQ01000206.1, from coordinate 26,397 downwards.
AGTTCGGGGATCTCCCGCACAAACCCACGATTGCCGCCAAATACGCGGCAATCGTGGCTACCAGTCGAAGGCTCTCATTTCATGCTTGTAATGAAACAGACGCTTCGTTGACATTTCCATCCTTTGTGGAACGAAACCTTTGTTTCTATGGGCAAAGCCCGTTGATTCGTTTGAATTCGCAAGAAAAACGTCCAAACTCCAGGGAAGGCTACGCCTTCTAGCCCCCAAGAGGAGATTTTATCGGAGGTTCTTCAACCATGAATTCGGAAAACGCCATCAAATTCTCGATCGTGATTCCTCTTTACAACGAGGAACACAGCGTGGCACTGCATTTCTTCGGATTCCTCGGATTGGTAGCCAGCGTGGCGCCTTCATTGCTGATTTCTTGATCCTCAAGAAGCTCATTCTCCACCAGGAGATCCTGCTTCAAAAACGGGCCCCTGATGATCGGCGCAGCGGTGCTCATTTTGACGGGCGTTCAACTCTTGTGTTTGGGATTGGTGTGTGAGATCCTGTCGCGCACTTATTACGAATCCCAGAAAAAGCCGATCTATGCAGCCCGAGTGATTAAGAGCCATGAGCCCCAATCGACTCTCGCGTTAGAATAGGGGTCAGCCTCTGAACCCACAACGATGAAACGCCCGATGGAACGCATGTGTGGAGGAAATCAAAGGGATTCAGCAAGCTCAACTACTAACTTATTTGAGACTCTCAGGCATCTAACAGGCTTTGATCAATTTTAATGTAGAGCGGTTAGTGGAAGGTCTGAGGACCTTTGTGTTGTGATCCTTGCTGGTCTTCATGTCCTTCATGGTATGTCCGTCCACCATGAAGGGCATGAAGCGCATGAAGAGGGAGTTCAGCCAGCGAGCTTTGGTCGAACTTCAATATAAACCGCGGTCCCCCGCTGGTGACGCTTCATCCGTTGGGCGGCACTCGAAGAGACGGCTATGCCCTTCTACAGATATCGTATCTACCCTCATCTCGTCAGCCTACTGGGCAACCCGAAGCCTTTCGGGGAGGTTCGCCAGCGGATCGTCCCCTGGGCTTAAGGGAAAGTCCTCGAGGTCCCGGCACCAACTTCGTTCACTACGATCCCGCCAGAGTTTTTGACTGGCGACAGCAGCAGGTTTCCAGACGTAGAGAGACACTTCGGCAGGCTTTGAACTCCACGACCTGTCTCATCAAGATGGGTCGTAGTTGACCTCACCTGGCATTTCTTCCAGTTCAATGATGACGCCGTTAGGATCGCGCATGTAGATGGCTCGACAACCCTTGAACGGACCAGAGTCCACTTCGATCAATTCCCCCTGGGGTGCAGCACCAAGTGTCGCGAGGGTTTTAATCGTCTTCTCAATATCCTCAACTTCCAGGCAGACATGGGCCACTCCGGCCATGTTGGGCTGCAGAGCCACACTGTTGCCCGCAGCCTGGAGGTACTCAATGAACTCCATGTGGTGACCATAGCCAAAAAGATGGGCAACCTTCAATTGGGCTCCCGGGACGCCGGTGACTCGAGCTTGCCAGTCGCCGGTCCGTTCAGAAACTGATGCCACTTTAAAACCTAACCCTTCAGTCCAGAACTGGACTGCACGATCCAGGCTGGCAACCGTGAAACTCATATGCTCGAATCGAGTGATCATGTCGTACTCCTCTTCAGGCACTCTTACCGCCAAGGGTGGGGTCACCTAAAGCAGCTGACCCCTCACCCGGCCTGGTGAACGCTTATCAAGCGTTCACCCCTCTTCCCCAGGGGAGAGGGCAGGGGGTGAGGGGACAGCAGGTTAACAAACTTGACCAAAGTTTGAACTTCGTCCCCACCCAGTAAACCCTAGACAAACCCATAGGCTGTCCAGCCTCCACTGACTTCGAGCACATGGCCGGTGATATAGGAAGCTTGAGCTGGGTCCAGCAGAAAACAGATCCCCTGAGCAACTTCCTCTTGAGTTCCAAACCGCCCCAGGGGCGTTCGACGACAGATGCCCGCATAATCGATGCTGCCGGATTGTATGAGCCTGTCAGTTTCTTTACTGGTGATATATCCAGGCGCAATGGCATTGACGCGGATATCGCGTTGGGCCCATTCGACGGCCTGCATTTTGGTCAGGCTGATCAGTGCCGCTTTCGAAACGCAGTAGGGGCCGCGGCCCGGTGCTGAGACTTGGCCCAGGACTGAAGAAACATTGACGATTGAACCACCCGCTTTCATGCGACGAACTGCCGCGCAGGAAACCGCAATCGGAGCCATGAAGTTAGCCTCAAACACCCGTTGCCATTGTGCGATGGATAATTCGAGCAGTGGCCCGTGATCATAAATACCGACATTGTTGACGAGGTCGTCAATGCCGCCCCAAGCCACAGTCATCGCGTCAAGCACGCCTTCGATGGCCTCTTGATCGGTCACATCGCCCTGCAATGAGATGGCTTTATCTGCACCAAGGGACTGAGCAGTTCGCATTGCAGCCTCACCGTCAAGGTCGAACACGGCAACACGCCCGCCGCGTTCAACCACCTCACACGCTGTCCGAGCACCAATGCCGGCACCCGCACCGGTGATCAGAACACGCCGCTCCAGGAGCGGTTGCCTATCCATCTGTCATTATCTCTTCTTGAAAGTTACAGAACACCGACCGACTCTTACGTTACTAGCCTACGGGCGTTAAATGATATCACGACTTTTCGCTGGCCGCTTTGAGCCTCTCTCGGGCTCATTAGCCCCGTGCTTCTGGTCGGGGCGAGTGGTCTCGGACACAATTCTTCGAGCTCGCCGGACTAAGAGACACCGCATCGAATCACTGTGTTTTTGAATCGGTGTACTGAGTTTGATTTCTGTGCTGAAGGAATCGTTGGGTCCGGTTGCCTTGACTACTTTTGGCGTGACCTTCCCGATGGGTTTGTTTTGATCTTCCGGCGATGAGTTTCTCGAGCGCTCTCCCGGTTACCTGGGGGCAAACTCGATTCTCAACTCCGGTTCAAGATTGATTTTGAATCCCTTGAGATCTTTGAGAATTTTCTTGGCATCTTCGAGAGAGTAACTTTTGAGGGCAGCCATCTCCTTAAGTTTGGCTTCATTGGAAAGTAGTTCACTGAAATCCATCTCCAGCAGTGTGACCTTCGCGCCTTCCACGTATGGACTGTTTGTCTGAACCAGACTTCCCTGGATTTCCACAGCCATTCCGATCCTCAACCCTTTAACCAGTCTCTTCATCCGCTCGATTTCCGCAGGGGCAGGTTGCCCTCCAGATTCTTGTGGCGGGGAGGAAGGCGCCTTCCCCAAGTCGGCCTTGCCTTGGGGAAAGATGGTGGTTAACAGGGAGTGACCCATCCGGTGCTGTCCCTGGCTCGTTTGGGCCTGGCGGGCCGAGTTTCTGGCTGATCCTGAGTTTAGTTATGTCCTTGAATGCATATGTAGCCTCGAAGCCCTCGACCTGCTCTGCCTTAATCTTCCGGCTGGAGACGAATGTTACGCCCTCGCCCATCTTAGCTGCCATTCTTCTGATCTGGCTCTCCGAGAATAACTCCGGCACCGTCGAATCTTTGCCGGATTCAAAAGCTCCCGTCTGCTTTGCTATCCCTTGCATCATGGCGTTCATCTGAGCCAGCATCTCTACATTCATGAGCGTCTTCTGGATCACGGTTCCGCTTCCGTCTGGATTCAGTTTGATGAGGGTGTCTGACGAGACACATCCTGTCATTCCTAATGCCAGCAGTGACCAGGAAACAAAGCGAAAGAGTTTCATGAATGCAACCTCCGTAAAGAAGATGAGCGTCCTGGATGATTCCCGCACCAGCACATACATACATAGATCGAATCGTATTTGCCACATCATTAATGAATTTCCGGCCCAAGGCGTAAGCGATTTGCTGAACCTAATAGTTTTAAGAATGTGGGAGGCGCGCTCCGCGCGGCGACACTCCAGATTCGTCCAGGCAGTATGAACATTTGCAATTCGTTAGTCACGAGGGGGCGTTTTGGGGAGGCAGTTTTGGTAGCCCATGGCGAGCGCTTTTCTGCGCGACCACCGTCGCTCGCCGTGGGCTTTTCCGCGCGGGTGGACAAACCCACGACGAATTAGAAAGCAAATTCGTCGTTGCTACCAAAGCTGTTTCTTCGCCTCCGTAACTAACGCATTACGAACATTTGGTTTTTGTTCTTGACATTCATGGCGGCCGATCACAAAGATCAATTGGAGGGTTTTGATTTTGACTTACTCAGGCCTAGCTGACTTGGTTGTGCTGGTACACTTAGCGTTCGTCTGCTTCGTCCGGCATCTCAGAAATGCAGTGATGTATTTCTTTTCCATCCGTGCTCATATTCTTGCTTCCGTTCTCGCGACTTTCTGCTGACGAATGGAGTGAGAGCAAGATGATGTTCAAGTGCCCGGAAGCGTATTTATGAAATCGAGTACTTAGTACTGTCTTTCGCGATTACGCTAACATATTTACCTGACTCCCACTTTTCGGGCCTATTTTTTGGCCTGCACCGGCGATTGATCGGCCTTAAAGGGACGTTAACAATGCAAGTGCGGGTAGAGTGCTATTCTGGTTATAAGGCCGACGAGCGCCCTCTCTGCTTTTATCTGGGCGAACGATGCTATCAAGTAGAGGAGGTGATCGATCAATGGTACGGCCCCGACGAAATCTATTTCCGGGTACGGGCCGACGACGATAATTTGTACATCCTTCGACACACCTACCAGGATTCCACCCAGGTCTGGACTCTAGAATCATTTCGTCGCGTCAACAATCGCTGACCTGCCACGGCTTTGCCTGGCTGGGTCCTTTGTCCCCCACACTGATCCACTTTGCTATCTTCACAGAGTTTGTGACTCTGCCGATGTTATACTAGGGGTAGCGAGCAACCTTAGACCGCCGAGGAGTGCGGTTCTATCGGCTACGGACGCCTCATCCGGCCTCCGCGACCGCCGTCGCTTCGGCCACCCTCTCCCACTGGGAGAGGCATGGGAGCTTTGAGAAAGCTCCCTGGGTGAGGGGACGGCAGCTTAACAAATTTGACCGAAATGTGAATTTCGTCGCCACCTAGTGGGACTAGCTTGAAATCCAAGCGGAGGAGTGTATGCAATCTTTCCGTCGTTTGATTTGCCTCGTAAGCTTGATCGCCTCGGCCTGCCTCGCTGGTGAGTTCTGGAGCCGCAAGGCGCAAGCCACCTCAAAGCCATCAGAGAATCTGGACGAACTTTTGAAAACGTACACCCAGGTTCTCAGCCTGGCTGAGGAAAACTATGCGGAGTCCCTTGATGTGGAAAAGGCGATTTATGATTCCATCCGGGGTATGTTACGAACTCTCGATCCGCATTCAAACTTTCTTGATCCCAAAACCTACAGCGAATTTCGCGAGGACCAGCAAGGCAACTATTACGGCCTGGGGATTCTCATTGGGATCCGCAATTTCAAACCAACAGTCATCTCGCCGATCCCCGGGACTCCCGCTTATCGCATGGGCATTCGGTCCGGGGACATCATTGCCAGGATCGAAGGAAAGCCGACCGATGGACTGTCGGTAGAGGACATTGTGGGCAAATTACGAGGACCCAGAGGAACGACGGTGCATATTTCAGTTCAACGTGAGGGTATATCTGAGTTGTTTGAGTTTTCTATTGTTCGCGAAGAAATTCCTCATCACAGCATTCCCTTCACCTTCTTCATTCGCCCCAAGGTCGGTTACCTCCGGATTGACAGTTTTACCGAGACTACTGAAAGTGAGATCGACCAAAGTCTGAAAAGGCTCGGCTCTGATTTGGAAGGCCTGGTGCTGGATCTGAGAAATAATCCTGGCGGCTCCTTAGAAGCAGCCATTGGAGTGGCGGATAAATTTCTCAAAAAAAGCCAGGATGTTTTGATCACAAAAGGCCGCATTGCCAGCGCAAATCACAGCTACCCTGCGCTGAAGGGAACGCAGGGGCCGCTTTATCCCATGGTCGTCTTGATTAACGGAGGAAGTGCCAGCGCGTCCGAGATTGTTGCCGGGGCTATTCAAGATCATGACCGCGGTTTAATCGTGGGAGAAACGAGTTTTGGGAAGGGCTTGGTTCAGACCGCGTTCCCTCTGAGTCATGGGGCGGGGCTAGCATTAACTACAGCCAAATGGCACACGCCCAGTGGGAGGTTGATTCAGAGGGACTACGCCCACAAATCTTTCTTTGACTATTATTACGGTGTTCCCAAAGAAACGGCGCCGACTGAGGTTACCCATACCGACAGCGGGCGAGAGGTTTATGGAGGGGGAGGTATTGCGCCCGACGTTAAAATCGAAATCCCGCCCCTCAATAAGTTTCAGACGTTGCTTTTGAGTAAATCTTCTTTTTTCCTGTTTGTTCGAATGTACAACGTCAATCACTCAGCCGCCGACAAATCATTTGAAGTGACTGAGGCCGTCTTGACTGAGTTTAGACACTTTCTCAATTCCAATCAGATTGAGTTTGAAGAAGCAGATTTCCAGGACAACCTGAATTTTATCAAGCGCGAGATCCGCTACGAATATTATCTGGCACGAGTGGGGTCGGAGGAGGCCCAGAAAGTGCGTTTGGACGGCGATCCGCAAATTGCTAAAGCATTGGAAGTCCTTCCGCAGGCAAAAGCTCTTCTAAGCCATGCCAGTAAGGCAATAGGACGTGCCCAAAATTGAGAATTCTCAATGAAGCAAGGTATACCGAGCGTCGTTAGTTTTGTCACTCCCTCACCCGGCCTCCGCGACCGCGTGAAGTCTTCTCAAGACTTAACCTTCGGCCACCCCCAAGGGGAGAGGGGCTGGGGGTGAGGGGGCAGGCGCAGAGGGCCGCACCCATGCAAAATTAACTATGTCGTCATGGATAGCAATCCTTCTCTCAAGGATTGGGAATTCGGTAGCCTGCTAAGCTTTTGAGTAGCGTCGCTGTCCCCACCTCTCTCGGTTGCATTTCTAGCGTCGAGTATCGGATTTGGACTCAGTGGCTTTATGGAAAAAAGTACTTGACAGTGACGGCACGGGCGGCTATGATGGGGTCTTCCAGTTCGGCAGGTGCGGGTTTGGGACGGAGAATTTCATCTTCAGATCGGTCAAAGGTCGCCGCGAGTAGATAAAGAGGTCGCTCATTTAAGTGTCCTATTCATTATGCCTTCGAGTCGTCAAATTCACCCGCATCTCCCTGAGCCGCCGACACTGCAAGCACATGCCATGGATGAATTGCGTTACATCCGGCAAGCGATGGAGCGCGCGGGATCCTTCACCGCAGTGCCGGGATGGGGCGGTGTTTTAATGGGCATCACTGCCTTAGTGGCTGCTTTGGCAGCTTCACGCCAGTTCAACCCCGAAGCTTGGATTGCCACCTGGGTGGAAGAGGCTGTGCTTGCAGTCTGCATAGGTGGTTGGGCACTCCTCCGCAAAGCGCGAGCCGTCAACATGCCTCTTCTTTCCGGACCCGGACTTAGATTCAGCCTTAGCTTTGCTCCGCCCTTGCTAGTGGGCGTCCTGCTTACGGTGGGGCTCTATCGGGCAGGAGCGGTCAATGTCCTTCCGGGTGTGTGGCTATTGCTATATGGCACCGGGGTTGTCACCGGTGGAGCTTTTTCTGTTAGGATTGTTCCGGTCATGGGTCTCTGCTTTATTGCCTTAGGCTCGGCAGCAATTTTTTGTCAGTTGTCTTTGGGAAACTGGTTCATGGCCGCGGGATTTGGTGGCCTGCAAATTATCTTTGGTTTTATTATTGCCCGGAGATATGGTGGTTAAACAGCCTTTGATTTCGCAGGAACGCCAACGCAAACCTCGCTCGAAGACTCGCGAATTAAGAGAAGTCCGAGGTCTGGTGGCAAGGACGGGTCCTGGTGCTCTGGACCGTCTCATCCACGAACGTATCCGTCTGGGTATCGTCAGTGCGCTGGCGGTTAACGATTCACTCAGCTTTAATGATCTCAAGAAACTGCTAAATACAACGGACGGTAACGTCAGTGTCCATGCGCGCAAACTGGAGGAAGCCCAGTACATCGCATGTACCAAGTCTTTTGAGGGACGCATTCCAAAAACAGAGTACCGCTTGACCCCAGCGGGTCGCGGCGCCCTGGAGCGCTATCTCGACCACATGAAAGCATTAATTCAAGCTGTGCGCGCACCTTAAGTCGGGGATTTTTTTTGTGGGCGTTTGCTTTATAATACGGAGTACTTTTTGTTATCAATTACTTCGGCGCCGTTGGGCTGCGATCTTCGAGTGAGGAGCCCCGTTCGTGGATCGAAACGAGAATTTTGTTCTCATTTCTGGAATCGTCGTCGTGTTCGGCCTTTGATTTCGAGGACGAGTTTGAGGACGACGACGAGCGCGATGTGCGGGGTTTTCAAGGGGCGAAACCCTTGATTAGTCGGCCCACAGAATTGAAGACTGAAATGCCCTTGATATGAACCACCTTGCGGCGAGCAGGCTTTGCCGCCAAACCCCCTGGAGGAAGGATGAAAATAATTCGAGCCGAACATTTGGGTATGTGTTTTGGTGTGCGTGACGCTATCGCCCTGGCATTGCAGGAAGCGAACAACAGGCCCCTGACCATTCTGGGGGAGTTGGTTCACAACGA